>CAMDHO010000022.1 GCA_945898205.1 Chlamydia trachomatis | reverse complement strand
TCTTTTTTTTATTATTACAACGAGTTTTTCTTTTGGTGATAGTCCAGCTCCTGTAAAAGCACTTCCAAAGACTTCAGAAGAGATTCAGCGCTATGTAGATGATGTTCAAGAAGTGACTACAGAAAGAATTCAACAGATCATTGATACGGCAAAAGAAGAAGATATTTCAGGGAAAATGCTAAAGCCTTGGAATCGACTTTCTAATGAAATTGTCAGTTGTTTCCGTGTGTTGTCATATATTTCAGGGAATAATCCAGATTGTCAAGAAGAGGCTGTTAAGGGAATCGAAAAGTTTAAATATTTTTTGCAAGCTTCCGTCATAAAAAATAAAGAATTATACGATTCTTTAATGACATACATTCAAAAATCTTTTCATGCTAATGAAGCGTTGACTCCGTATGAAAGAGAGGGAGTGTATAGCTTACTCGATAGTTTTAATGCTGTGGGATTTCAAGAGAAAATTATTTCGTTAAAGTCTTTTTTTTCAAATAAGGAAAGATCAGCTTTTATACATCTTGAAAGTCCTATGCAGATAAATAAATTGAAATACACTCAAGAGATTTCTATTTTAACATTAAATACTTGCTTTATCCCTGATGCATTTCCTTACTTATATGGCGGAGCAACGCTTCCTTGGCAACAGAGAGTAAAGCCGTTAGCAAAAGAAGTGATCAAGACAAAAGCGGATGTGGTGTGCTTGCAAGAGGTGTTTTCTGAAGATGCCTTTTATGGTTTATATGATGAGCTAAAAAATGATTACAAGTATTTTTATGGTTTAATAGGCCCTAGATTTTTAGGTCTTTCGTTTCAATCAGTTGGAATGCCAAGCGGTCTTTTTGTAGCTAGTAAATATCCGATACAAGATCCTCAGTTTACACTTTTTGAAGATAGAGGGTTTCCTGTGAATCAAGGTTTTTTTGATTTCATATTAAAAAAGAACCCTGGAGTTGCAGCTCATATTTATGTAACTCACATGCAGCCTTTGGACGAAGAGCAATTTACTAAAATTCGCGTTTTACAATCTAAACAGATTATAGAAAAGATTCAAAAGGATGAGCGAAAGGCTAACGAAATAATGCCGTATTTTCTTTGTGGCGATTTGAATGTGCCATTAGGGTCGAAAGAACCCACTGAAGAGCTATTACATACCTATTTTTATGATGATTATAACAAAAATCCAGAAGGTGTAAACGAAGGAAACAGTACCTGTACCTATTATTTTACTAATTATCTACTTTCAGAGGCTAAGGATCCTAAAGCTATAGATCCGCAATTTCAAATTTTAGATTATTCCCTACTATGGAAAGCGTCTAATCAAAATTTCTTGATGAATACAGAGCGCGTTCCTATGAATGATCTAAAGAGGCCTCATTCGGCTATAAGTGATCATCATGGATTGCTTAGCATAATTAAAAAGCAGTAATCTTAAAATGCTTTAATTTACTGTTGTATTGCTTTCTTAATCTGCTGAAACGTAGGTAGTTATTTTAGCTTTTCTTAATTAAGTCTTTAATTTCACGTGTTTAATATTTGATGTTAACTGTTTTGCGTCAATTATCTTTACCGGTCGGCGACAATTATCTTTGCCGGTCGCATTGACTCACTGGAAATCTTACTTCTTACTAAGTGTTGCTTCAAATAAAATCAAACCATTTTTAGGTTGATTTAAGGAGGCTATTATGGAAAATCGCATAAGTTTAGAATTGCGCAAAGAATTATTAGAACAAGTTCGAAAACGTTATAGAGAATCGTGTTGGAAAGAGAAAAGTAAGATTTTAGATGGATTCATTGCAACCACAGGCTATGAACGAAAATATGCCATCAACTTACTTGGCAAAGTAAAGACACCTATCAGTCAAAAGGTCCATAGAAAACCTATCTATGGACCAGAAGTATGCCAAGGGTTACTAACAGTCTAGAAAGCTGCTAATTATATCTGCTCTAAAAGATTAGTCCCTTTTTTACCAGAACTCTTACGTAAATTAGAGGATTATGGGCATCTATCTTTACCTCCAGAGGTTCGCTTTAAATTATTACATATTAGTGCGTCGACAATGGACAGATTGCTCTTGTCAAATAGACAAGAGCAATCTCGTGCTATCAGCACAACAAAACCTGGAAGTTTATTAAAAAAGCAAATTAAAGTACGTACTTTTGCGGATTGGAACAATGTCATTCCTGGCTTTATGGAGGCCGATCTTGTGGCTCACTGTGGCCCCCGGGCAGATGGACCCTTTTTAAATAGGTTGGTTTTGACTGATATTTCGTCGGAATGGACGGAGTTTGCTTCTCTTATTTCTAAAGGTGAAGCTCCTGTTATTGAAGGATTGGAAGCTTTGCAGATACTTATCCCCTTTCCCTTACTAGGATTAGACACAGATAATGGAAGTGAATTTATCAATTATGAGCTGCTAAATTTTTGTGAAAGAAAACACATTACATTTACGCGCTCGCGTCCTTATCGCAAAAATGACCAGGCTCACGTAGAGGAAAAAAATGGGTCAATTGTGAGGAAATTAATTGGGTATGATCGTTATGAAGGAGTTGCTGCTTGGAGAGCCCTAGCAAATCTGTATGCAGTTATGAGGCTTTATATTAATTTTTTTCAACCATCAATGAAGTTGATATCCAAAGAGCGTCAAGGATCAAAAATACATAAATCTTATGATCGAGCGCAAACGCCTTACCAAAGACTAGAAGCTTCTGCGCATGTAAGTCTTGAGATTAAGGCTAAGTTGACAGCTCAATATGAAACTCTTGATCCAGCAACTTTATTGCTTCGTATGGAAGAGCTTCAAGGTAAATTCTGGCAACATGCTTGGAAAGGTGAAGTAATAAAATTAGAACCAAATCCCATAAATGAAACAACTCCACCAACACCAGGAAGAGTTAAAGCTCCTCGGCAATATCGACGCACACCAAAACCTAGAAAACCTTTAGGGGCTCGAACTTATCATACTCGTGAAGATCCATTTGAAAAGGTATGGGATAGTTTGAGACTTAGGTTAGCTATTGGTCTCAATTGCACAGCAGCAGAACTCCTTAAAGAACTTATAGAGCAAGATCCTAAGGTTTATTCTAGAAAGAATTTAAGGACTCTGCATCGTCGGATAGCTAAGTGGAGAGAAAGTCATAGGGAACCTCAGGATCAAAGTTACTTTCTGTCGGCTGCTAGCTCGGCTGGCAATGGAGCTTTAAAGGATGGTACACTGGAGTAGTAACGAGGGAGAATTCAAATATGACAACTTGCCAGGAAAAACTCTTATTCTTATAGATAAACCTATTTACTTCAACTTGAGTTGATAATGGATGTATTTTTAAAAAAATGATTAGAAGAGAGTGTTTTATTTGCTCCCGTCCTTCAAGTATGATGCAAGCATCAAACTCTTCGGTTGGGAATTGGAAACAAGATAAATATAAAAAAAGAGGAGTCGGGGCAGAAGCCCCCGCACCCCAAAAAAATGAACAGAAAGAGTTTTTCTCCTCTAATGTTTTTTTATTCATCTTTGGTCGAAACTGCATTTAAATGTACAATATGGAGTCTTATTCTGGATAACAAACAAGTAAGATTTTAATTGAGGCAACACTTCTTTAATAGTAACATTTTTATCTGAGGCAATACGAACCGGCAGTCCTAATTGTCGCTGAACAATACTATAACCGAAGACATAGATAGCAGTGGCAATGTTACAAGTATAACGTGGGGAGATACTCCACCTTCGTCCTAATAATGGGGTTGTGTCATTAAAATGTCCCTCAGATGTAAAGGGCCTTTGCGGCTGAGACTTTATTAGTCAGGTTGTACATTTTTTCAAGCACAACTCTCTTTTAAACCTAACATTAGAGTTTTTTGGAAAGGCTTGGAATTTACGCGAAAATGTAATCCATTATGCCGTATTTAGACTACAATAGGCGTTGTATGTTGCATAAAGTTAGATTTTTATAGACAAAACGTGCCTTATTATGCCATATTGAGCCTCTATTAGGCATTATAAGGTGTAAAATGGATCTTATTTCCCGTTTTTTTTCTCCCCCAGAGGATAGTTATTTTTTATTTGGTCCAAGAGGCACTGGTAAGTCGACCTGGCTAAGGCAGAGATATCCGGACGCTCTATGGATCAATTTATTAGATCTGGAAGAATTTCGTTTTTATAGTCCTTTTCCGGAAAGACTAATAGAAACCATAAAAGGAAAAGGCAAAGTAGAGGTCGTTATCATTGATGAAATTCAAAAAATCCCCGAGATGCTTTCTATTATTCATTTGCTTATTGAACAAAAGCTTGGCATTCAATTTATTTTAACAGGCTCAAGTGCTCGTAAATTAAAACGTTTAGGAGCCGACTTGCTGGCAGGAAGGGCTTTACTGTGTAAGATGTATCCTTTTATAGCAGCAGAATTGCAAGATCAATTTTCCTTGAAGCAGACTCTTCAAGTAGGACTTCTACCTCTTGTGCTAAAAGCTAAATCTCCAGAAAGCACCTTAAAAACTTATGCGGCCATGTATCTTGTTGAAGAAATTCAAAATGAAGGCCTAGTTCGTCAGGTAGGGAATTTTGCTAGATTTATGGAGGTTGCAAGTCTTTCTCATGCATCTCTTTTGAATACAACAAATATTGCAAGAGAATGTTCTGTAAGTCGTAAAACTGTAGAAAGCTACTTACAGATTCTAGAGGACCTACTTCTTTCTTTTTCTTTGCAGGTCTTTACAAAAAGAGCTCAAAGAGCTCTTTCCGCTCATCATAAGTTTTATTTTTTTGATGCAGGCGTTTTTCGTTCTTTAAGACCTTTAGGACCACTGGACTCTGTAGAAGAAAGTGAGGGGGCTGCCTTGGAAGGTCTTGTAGCTCATCATCTGCGCTATTGGGTTGAGGTGCAAAAGGGCTTATGGAGTCTTTCTTTTTGGAGAACGCGCTCAGGGGTTGAAGTAGATTTCGTTGTCTATGGAGAAACCGGCTTTTTTGCTATTGAAGTAAAAAATAATACGCAGGCATTTAGAGGAGATGTACAGGGACTTAAGGAGTTTTGTAAGGATTATCCGGAATGCACACCCCTTCTTTTATATCGAGGATCTAAGAGAGTTGTAATTAACGGAGTTCTTTGTATTCCCTGTGAAGAGTTCTTATTGCAGGTGAGGCCGAATAAACCGCTTTTTACAATGGAAGGCTGATGGTGGTTTGTGAATTAAAATTTAGCAAAAATGAATTAAGCTCTCGCTCTTTTTCATGTCGGTGGAGTGTCTTCAAAGGTAGAAGAGAGTTCACTTCTTTATCGAGTCGTGGATTTAAGAGATTTATTAGAAAAACCTGATGAAGCGTGATGTTTAGAAGGTTTTAAAAAGGCGCTTTTCTATAAAAGCGCCTTTTTTTGGGAAGATTATCTTGAAAAGAGTTCTTGAGGCTTGAAGAAGAAAGGGATCTCTGTTTGAGCCGTTTCTGCGCTGTCAGAACCATGAACTGCATTTTTGTCGATGCTTTCAGCAAATTCAGCACGGATAGTACCTGCTTTTGCTTCTTTAGGGTTTGTTGCTCCCATTAGATCTCTATTCTTCATAATGGCATTATTTCCTTCTAAGACAAGGATTAAAACAGGTCCTGAAATCATGAAAGAAACGAGGTCTTGGAAGAATGGACGATGAGAGTGGATAGCATAAAATGCTTGAGCTTCTTCTTTTGTCAAATGTTTCATTTTAGCTGCAATGATTTTGAGATCCGCTGCTTCAAAAAGAGCAATGATCTTTCCGATGTTATTAGCTGCTACTGCGTCTGGTTTTAAAATAGATAGGGTTTGTTCCATAGTAATTCTCCTTAAATGGGTGTTACAAAGATTCTAGTCTGATTCGAGATTATTCTCACTGCTTTTTCTTAAATGTGAAAATCTTCTCCAAAATAAGCCTGTCTGGCTCTTTGGTTTTGTAGTAATTCTTCTACAGTTCCGGAAATCATAACAGTACCGTCGCCCATTAGATAGCTGCGGTCTACAATGGAGAAAATTTCTCGTGCATTGTGATCTGTGATTAGAACACTAATTCCCTTGCCTTTAAGAAGAAGAATCATTTTTTTTACATCTTGAACCGCTATGGGGTCAATGTTGGCAAAAGGTTCGTCAAGGAGGAGGAGAGAAGGACAGGTAACTAAAGCTCTTGTAATTTCTAGCCTTCTTCTTTCTCCCCCTGAAAGGGTACATGCTTTTTTCTTAGCAAGAGGGGTAAGTCCTAGTTCGTGAAGAAGGTCATTCAATCGGCTTTTTTGCTCTTCTTTGGAGATGGAAAGGGTTTCCAGGATGCAGAGAATATTGTCTTCCACGGAAAGTTGCCTAAAAACAGAGGGTTCTTGAGCTAAATATCCCATTCCCATTTTCGAACGTTCATGGATCGGTATTTGGGTGATATCTATTCCTGAAAAAAAAACTTTTCCAGCATCAGGTCGAATGAGCCCCATTGTCATGTAAAAGGCGGTTGTTTTTCCTGCGCCATTTGGACCGAGTAACCCGACTACTTCTCCAGAGTTAACATGAAAGCTGAGATTGTTAACAACCGGTTTGCCAGCGTATGATTTGTGCAAGTGTTCAATGCTTAGGAGCGGAGGGAGTTCTTGGTTAACTGGCATTTTTAGGCTCCTCAGAGGCTGGGAAAAAACGGTTTTTTAATAGATCGCTTTCTTCTATAGAAAGTAAAAATTTAACATTGCCAATCCCTTTGGCCTGCATTTTTTGCGTGGAAGGATCTTTTGTTAGGTGAATTTCTTGTGCGCTCATGTTGAGGTTTTGTTCTTCATCTCGAAAAAGAACCCTTTTTTTCGGTAAGGCTGAAAGAATAACAGTTTGAGTGTCTGGGCTATAGGTAAGTCTGTCAGCTAACCCTTGGCGAAAAGGTCCGTTCGTAGATTTAATAGTTACGTTACCTTGTAATGTAAGGGATAAGGGTTTGTAGTCTGAAGAGTCTTCATATTCAATCGAGGCTTTATCTGCGTGAAGGATAACATCTAGATCTTGATAGCAAAGTTGTTTTTCTATCTGAGGTGGACTTGTAAGTGTGATTAACCCTTTATCACCAGCTATATGTAAAGATCCGAAGCAAGAGATTTTATGCATCCATCCAGAAGAGGGGTCTTCATGTTCCAAGCGGCTCACTCCATCAATATGCACGGTTTTTACGAATTTTTTTTCTTTACGAGAGCCTTGTTCTATGCGGATTTCTTTTTCTGCAAATAAGGTTCCTAGAACCTTTTCTTGAATGGACACGTGATCTTTTAAAATAAGAATTTCTTTTTCATGATCCCAAAATAAATTTCCACAGCGAAAAGAAAGTGGACTTATTTGGCTTTGAGTAAATAATTGAGAGGGGATAGCGCCAATAGGGTTTTGAATCTGAAGTTGACTGGTTTTTGTGTTGATCTGAATTAGCTCAGATTCAATGTTTTCACCTTGATAAGATAATTTACATCGAGATTTTTCCGAAGTCGGGTAGGCTTGAACGATTCCGCTATTATGATAAGAGGCTTCGTCAGCGTGTAATATGAACTCTTTGGCATAATCAATTTGAACTTTTTTTCTAGCAACTAAGGATTGAATCTCATATTGAGAAGCTTCAGAAGGAATTTCCTTTTTAGAAAATTGCAAGTCAATCAATTGACTGACTAGATAGAAAGGGATAAGAAGGTCCCCTTCTTTTTTTAAAAAATCTTTGTAAGAGACTGTTTCTTGTTCTTCAGCAGAAAGTGTTCCTTTTAAGTCGTTAAAGTCAAGTTCTGCTAAGTTACAGCGTAATTCTGCTTTGTTTTTTAAAGAAAGAAGAACTTCTTTCTTTAGTTGAATTAAGGAAAAAGGGAAATCTTTACCGGTTTCTTGCTTTTGCAAGAAAGCTTGATCTGCGCACATATTTCCGAGCCCGTGGTCAAGTTGGACCCTCCCCTGTAAAATAAGGGCATTTCCATCGTAAGAAGCCTTAGTGGATGAGAGTTGATTTTTCTCTAAAGGAAGAGTGTCTCCCAGGAGGAAGGATGTAGATAAAAAGAGTAGTGTAATTTTTTTGATCATGATCGGCCTCCAGGGCTTAAAGATGCTTTAAACTGATGGGCTTGAAAGCAAGGAACTCCGCTTTCAACTACAAAAGAAATTTCTTCGGCTGTGCCTTCTAGAAAAGCTTGATGATTTTGAAGATTAGTAATAAGCGAAATTCCTGGTATCTTATATAAAGCTAAGGCGGCTGTTGAGGCTTCAAATGTTTGTGTTTGATATTTATAAGTGCCTTCTTTGGCTTTTAAAACGCGCATTTGATAAAGAGGGGCTTTATTTACAGTGTAAATTTTTTCTTGGCTCCAACATTCTACGTTATAGAGTTGTTCTACAATCTCTATAGAATTTTTTTTAGGACTTAAGGTGAGATAGGATTTTTCGCTATCTAGTCTATTTTGAAGTCTTTGGTGGTTTGGCTGGGAGATCCAAATATCTTTACGGATCCTTTTTCTAGTTTGTTGTGCAGTAGCAATAGATGATTCTTCTAGAGATTGTTTTAAAATAGATCTTTGAGACTCTGAAAGAGAGCCTTCTTTAAAGTGGCAAAGATAGGTCATCCATAGAGTTGCTATAGAGAAAACTCCTAAAGCGCTTATCCAAGAAGGGAAGCGAAACATACATCTTCTCCTTGCACAACGGTATAGAGTTTTTTTAATACCCTTAAAAGATCGGGGAGAGCTGAAAAAGGAACTACAGAGTCTTTATCGCTTAATGCTTTTGATGGGTCCGGATGGGATTCTAAGAAAAGACAGTCGCAGCCGGCTGCGATAGCGGATTTAGCAAGAGTTGGGATAAATTCTCTTTGTCCGCCGGAAGAACTTCCGTTGCCACCTGGCAATTGTACAGAATGTGTGGCGTCAAAGCATACGGGGAATCCAAATTTTTGCATGATAGGGATAGATCTCATGTCACTGACAAGATTGTTATATCCAAAGCTAGATCCCCGATCTGTAAGCATGATTTTTTCGTTGCCGGTAGATAGGATTTTTTGTACGACATTGCCCATATCCCAAGGAGCCATGAACTGGCCTTTTTTCACGTTAATGATAGCGCCGGTCTCTGCTGCTGCTATGATTAAGTCTGTTTGTCTAGAGAGGAATGCGGGAATTTGAATGATATCACAAACAGATCCCGCAGCTTTAGCTTCTTCGCAAGAGTGGACATCTGTTAGGACAGGGATGTTAAATTCTTTTTTTATTTTCTCTAAAATCCGTAAGCCCTCATCTAGTCCGGGGCCGCGAAAAGAGTGAAAAGAGGATCGATTGGCTTTATCATAGCTAGACTTGTAAACAAGATTGATGTCTAAGGCTGTGCAGATTTCTTTTAGGGTTTGGGCTGTAAATAGCGCATGATCTTCACTTTCAATGACACAGGGTCCTGATAAAATAGTAAAAGGGTGTTTTTTGCCTATTTTAAACTGGGTTAGATCTAGATCAATCATAAAAGAATATTCCTAAATACAATAATGGTATGACCTAAGAGGATACGAGATTGTCTTAGTGAAGGTCAATGTTAAAAACGTTTTAAAGAAGATCTTCCATTTGATAAAGCTTAGGGGGGGTGCCAATTAAAAATTTAGCAGCTTCCAAGGCACCTAGTGCAAAGACATCTCTAGATAGGCTTTGATGCTGCAGCGTAAAGCGTTCATCAATAGTTGAAAAAGAAATGGAATGCTCCCCGATTACTTCTCCGATTCGAAAACTTTGAATTGGAGGTAAGGCGGAGTATCCTGTTTGGGTAGCTTCAGCCATTGCTAAGGCGGATCCACTAGGGCTGTCTTTTTTGTGAACGTGGTGCGTTTCAGAAATTTCAGGAGTAAACTTTTTTTTAAGTAGAGGGGAGAGCTTTTTTATAGCGTGGATGAAAATAGCCATGCCTAAACTGAAGTTCGGAGCCCAAAAGACAGGGATTTTTAAGGAAGAATTTAATAGGGCTTGTTTTTCTTCTTTTTGAAGCCCTGTGGTGCCTATGACGATGGGAGTTTGTGTTGATTCTGCTAAACGCAAGTTCTTTTGTAGTGAGCTAAGAGATGAGAAATCTATAATGACATCTACTGGGGAGAGAGAGTTTCTAGGGCTTTGAGAGCTTAGTTGCCATCGAAGGGAAAGTTCGGGGTCTTTTAAAATACAGGATATGATTATTTGTCCCATTTTCCCGTTAGCCCCAATGAGTCCGATGTAAGTTGGCATTGTTTTTTCCTTGTATAGTGTCTTACTATTTAAAATGTAATTGCTTTAAAAGTCTCTGTTTTTGTAGACTATTTGCATTATTCTGGACTGATAGCTCAGCTGGATAGAGCACCCGCCTTCTAAGCGGGTGGTCGCTGGTTCGAGTCCAGCTCAGTCCAATTCTTTTATTTGTTGCTTTCACGTGAGTTTTTTGGTTAAGATAAATCCAAGGATCATATGAGTTCAAAAGACTATTCTTCTAATCAGAGCTTAGGCGACTTTTCGTTGGAATTATTCAAATTCCCTTTTTTGAAAGAAGGGATGGATAATCTTCAAGATGTACATTTTTTTAAGCTTACACAAAGACAGAAGGCAGAAAAGGTACACAAACTTTTATTGCGTTTTATTCAAGATACCCCCGCGCCTTGCTTTTTGCTAAGAGCTATTAATGAGTTTATTTACTGCGTAAACGAACTAGAGTTGTTGGATTCCTATTCTTTTTCTAAATTTGAACTTTGGTTGAACCTTTTTTCAGGGCTTACGGGTAAAGATAATTACTTTGTTCGAGCTAAGATTATGGGTAGATATGTCCCAAGAGAATCTTATCAGATTCTGTTTCCTATTGGAATGGGGAAAAAACATCCCGGTTCTCACTATGTAACAGCTCATTCTTCTCCAGATTTAGATACCACGGTTGCATCTTTTTGGGGGTGGGTGGACGCTTTTTCTGCTCGAGTAGGCGAAGGGTTGCATATTTGGAATATTCCTGGAGGGCCTCCAGAAGCTCAAGTAGAAATTCAATGTTTATTTTATAATTTATTAGGATCTAAATGTTTTGACCATTTTGCTAAGACAAGAGATTCTTTAGCTTTATCTGCCTTAGACCTGCTTACTCGAGAGGGTTTAGAGGAAAGAATCGTTCAGGAATCGGTACAGGCTCTTGATTATGATAGAAAGCAAAGAGCTGTTATTCTTGTAGATAAAGAAGGCAGTTATTTGGCCGATTGGAGGCAGCTGGATGTTGAAGGAGTGAGAAAGGTTACGACGCTTCTAAGTGGATGTGTAAGATGGTTTTCTTCCTATTTCCAAAGGGAGTTAATAACGCTTTTTTCTCAGCCTGTGGTCACCAGAGCTCTAGTTGTGCAGTGGGTTCAAAATATATATTCTCTTCGTTTTAATGAATCCGAGCCTGTGAAAGGGTTTACAGAAAAGCAAAAAAAACATGTAGAAGCGTGTTTAGTTAAAGTCTTAGGGGTTTCTCAAGGGTGGCAAGCTACTTTTGGGAATTTTTGGGATGCGATGGAGCGTCTTTCACTTCTAGAATTTGGAGTTTTTCGGCGTTCTCTAGAGTCGATGTCTTCATCTTCTTTGTTTTATACAGAGGGTAATTTAATAGAAGATCGTCCTAAGATTTTTTCCAGCTTAGAAAAGGTGATAACTTCTTTAGAGGATGCAATTCAATCGTTACGAATTCATATCGATCATTTAGGGACGGCTCTTTCGATTAAAAAAGAAGTTTTTGGATATCCTTTGCAGGTGGTAAGTCTTCGATCGGAAGTGGAAGAGATTCGAAGTAAGATGGGAACCCTTTCCTATATTACTGTTACGACAGCTGACTCAGAGGGGACTTTATTTGCTTTAGGAATTATTCCTTCGGTAGAGATTTTTAAGTCTATACTAGGAACTGTTTCTTTAAGAGATTTTTGTAACAGGGAAGAAACTAAAATACCCTCTTATTTTGAAGTCATTAGCGTTGTGGATCATCATAAGAGTTCTTTAAATACATTTGCTGCATCTACTGTTGTCATTTCAGATGCTCAATCTGCCAATGTTCTTGTGGCGGAGCTCGCTTTTAAGCTTAATGATCCTTATGCAATGTCAGGTTGCGATTTCATAGGTGTTAAAAAGCAGATTAAAGAATTGCAGGGGGATTTGTCAGAATCTTCTCATTGCCGCATTTTAAATAAGCTTTTGCAAAAGTATATTATACATGAAAGAAAAGATTTGTATTTTGTTCATCCAGACAGGGAATATTTAGAGTATTTACAGTGTGTATACGCTATTTTGGATGATACGGATTTACTTTCGAAAGTGTCTTCTCGTGATCTTTTTTGTTTGGCTTCCTTACTTAATCGTTTAAAAACAATTCAGCTAAAAAAAGAGACAGAGATTATTTCATTAGAAGATCTTCCTAGAGATGAAAAATTTGTGGTTCTAGCTTCTAAGCGAATTTTGCAAAATAAAGACATGTATTCTCTTTATAAGAAGATTTATGAGTTAAAGGAACAGTCTGTTGAAGAGAGCTTGCGTTTATGTGTTAAAGGAGAGTTGTCTAGTGTTTTTGCAGACACGAAAGTACAAAATGGTTGCTGTAGAGTAGGTCAGACTAAGCTTTTTGCTAAAAACTTTCCTTTTTACAGGTCTTATGTAAATGAAGTTCGTTCTTTATGGTTTTTAGCTGCTAAGGCGTTTTATTCAGAAAGAAAAGATTGCGATTTACATATGCATATGATCAGCACGGTTCCAGGGGCGGAAGATGTGTATGCAGATCACGAAGTGATTTACGATCATCAAGATGAGCTTTGGATTTGGATCCCGAAGGAAGAGCAGGCTGTTGAGCACTTGAAAATATTTTTAAATTCTTTTAAAGAATCTCCAGGGGTTGTAAAGAGCTCGATGGAAATAGAGTTTTTAGGCGATAATGGAAAAGAATTAGAGATGATTTTTAATGAAAGCTTTTTACCTGTTATCAAAACAACGACTGAAAAAGAGAGTAAGATCTCTATTCCAGTCGCAGTTTTAAGGTATAAGGCGGGATTATTGAATTCTCGTAAAGCAATGATCGCGCCATATTTGCCAAAAAAGCTGAGTTAATCAGCTTTTTTTTCGTCTTCGATAATTTCTAGGTTAACTCGAATTCCATTTCGGCTTGCTACCGACATTAGAAGGGTTCTGATCGCGTTGATCGTTTTTCCTTTTTTCCCGATGATTTTACCCACATCAGACTTTTCCACGGATAGTTCGATAATGAGAGTGTGAGTGCCACCAATTTCATTGATATTCACTTGATCTGGATGGTCCACGAGATTTTTCACGATGTATTCCACAAATTCTTTCATGATGTTTCGACTCCTTTTTTGAGCTCAAAAATGCGTAGGTTCACACGGTTAATTCAGTGCAGAAACCACTTTAGGAGGATACAGTAATTGGAAAATTTGTCCAATGGAAATTTTTATTTATAGAGGATATTTTAAAGCTAAAGGCCTTTTTAATTGTGAAGAGCAAAAGAGGTGAAGATCAGCGACCCCGCAATTTTAACATAGTTAGTCTTTTTTTTCTAATTTTTCAATAAGACAAACCTTTCTAGGTAAGTTGTAAGATTGACCAGTTCTCCGGGAAACCCAAGTTCTTTTTTTGCTTGATCCAGAGCTCTCAATTCTCTTTCGAGAGTTTTAGGGTCGCTAGCATCCCAAACAACTTGAAGAAGTTCATATCGTCCTTGAATATCTTGGGTGACAAAATCTATCTCATATCCATCAGATGTATGATAATAAAAAATCTTTTTCTTTTGACGGCGCAAATCTAAATAGACTTGATTTTCTAAAAACTTTCCAAAATTACCAGATAGATTAAAGGAATTAGCTTGGATGAGTCCAGAGTCAACTGCATACACCTTTTTGGGGGAGGTCTTTCCTTGACGCAAAGATTCTGTGAAAAGAGGGGCAGTAAAAACCAAGAAAGCATCTTCTAAATATGTTAAATAAAGGTATAAGGTGTCCTTGCCCACTCGATATCCCTGGCTTTTGATGTCATGATAAAACTTATTAATAGAAAAGGGAGCTCCGATATTTTTAAGTAAAAAACGGATCAAATACTTTAGTAAGGAGATATTCGTAATTTGATAACGCTCTACAATGTCTCTAAAAGCTACTGTTTCCACATAGTTTTGTAAAATTTCAATTTGCTCGTTTTTCTGCATTGATTGAACTCCAGGAAACCCTCCTTTTTGAAAATATTGCAATAAATAACTCCGTTGATAATCAAGCATTTTTTTCCCAAAAGGGACAGCTGGAAAATCTAACTGGTGAGCTACTAAATATTCAGGATAACTATACGGAAAAATTTCTACTGCCAAACTACGGCCTCGTAAAGAGGTTGCAATCTCGCTGCTTAGAAGCTTTGCAGAAGAGCCGGTTACATAAATCTGTACATCTTTTGTATCTAACATCCTCCTAAGAACAAGAGCCCATTTTTCAATATTTTGAACTTCATCCAAAAAAAAATAACAACGGTGATTATGATGTTCAGGATATAAAGTATACCAAGAATCAATCAAAGCGCCCATAGCCTTTTGATCCATCGGCAAAATTCTGTCATCTTCAAAATTGATATATAAAATATGAGAAAGTGGAATGCCTTGTGATAGCAACTTTCTGATTGTCTGAAATAAAAAATATGTTTTACCGCAGCGTCTGATTCCAATGGCTACCTTGATCAGGCCTTCAGCCTCAGGAAATTCATAGGATCTATGAGTACTATGTGCTGTCCTTTCTTGTAAGGATAAGAATAAGCTATTTTATCCTTCCTTGTAAGGGTGAAAAACGAAGGGTAAAATAAAGACTTTATAAATCCCGTCAAAACTTGTTGTGTTGAAGATGGATTTTGGATAGAAGATGCTTTATCTTTAATAAAGGCTATATAGTTAGATTAACTGAATACCTTCTTGTCTGGCGATGTCGTAAATAGGTGAGGTTGTAGGGCAAGACAGCCTATAGATGACGATATCGATTTTTTGGAGCCCTATCTGATGGTATAGCTGGATAAGAAAATTTAACTGGACCTCATTGATGATTTGAGGATCAGATAGATGCGTTTCAATGAATAGATCGATGTCTCCTCCTTTTTTTGTGGGATCGACTCGAGATCCGAAAATCCACAGGCGATCTTCTTTAGGAAAAAAATGCTTGAAAGCTTTTTGGATCGCTTCTATTTCTGAGAGTGTTAATCTAATGGTCATTGAAAATATTCTGCCCATTTTGCCTGAATATTTAAGATCTTATTTTTTAAGTCTGTCCAGTACAGGAGGAGTTCTTGGGCTTTTTGTATCGCTTGATTGCTGTAATTTGCCATGATGTCGGGGTGTTCTGGGTATTCATGCGTAAGGTGATTTCGAAGGTCTCGAAAGCCAATCCACAACTTTATTGAGGGAAGAATGTCTAGTTTTTCCAGTTGATGTAAAATGTCTAAAAAATTATTTCCTTTGGGTTCTTCTTGTAGTAAATTTAATAGTAGAGGGAATATTTTAGAACCAATAACGTCTTGTAATTTAGAGAATCGACTAATCAATAGTTCCATATAAGATACTTCTTCGTCGGATAATTGCATAAAAGTAGATGGTTGCATAGGATGTAAATGTTCTATATGAGCAAGAGCCATTTTTAGGCGATTTGCATGAACGTGGCAAATATCGAGGTAAGAAGCTAAAAGTAAGAGGTTTTTTTTGTCAGTTTGCGGAAGTTGCATGGGATTTGCCTGTGTTTGAATGAACGTCTTTTAAGAGAGTAAAATCTTCGAGGTTAATAGACAAACAATTTTCTTGATTTTCTATGCTTTAGTTTACGGAGAGCTTCTATAAATTAATAAAGTGTGGTTTTTAGTAGTTTGGAAAAAATTTACCAATCCATTCTTGCATGTCAGGAGGTAAAGGGGCATGAATGTGGATTTCTTTTTGAGTTGTAGGGTGGATGAAAGAGAGGTGTTCTGCATGAAGAAGTTGTCGTTGAATTCCCCATTTTTGATTAGCAGGTAAGCTTCCATATATAGAATCTCCTAGAATAGGACATCCGATATGTTTTAAGTGAACTCGAATTTGGTGAGTCCTTCCTGTGATAAGGTTAACATCTAAGAGAGCTGCTTGCTCACTCTTTGCTGCGACATGTAATTTAGTAATAGCGTGCTTCCCTCCGACCAGACATACGGCCATCTCTTGTCGTCTTGTGGGATGTCTTTTAATAGGAGCTATAATTTCTAGTTGAGTGGGGACGTTTAAGCAAATGGCTTTATATGTTTTTTGAACTTTTCTTTGACTAAGAAGTTCTACTAGAGCTCTATGTGTAAAAGATGTTTTAGCAGCCATTAAAGCCCCGGAAGTGTTTTTGTCTAATCTGTGGACAATTCCTGGGCGCAAGGGCGCTAAGGGGTCTATAGGGAGGTTTTGGCAGTGGTATAGTAATGCGTTGACAAATGTATGGTTTGGGTGACCGGGAGCTGGGTGGACTACCATTCCTGCGGGTTTGTTGACGACTAAGATGTCATCATCTTCAAAAAGGATTTCTAAAGGAATGTTTTCAGCTTGAAGGGAAATTTCAGGAGTCAATTCAAAACAAATTTCTACTTCGTCATCTAGATCTAGTTTATGCCTTTTTTTACAAGAAAGACCGTTAACTAAGATGTGCCCCTTTTCCATGAGTGACTGAAAATAGGTTCGAGAGTAGTTGGGGTATCTTAATGCCAGTAGTTTATCGAGGCGAAGTTCAAGCTCTTCTCGTGTAATGGAAATTATATCTAGTGTTTCAATATCGTTCATAAGAAGGCAGTATAAAAGATCTTCTTATAAGAAGAAAGATAAAGGATTTTTTTGACGAGCTTATCAATAAAAAAATTAACGAGCGATGTCCTGTTGTCGTTTTTGTTCAGCCATATGTTCTTTGTGTATTTTATCTGAGCGTCTTATTTCTCGCATAAGATCTTGAACATATATTTGAATAAATGCTTTAAGTTCTTCTTTTGAGGCTCCTGCAGGGAACATCTTAGCCCAAGCTGAGTCTGAGACTTCTCCGGAATTATCAACGGATTTGCTTTCTAGGTTCGCTCTTATTTGACCATCAGGAGATAACTTTTTGTTTTCTGAGTCCACAAGCATGTGAGGGGTGTAAGTAGGGGGCCTCATGAAGGATGGTGGCGTGTTTGGGTCAATCATAAAATGAGCCTTTAAAAATAGTTAAGATCCCGAGTATTTGGAAGATTGAGTGTCAGTTCCTGCTTCAGGCACTTTATAGGAGTCTAAGGCGGATTGAGCGCTGTCTTGGGCGCTTTCTAAGTCTTTTTTGTTTTTCTTATTTTGTTTCATAAAGGTATCAATGCCTTGATCTGCTTTATCCGGATTTTCTTCAATGGCTGCAGTAGCTGAAGGGCTGTTTTGCACAAAAGGGGAAGCTAAAAGAAAGGTGACCTGCTGGGAGTATGCTTCAGTTTCCTCTCCCGTAGTAGAGTCTGTTGTAACAGCGTCTGTTGGACTGGAAGCTGTAATAGTAGGTGTTGCACTAGTAGGCGCCGCTTCAGTTGTTGTAGCAGGAACCCCATCGGGTGGCAGATTGAAAAAAGCGTCTATAATTTTTTGGTCACGATCTGAAGGAGGAGCTTCTGTTGGCATAGTATGGTCAGTTGATATAGAGTGCTCAGTTGATATGGATTCGGATGTTCCTATTTTTTTATTAACAGATTCTATCATAATAGAGTCTGTTGATGTAAGGGGTACGCCGCTAGGATTTACGGGTGGCATGTCTGTCATAATAGACCTCCTGATTACGTTTGTTTATATAGTTAATTATATGTTTAAATTAATTAATTGTCGAATTGTTTAATTATCGGGTGTGTTATGTGTGAATTAAAAGTTGTGTTAGATCAAGATGATTCATTTTTTATTATTCTGCTTTGGGGAGGGGTTGTCTGGAGAAGAGTTCATAAGCAATTGTTTTTTAAGAAGTTAAAGTCGGTGTCTTTCGCGAGGTCCTTAGATGAAGCTAAATTGTTTTTTGTTGAAATCGAAGAAAAAGTCGCTAAGTCTTTTGCTGTAAATTCCTTAAGTAAGAGAGCTCTTCTTACTTCAGAACTTGTTCAAAAAATGCAAGAAAAGGGGATTTCTGATGAGACTATTGTTAAAACTATTACATTCTGCAAGAAAATAGGGGCTTTAGAAGACTTGCAGATTCTGGAAAACCGTATTCAAAAAGAGATTAGAAGAGGTCATGGCCTTATGTATGCAAAAGCTAAGTGGCAAAGGGCTGTATTGCAAGAACCTGTTGAGTGGAACTCTTTGGAAAAGAGGAATTTAGAAAAAGAGGCTGCTTTGCAATTAATACAGAAAAAAGGCAAGAAAAAGGATCTTTTTCTTTTTTTATTAAGAAGGGGTTTTAGAAGTGAAATCATCAAAGAAGTTCTAAATGCAGAACTCGAGTAGATATTTTTTTACATTTATTGAGCGGGTGCATTATAAAAAGGTTTTGAAGTAAGGAAGATCCATGCAAGTTGCTCTCGTTGGAATGAATTATAAGCTATTGGATCTAGAGATTCGAGAGCATTTTGCTAGGGAGGCTCAAAGGCTTTTAGAAGAGGGGCTAGGACTTTCTTTAGTCGTTCTTTCTACATGCAATCGAACTGAAATATATTTCAGCTGCGTTAATTTAGCGGAAGGGCATTCTATTATTTTGTCAGAGTTGAAAAGTAAGATTGGCGGATTTTCTGATAATAGTCTGTATTCCTACTTTGGAGAGAAATGTTTTAAACATTTAGCTGAGGTTGCATCAGGCTTAGATAGTGTGATTCTTGGAGAGTCTGAAATTCAAAGGCAGGTTAAACAGGCTTATGAGAAAGCGGCATGCTCACAAAAGCTTCCGTTTTGCATTCACTATATATTCCAAAAAAGTTTAAAGTTGGGGAAGTTAATTCGAACGGACCATTCTCTTCCTAAAAGTCTTGTTTCTATGGAGTCTATAATAGCGGATTTAATTCGTTATTTTTTTGGAGAGCAAAAGTCTCAATCTATATTGCTTGTCGGTTTTTCTGAAATTAATCGAAAAATTATTCCTTTTTTAAAAGGAAAAGGCTTTTCTAATCTAAATCTTGCAACAAGAAATATAGACGCTGCAGAAAAGATGTGTTTAAATTTTTCTTGTCAGCTTATAAATTGGAGTGAATTAAACTCTTGGCCATTACACGATATTGTGATTTGTGGAAGTTTGGCTAGTCAATACTTGTTAAAGCAAGAGCACTTCACAGACGAGGTTCAAAATAGACTCGTAATAGATTTGGGTCTGCCGAGAAATGTGGATCCTTTAGTTGAAAAGCATCCATCTATTACCCTTTTTAATATTGAGGAAGTTAATTGTTTTATTGATCAAAAGCAACGAGGAATGTTTAAAGATAAGGGTCTAATAAAAAAACAATTGGAAGAGAATGTTCAAAATCAAATAGATTTATATTACGATAAAAAAAGCAGGGTGTTTGTATGCGCTTAATTACTCTTTTTTTTTTATGGGTTTTTTGTTTTGAGATTTTTTTATTCGGAGACGAGTCATCAGAAGAATCTCTTATTATCTTGCCAGGACAAGTGTTTCAAGGGGATTATTATGCGGTAGGTGATCTTATTGAGATTTCGGGTGTTATTAAGGGGAATGCTTATTTAGCAGGGACTCAAGTTTCAATAGATGGAGTCATAGAAGGGTCTTTATTTATTTTAGCGGGAAATTATGCGTTAACGGGTAAGGTTCACGGGGATATTTGGGCCTTATCTGGAGGGGCTGTTATGTCTGGAGAAGCTTTTAAAGATGTTGTTCTGGTAGCTGCAAATTCGCAGTTTACGGATAAGGGAAGAGTAGTTGGCGATGTTACAGTATTTGCCGGAAGTACGGAAATGGAGGGTTGGGTTGGTGGAACTGTTACAGCTTTAGCTTCTCATTTAAAAGTTTCTGGAGTCATAGAGAAGAACTTACGCAGTTTTGCTGGAAAGCTACGCATTTTTTCTACTGCAGACATTAAGGGGGATCTTAAGTATAAAAGTAATGAGGATGCTTATATAGATCCGCGTGCTCAAATAGGCGGGAGCATTCTTTATCAGCATACGATATTGCATGATTTAATGCAGAAGCCTCTGATTCGAGGTCTTGTTATAGGGTCTAAAGTCGTGACTTTTTTAATGAACTTTATATATGCGTTTATCATAGGTATTGTTATTATTCGATTGTTTCCTAAAAAATTAACAATCGCCTTAAATTCTTTAAAGCAATCTCCGTTAAGAGCTTTTTGGTATGGATCAGTCTTGTTGGTTCTTTTTCCTTTAGCATCTTTATTGCTTCTGGCTACTGTAATCGGAGCCCCTTTTGCTCTGACATTAATAGCGTTAAATATTGTTACTTTTTATACAGCGAAGATCTTTACGATCTTATGGTTGGCTAATAGCCTGTTTTCTAAATTGAAATGGAAAAAAAATGGGATATTTACACTTTTTTTAGGTCAAATTATGTATAGTATTGTTGTGGCTATTCCTTTTATTGGAATATTCTTTTCCTTTTTTGCGATGGTAATGGGATTAGGAGCTATAGCTGCTTTTCAGAAAGGTCAGAATTAATTTTTAGGAGATGGCTGCAGTAACGTAGATTGCCTACTCGGTAATTAACTATTCCAGTTTTTAGGGTCTAATAATTGAGAGCAGGTAATTATTTCATCAAAATAAGATCTATTTAGTAATGCATTATCCACGCCTTCACTGCAAATTAATACCTTATGAATGGTTTTGTTTTTTTTATTTGGAAAAATAGATAGTTTTTTTTCAAACTCTGCAATGACCTCTGTTCCAACTTTCCCTTGCCAATATTTGATTTCACAGATTGTATATACGTTATCAGCTCTATCAAAAATCAAATCTAATTGGTATCCTGGCATAGCATTTTCTGTTGCTTTACTAAAAAAAACTCCGGACTGATAGTGAACTCCCGCAAATTGTAAAATTTTAGCGATTATGTAGTGGAATTTTTGACAAAATCTTTCAAATGAAAATCCGAGCCACTTATAATAACTATCTAATTTTAAGGCTGATTTAGGGTTTTGATCGTAAGCACCGCTTTCGATGTTTTTTTTGATTGGATGAATAAATTTAAGATAGTAGTGCAAGTAGTTGTCGTCTATAGAGTATCTGTTAAGGGTTGAGTTTTATTTTAAATTAAAGGGGTGATAATTTTTAATAAAGCCAGACTTCTCAAGGTCTTGTAAAACATTTGTTAGATTTCCTCCTGAAGTTGTTTTAAGGTTTTTTGCAAGTTCCGACCTTGTAGCAAATTTTCTTTTGCTTAAAAGTTCAATGATTTCTCTGTAATGTTTGTTTTTAGATAAGCTACTTGTAAAAATACGCTCATATTCACAAACAAAAAAACCACCGGAAGAAAAAGAGCTCTTACACAAGCCTAAAAATATAGAAGACTCTCGTGATATCCATTTTAAGTATTCTGGAATCCCACCTACTGTTAGATATGCATCCATAATTTCTTTGTTGCTTCGTTTTTTGAGAAACAAACTTGCTTCAAAAAGATTAAATTCTTTTAAATGGAATTCGTATTGAGATCTATTATACAAAGCCTTTGAGTGCACTACATGATCGAGCATAAAGGAGGGGGCTGATCCACATAAGATGAGGATCAGATTTTCATTATAGCGAAAATAATTATCCCATGCATATTTCAGTTCAGAGATCATTTTGCTGTCATAATTTGCTAGCCATTGCAATTCTTCCAAATAAAGAGTCCATATGCCTTGTTTTGTATATTTTGCGAGTAATTGAAAAAACTCTCTCCAAGAAAGAATGACAACCTTACTAAGGTATTCATCTCCTGTATAATTGGCTAATTGGCTCATTACACTTGTAAATTGTTCCTTTTTGTTTAGGCCTTCAACACTTTCAAATTTCAAAATATTTCTATCTCTAAAGGCTTGTTCGAGAAGTTCTGTTTTCCCTATTCTCCTTCGACCATACATGATAACAATGCTCGATTCTTTCGAGTTCTCTATTATTTTTAGTCTTTCCAGTTCTGTAGTGCGGCCGAGAAAGTTTTTATGTCTTTTAATAGCAAGAGGTTTAATCGTTTTTAAGCGTTTCTTTTTTGTGGTGATTTTAGCCAAGTAATGGTTGTGTTAGAGGTGTTTGGCTGAATTGTCAAGTGGGAATTTCAGCCAAGTAGATTGTTTTTTATGTCTAGTTGGCTGAAATAAAAGAGGAAAAACTCAGAAAAACTAGAATTCTGCATGTCCAGGATAGCGAGGAAAGGGGATTACGTCGCGGATGTTTTCCATCCCGGTAGCAAATTGGATGAGTCTTTCAAATCCAGCTCCAAATCCCGCATGAGGAACGGAACCATATTCTCTGAGTTGTAAATACCACCAATAGTCTTCTGGATTGAGACCAAACGCTATAATTTTAGCTTTCAGCAGGTCTAGACGCTCTTCTCTTTGACTTCCTCCTACGAGCTCTCCGATTTTAGGCACAAGGATATCCATAGCAGCTACTGTTTTTTGATCGTCATTAGAGCGCATGTAAAAGGCTTTAATTTCTTTAGGGTAATCTGTCAAGATAACGGGTTTTTTACAATACTCTTCGGCTAGGTAGCGTTCATGTTCGGATTGAAGGTCACTTCCCCAAGAATAGGGAAATTCGAATGTTTTATTAGATTTTTCTAAAATTGCAACGGCTTCTGTATAAGTTAAGCGAGCAAAAGAGCCCTTATTAACATTTCTTAAACGGTCGATGAGGCCTTTTTCAATGAATGAATCAAAAAATTCGAGATCTTCTTGGCAATGGTTTAAGATGTAATCGATAACAAAATGTAAGTAAGCCTCAGCGCATTCCATATCATCGGATAGATCTGCAAAAGCAAGTTCCGGCTCAATCATCCAAAATTCAGCTAAGTGACGAGATGTGTTTGAGTTTTCAGCTCTAAAAGTAGGGCCAAATGTGTAAACATCTGAAAGAGCACAAGCTAATGTTTCTGCATTAAGTTGTCCAGATACTGTAAGGTAAGCTGGTTTTTGAAAGAAGTCTTTAGAAAAATCGACCTTGCGATCTGCGTTTTTTGGGACGTTTTCTAGGTCAAGTGTAGTCACTAAAAATTGCTCTCCAGCGCCTTCACAATCAGAAGCTGTAATAATAGGAGTTTGGATGTAAAGGAATTTTCTTTGTTGGAAAAATAGATGAGTGGAAAAAGCTAAAGCGTTTCTAACTCTTAAAACAGCGCCTTGAGTGTTCGTCCTAGGCCTTAGATGTGCAATGGTTCGAAGAAATTCAAAGGAATGTCTTTTCTTTTGTAGGGGATATTCTTCTGGAGGGCAAGATCCTAAAACTGTTAGCTCTTGAGCTTGAACTTCCCATTTTTGTTTGTGTCCAGGGCTTTCTACTAAAAGGCCTAAGACTCTAATAGAAGCTCCTGTAGAAAGAGTTTTTAGGATTTGTTCATAGTTTGGAGTGCTTGCATTCATAACTATTTGAATGCCCGAAATGGTAGAGCCATCATTTAGTTCTATAAAGGAAAAATCTTTTTGGTTTCGTAGTGTTTTTACCCAGCCACAAAGAGTGATAGGTTGTCCAAGGGATTGAGATGTAATCTCTATAATTTTAGTGCGTTTAGTCATGATGTTGAGCAAATCTTTTTAAGAGTTGAATTTCTTTTTTCCAGAGAGGGGGCCCCTCTGGGGTTTCTAAATATTTGGGGAGATCTCGGGTTTTAGGATGTTGCATTAAAAGCTTAAAACACTCGATTCCAATTTCGCCCTCTCCTAGGGCGGCATGTCGATCAACTCGAGAACCTAGTGGTTTTAACGAGTCGTTGACATGAAAGGCAAATAAATATTTAAGCCCGACGATTCTATCAAACTCAGATATAGTTTTTTCAAAAGCCTCAGGGGTTCTTAAATCATATCCTGCAGCAAAAATATGGCAGGTGTCTATACAAACTCCAATAGGAACCTTTTTGTGGAGTTTTTCTGTGAGATAGGCTAAATGCTCGAAAGACCAGCCAACTGTAGATCCTTGCCCGGCTGTAGTTTCAATTAAGAGTTTTGTAGAGCCTTTATCAGCTATTGAAGAGAGTTCTTCTATGCTTTCTACAATAGTTTCGAGGCATTGTTCTAGAGGAGCATCTAAAGATGCCCCAGGATGAAAGTTTAAGTAAGATATGCCTAGTTTTTGGCAGCGAATGAGTTCTTCTTTAAAAGCTTTTCGACTCTTTTGAAGATTTTCTGCATTAGGGCATCCTAGATTGATAAGGTAGCTGTCGTGGCTCATGATATGAGACAGCCCCGTTTCTTTTAATGTTTTTTGAAAAAGTTCAATCTCATCTTCTGTTAGTTCTTTAGAGTCCCATCTTTTTTGATTTCTTGTAAAAAGCTGGACAGTGGTTGCTCCAATTTCACTCCCTTCTAAAAGGGCTCGGTATGCTCCACCGGAGGCTGAAGTATGAGCTCCTATTAAGAGCTTTTTTTGAGAGAGAGTCATAATAAAAAACGATTTTATTTTCAAAAAAGGTGAGTGTAGAGGATAGTATAGATCTTGACAATGATCTTTTAATAACGGGTTTTTTTATGCAAATGGAAGGAGTGAAGGGGGTTTCTAAGGGAGCTATCTCTTTTTTTTCAGGAACTTTTATTAGCCGTCTTTCTGGCTTAGGTCGAGACGTGTCTATGGCTTTTTATTTTGGAACACATCCAGCTATTGCAGCTTTTATGGTAGCCTATCGCTTTTCTCATTTGTTTCGAAGAGTTCTTGGGGAAGCAACACTGTCTTCTGGGTTTATTCCTTATTTTGAGTGCCTTAGAAAAGAATCACCTCAAGAAGGCGCTAGGTTTTTTCGAGACGTCTTTTTTTCATTATTGCTTTTTTTAGTGGGACTTATCCTTGTTATGTCTTCCTGTCTTTGGCTAGTTCTGCAATATGGGTCTTTAAATTCCGAAACGCAAGAAATCATATCGCTGACTATTCTTATGGTGCCTGGCCTTTTATTTATTTGCCTTTATGCGATTTCTAGCGCGCTATTACAGTGCGAGCAAAAGTTTTTTCTTCCTGGGGTGGCTCCTGTATTATTTAATGTTGCGTGGATTGCAACTGTTTTTTTATTTCGAAATGCCGTTCCTTCAATAGCAGTGCTAGCTTTATCGTGGGCAGTTGTTATCGGATTTTTTCTACAGTGGGTTATTTTAATCCCTTCCATGAAGTCATATATAAAAACTTTTTTAAGCTGGAAAGACGTTTTAAGGTTTCGCTTTTTTTCGAAGGAAGTTAAGTCTTTGTTGGCCCCTGTACTTTTAGGACTAATAGGGGTGTCGGCAACCCAAGTTAACAGTCTTCTTGACGTAATATTTGCGAGATATGCTTCTCTAGAGGGCCCAGCATACCTGTGGTATGCTATACGTATACAACAATTGCCTTTAGCTTTATTTGGAATCGCTCTTTCTTCAGCTCTTTTACCTCCTTTAGCTAGAGCTGTATCCAAAGAGAATTGGAAAGAATTTCAAGGCCTTCTGCGCTTTTCTTTAACCAAAAGTTTTCACTTTATTTTCCCATGCACGATTGCTCTATTTGTATTAGCAGCTTGTGGTGTAAATCTTCTTTATGGAAGAGGTGGATTTGGACAAGAAGCTACAAGAGAGACTGTTTTTTGTCTTTGGGGGTATGGATTAGGTCTTTTGCCTTGTGTTTTTGTTCTTTTATTAGCACCGGCTTTTTATGCTCAAAAAAACTTTCGTTTGCCAATGAAAGCGGCAGTGCTCTCTGTTATTTTAAATATTATCCTTAATGCTCTTTTTGTGTTTGGTTTTCACTTAGGGGCTATGAGCGTTGCGATTTCTACCAGTATAAGCGCTTGGTTTAATTTCTTCTTTTTGTCTAGGGCTCTTAGTTTACAAAAGATGTTTGAGTCTGGGATTTATAGAGGCGCTTTTTGTTCTCTTATCGCTGGAGGAGTTGTTCTTTTATTTGGATATTTTTTTGTGGAAGATGCTAGTTTATTTCTTTTCTTAGAAGAATCTTTCTCAAGATTTCCAAGGCAAATTAGTCTGCAGCTTCTTCATTTTTTTGCGCTTTTTTTATTGTTTTGTTTGACTTTTGTGTTAAGTGCTTGGATTTTGGATGTAAAAGAGATTTTGTCTATCTTAAGGATTTCAAGGAGGCAAAAGTCTGTAAGCTTGTAAAAGGAAAAATAACTAGGCTTATTCCGTTTTTTGATAAATTTTTTGAGTTAAATATTCATGTTTTTCTTTAGGGGATGTTAATTGACTCCATTCATCATAAGAAATAAAAACCGTCGAGTATTGATTTTTTTCTGCGAGCGCTCTAATTCTTGGCCAAGTATTTGAGTCTTTGGATTCCGGTGGGTCAGTCTGAATTATTAATTCTAGATGAGGTATGAGGAAATCAATATACTCATCGGGAGATCCTAGCTCTCCAGGTACATGCAAGTCTTTAATTATGGTGTCTTGTTCAAAGTAATTCAGTAAGCTCTCCTCCAGGTCGGTTTGAAACAAATCAATTTCTATAGGTGAGCAACTCGATGATTTTGAGGGGGTGCTAGCAGGGGATATTTGAAGTTCCTGGTGTGGTGAATGGAGGCCGTTTAGGCGGGAAAGATCATGTCTTCGATTTTGTTCAGATCTTATGGCGTTAGTAATAAGTGGGTGGTTGAGACTGTGAAAGGATTGATCTAATTGAAAAAGACCCCTCTTGTGAAAGTACATTATATTTTCAATAATTGGACCTTCTAAAGCTTTAAAGAAGTCGTAATCATACAGGCTTAGTTTGGCAAAAGAAGAGGTTAAGGCGGCGAGATTTTCAGGGTTTAGATTATGTCGTCGAAGGATAGTCTCTTCTTTTATTTTATCAAATAAGAGTGCATGCGAAATCTGTAAATTAGCAAAGGCTCTGGATAGCATCGCAAGTCCTTGATCAGTAAAGTCTTTTATTTGCAAGATCGATGCGTTTGCAATCTGAGTAAATAGTAGAAGGTTAGGTGTTTCTAGGATGGAGAAGGATCGAGCTAGCATAGCAAGTTCTTGGGGGTTGAATTTCCTGTTTAAGTTAGATGTTTCAGTGTAATAAGTGGGGGCGGTTATTTGGCGAATAGCTGATAGAGCTATGAGGTCTAGCAAGTATCCGTTTTTATTCTTTAACTTGGCTAATGAATGCGCTATGGAAGCTAGAGGAAATGCGCCAGGAAGGGTGTATGGTGTGGATAAAATGTTCTCTAAATCGACTTTGGCTTTATTAAAACACGAGGTAATAACCGAATCTGAGATGCTGTTATTTTTTTTATTTTGAACTGCTGTATTTATAGATCTTGCTAAATCATGTAGGTCAGATGAGAGAGAATGTGGATTTGTTCTATATAAAGTATTCATGGTTTCTCCAGTAAGAAAAATAGGTGAAGATAGTTTCTGCAGTCTGAGGAAATAAAGCAAGCTCTATTACGAGCATGGTCGGAGGGAGTTATTCAAACTCTCTAAGCCAAAGACTTAGAGGTTTTCTTGCTTACAAATATACAGAGAAATAAAATAATAGCTTTACTCGCAAAACCTGCCTGTAAAATATATAATTCTGCGACAATTAAGACGCTATCATTTAAGGAAAGATATGTCTCAGATCATCGCAAGACACCAAGAAATCAAAACTCTCAATAAAATCAACTCTTCAGGCCAGGTTGAGTTTTTAACCATTTACGGCCGAAGGTGAATAGGAAAAACTTTTTTGATCAAATGCGCGGCATACTCCGTCCTTCAGGTCGGGGTTAAGAGCGCAGACGACGAAGTCGCTTCTTAGAAAATCAACAGATAGTTTGTTGTTCTTCAATGTATCTGCGAATAGAATCTATTGGGGCTCCTCCACAATTCCATTGGGTTAAAACCCAATAATACAACAAAAAATGTTGGGCTTTAACCTAAATAAGGAGAAGTTAGAAAATGTCACAATGGCATATGATTAACTTTCTCCTGACTAAATTAATATTTCTTTTAAGTTATAGAAAATAGAAAGGCGCAGTATGTAGTGTGGCTTCGAAGTCGAGGTAATGGAGTTGCTTTTCAAAAAAGAAGGATGCCTTCTTTTAGGTAAAAAGCTTTTATAGGAATGGTGTGAGGAATGATCTGGCGACACTCAATTTTGGCTAGAAAATAGAAGGTAATATATATCATATCACCTTCTATAAAAATAAATTAGTTTGTGTGAGCCAAGAATTCGCAAATTAGAGGAACGTTAATTGGAAGAGGAAAAGGAACTTGATCCACGTGAGGAGAAGAAATTAATTGTCCTGAAAACTTCGTTGGGTCTGTAGTAAAATACTCAGGAACGTCTCTTCCACCGGCAACGGTAGAGTCTTTAATAAGAGGCATGTTATGAGATTTAGACTTTACTGAAATTTCCATGCCCGGCTTTACGAAAAAGGATCTTCTATCCACTTTTTTGCCGTTGACAAGGATATGTCCGTGAGCAACGAGCTGTTGAGCTCCAAAAATTGTACTTGCAAATTTCATGCGATAAACTACGTTATCTAATCTGCACTCTAAGCGTTCTATGAAAGCTTGAGGTGTGTTCATTTTGGAATTAACCGCTTCTTTATAGTAACGGACTAGTTGCTTTTGTGTAAGCATTCCGTATACCGCTTTTAGTTTTTGTTGCTCTTCGAGCTGAGTTCCATAATCGGACTTTTTCTTGCGTTTAGCGCCATGTACACCAGCTGGATTTGGCTTATGTAACATTGGATTTCTTGCTCGTCCAAAAATGTTGACTCCAAAACGGCGTGCGATGCGGTTTTTTGGACCTGTGTATCGAACCATTGATTCTCCTAAGTGTTTAGTATATTCAGAGTGAAAGTCACAAATCGTAGTACAGTTTTGGTTTTTTAACAAGAGGATTTTATAAAGAAGGCATGTAAATTTTTATTTACTGAGATTTTTTCGATGAAAAGCTCTTGTATTATAGAGGAAACTGCGCTATCTTTCTTAGTTAATATTAAGAGGTTTTTTATGAATCAAGATTACTGCGTTATTGCTTTTTACATATTTACTCCGATTGAAGACGCGAAAAAAGAAGTGTCTAAGCATATGGATTTTTTTAAAGATAGAGACATTAAGTCGCGTATTTACATTTCCCATCAAGGGATTAATGGTCAGATGAGTGCTTTAAAAGAGCACGGAACCGAATATATGCAGTGGTTGAGATCGGATGAGAGATTTAAAGAGATTGATTTTAAAATTCATGAGCATCATGAGCAAGTCTTTCCAAGAGCAACGGTAAAATTAAAAAAACAACTAGTAGCTTTGGATCATAATGCTAACCCTCATGAGGCCGGTCCTCACTTAAAGCCTGCTAAGTGGAAGCAAATGCTAGAAGAAGAACAGGAAAATGTTTTACTTCTTGATGTTCGCAATGACTATGAATGGAAAGTGGGTCATTTTGAAGGGGCTGTAAAACCAGAACTTGATATTTTTCGCAAATTTCCAGAATATGCAAAAGAATTAAAGAAAACATATGATCCTAAAACAACCAAAGTAATGATGTATTGTACCGGAGGGATCCGATGTGAACTCTATTCCGCTTTAATGATAAATGAAGGGTTTGAGACGGTTTATCAGTTAGAGGGTGGAGTTATTAAATACGGTCAAGAAGAAGGCGAGACTAAATGGTTAGGAAAACTCTTTGTTTTTGATGATAGAATGGCTATCCCAATTTCGAATGAAAATGCGGCACCTGTTATTGGCACTTGCCATCATTGCGGGACTAAGTCAGACACTTATCGTAACTGCGCAAGTATGAACTGTAATGAACTTTTTCTTTGTTGCTCAGATTGTGCTGAAAAGCATGCCGGATGCTGCGGGGAAAACTGTCAAGGCTCGGATAGGCTAAGAATTTATAAAAAAGAAGAAAATCCTAAGCCTTTCCGCAGGAAGCACTATTACGAAGAGCTAAGGACTTAATTAGGTCTAAAATTTTTTCCTCAGAGCTTTTCAAAACTACTGTAAGACCTGGTTTAATCCCGTCTTCAGAAAGCTTAAAGGCTCTCATTGTATTGCAGATTCTTCCATCGAGTCTAACTCCAATGCCTTGAGCCCCAATCATGTTACCCCAATCGCTGAACATCGTTAAAGAGAGTTCACACGCGGTAATAAGAAAAAGTACTTGTTTTTTTGGGTTTTGGTGAGTTGCTTCCATGATCTTTTCCCCGATATAGTGAATGGTGGGGATGTAAAGAATTTGGGCGTTAGTATGCGCAGCCAAACTAGAGCACTTTCCAATAAAGCATTGACCGCATACTGGATGATCTGGGGTGTTTTGGCACTTATCAGAGAATCTTCCTGAAGGGCATTCAAAAGGTTTGTGGCAGTAGGAAAATCCAATGAGTATAATGGGGTCTTGAGTAGAGACGATTTCTTTAAATTTACTTTCGCTAGAAAGTCCGTAGAAAAAGAGGTCGCCCTCTCTTGAGAAGCTTGAAGTTTTAAGGTATGAGCGAAGTAAAGAAACCGCATAGCGTAGTGGTCTTTTAAAAAAATGACGTAAAAATATTTTGTTTGTATCATGTTTAAGGAGATAGAAAAGTCCTTTTGCTTTGAGGTTCTTAGCGGTGTCAGGGGTAATTCCATCCATTATAGGAAGAGATTTAAGAGTTTTTAGTGGATGAGATTTTTGTAGTGTTTGGGCTTTTTCATTCCAAGTAGATTCGATAATGTTTAATTTTTTATTCATAAAAACTTTTTTTTAGGTGAGAGTTGCAATGGCTATTGATCTGATTTTCTCTATTAGTCAAGAATTGCGCAATAGAGAAGTTTTTTTAATTCTAGATGTTCAGGAAAAAGACAAGTCGAGAATCCTATATTTGCCCTCATTAAAAGAATTAGGGAAAACAGATCCTGAGCTCTCTGCTCTTCTTATTAGGGAACATTGCAAGTCATCTGGAATATTGCCTACAACTAGTCAGGCAACTACCCTAGCTTGCAATAATATAAAAATTAGTGCATCTCACAGTTTAGAAGTTTTACAAAAACTTATTATTTCAAAAAAATTCCAATGGAAGGGGAAGTCTCTTTTTTTTAACCCGCTAAGTAAATCTAAGCTTTCCTTAGAAGTGGAAAATAAGGAAGAAGAGGGGGCTATCCTTATTTCTGGCTTTATTGAGATGGATAGAAAAAAAGAACCTATTTCTTCTCTAGACTTTGTTTTTTTAGGAAATCCCATTTGGGGGATCCATAAGCAGATGGTTTTTGTTTTTTCTGAAGATATTCGAGCTTCTTTGCTGAGTCTTGTATATCCAGCTGCTCAGAAGCTAGAAGGAAAGCAAAAGGATAGATTTATAGAAGATTTTCAAGAAGAATCTCCTGTAGAAATTATTTGGAACGGGTTTTCTGAGAAATTACAAGAAGTTCATGAAAAATTACTGCCTGTTTTGCCATGTCTTATTTTAAAAGATTCAAGAGGAGCTTTTGCAAATCTGAGGATGGACTATCCCTCAAGATTTATAGATTTTGAGGATCCTTGTTCTTTTTCAGGAAGAGACTGGGGGGCTGAAAAGTCTTGGGAAAAAGATTTATTAGAAACAGATTTTATTCAAAAGATAGTTGGGGCTTCTCATTACTATTGTCCTATGGATAAAGTGGCATCCAGTCTTTCGTTTCTTTTAGAAATCGGATGGAAGATTTTAGATGCTAAGGAAAGACGGGTCATGAGAACAAGTGGTAGTGAGCTTTCTCTTCTTTCGGCTTCTCAAGGGGTTATCGTAAAAGGATCAGTTCGCTATGGAGCTCATCAAGTAGATATACAAGATGTGGTTGGCGCTTTTGTTCGAAGAGATCGCTTCGTGGAGATTTCTCCTGGGAATGTAGGCCTCTTAGATAGTTCTATAGAATATGAGGGATTGCAAGATCTTTTAGAATCAGAAAAAGTGTCAGAAGGATGCCTTGTTAAATCTAAGCAGTGGGGGCTTTTAGAGTCGGTTATAAAACGCCCGAATATTACATGTGATGCTTTAACCAGATCTCTCGCAGATAGATTGAAATCGGCTGAGGTAAAAGATGTAGACCTGCAGCTCGATGATTTTCAAGGGGAGCTCCGTGCTTATCAAAAAGCAGGAGTGGATTGGCTTTTATTTCTTTATCAAAACAACCTTTCAGGACTTCTTGCTGATGAGATGGGATTAGGAAAGACAATACAAGCCTTGGCTTTCTTTTCGAAAATTATAGCTCAAAATTCAAAACCAGTTTTGCCAACACCAGTGTTGACAAAACCAGTGTTGATTATAGTTCCAACTTCTTTAGTTTTTAACTGGAGAAAAGAATGGGGGCAGTTCGTTTCTTCTAAATCGCTTTACGTACATGAAGGAAATAAGAGATCCGCGGACCAGCTTTTTTTACAAAGCCAAGAAGCTATTATTACGTCATATGCCATTTTAAGAATCGATTTCTTGCTTTTTCAAAAGATGACTTTTTCTTGCATTCTCCTCGATGAAGCTCAGTGGATTAAAAATCCAGAAAGCCAATTGGCAAAGGCTATTTATCCTTTGCAGTCGAAAATGAGAGTATGTCTTACAGGAACTCCAATAGAGAATAGAGCAGATGACCTCTGGTCTATTTTTCATTTTTTAGAGCCGGAGTTACTAGGGGAGCGAAAGGAGTTTTTGAATCAGCTTCAAGCGGCAGAAAGTGATGGAAGATATAAGAAGCGTATTCAGAAATTACTGCGTCCTTTTATTTTGAGAAGGCTTAAAGAGGATGTTGCTCAAGATCTTCCAGAAAAAATGGAACAAATTGTTTGGGTTGAGATGAAAGAATCTCAAAGAAGTTTTTATGAGAATTGGCTTTTTAAAACCAAATCCGGACTTTTAAAAAAGGTAGCACTCGATGGCGCTTCAGCGCATCGAATGGAAGTGCTAGAGGCTATTTTAAGACTTCGTCAGATTTGCGCGCACCCTACTTTAGTGGATGCAGAAGTTCCGGTAGACGGGGAAAGTAGTAAAATGGAACGCGTTTTACAGGATTTAGAAGAAGTTGTTTTAGAAGGGCGCAAGGTTCTTGTCTACAGTCAATTTACTCAAATGCTTCAAATTTTGAAAAGGCAGATAGAAGCTAGGGGGTGGCGATATTCCTATCTCGATGGAAGCACAAAAGATAGAGAAGCTGCTGTTTCGTCTTTTCAAGATGATTCTTCTATTCAAATTTTTCTCATTAGCTTGAAAGCCGGGGGAGTGGGTCTTAATCTTACAGCAGCAGATTATGTGTTTCTCTATGATCCTTGGTGGAATGAGGCAGTAGAGCGGCAGGCAATAGACCGCGCTCATCGTTTTGGGAGAAAAGGCGCAGTTATTGCTCGTAGGTATCTTATATCTGAAAGCATTGAAGAAAAAATGCTAAAACTCAAAGCACATAAAGTCGCTCTTGCTGAAGGACTCTTAAGCCTTGATGAGCAAGAGTCGTCGATTGGGATCCAAGAAATGATGGAGTTACTCAAATAACTTGTCATCAAAGTCTTTGCTGTCATGTTGTATGAGCTCTTCTGCAGCGCTTTTAAGTGTAACTAACCCGTGGTCAAAGCCTACTTTTCGTAAAAGATTATCTAAGAAACGGAGTTCTGAGGCGAGTTGGTCATTAAGAGATTCTAGCTCGGAAATTATTTTAAATAGTCTTTCTTTTTCTGGATCTTTTTCCATTTAATTCTCCTTAAATATAAGTGTGTGTATTACTAATACGCAGGATCTATGCCAATCTTAAAGGTAAGCAGAAGTTTTTTTTGTTTTCATCTGTAACTGGTTGGTTACTAGACTAGATTTGTTTTTTTCTTAGATCGTTGCATAAGATAGCGGAAGATGGGTTTAGTAAAAAGATGAGTAGCTTTGAGTGTAGAAGAGTAGTTTTAAATGGCTCCTTCAAATTCTAAAAGCTCTTTTTTAATAGAATATCCAAAGGCATAGGTGCCTATATTGCCCTTTTGGGGAACGACTCTATGGCATGGAATAAAAAGGGGCCACGCATTCAGTCGGCAAATAGTGCCTACTGCTCTTGAAGCTTTAGGACTCCCTGATAGCAACGCTATCTCTCCGTAGCTTAAAGTCTTTCCAAAAGGAATCTCTTCTAAAGAGCGCAGAACCTTTTTGGAGAAAGGCGGCAGGATTTGCCCGGGTAGGTTTAAAAGAGCTAGCGGCTCTTTATTTGAGTAGGCAACTTGCCAGGCCAAGAGGTCCTCTTTTAGTAAAGGTGGAAGATCTACAAAAAAAGAAAAGGTGAAGCTGGGGCTTTCAGTAATATGGATTTTAAGTGCTCCTGTTTCTGTAAGTAGAAAGACTAAGGCTAGTTTAGGCCCTGATGAAAGAGTATAGGTTTGGTTTTTCATGAAGAGGATTATACGAGGTGTTTTGAAAAAATGGAATTACTTTTATTTGTTTTTTTGGGGCAAGGATCAGAGTTATCAGATTATTAAATTTAGGCCTTTGACAAAATAGTGGTATTTACTTAGCGTTTAAAATATATTGTATATAGTTTTTTTTGTGTGCGGTGAGTTTGGTTTTTTTGGTTTTTTAGGATTTGTCGATGACGGGAAATTTGTGAATATGGAAATGCGATTAATGATTAATCCAGCTATGTTTTTTGACTAGTGTTAGTTGAAGAGCAAGAGTTTTTGCCCCAAGGGGCTTTGAAGATAGCGTATATATAGGTGAAATATAAACTGCTATTTTCTTTTTTAAATTAAACGTAAGGTTTATACGAAATGAAAAAAAATTCGTTTTTAAAAGTGATAATCGGATTGACGTGTTTTAGTTTAGTTCCTAATTTTTTGATGGCACTTCCACAGTCTCCAGAGGTTATTTCTGGTAGCGCCGCTATTTCTCGATTGGATTCAAATACAATGGTCATCGAAGCTGCAGATCAAGCCATTATTAATTATCAAAGCTTTAATGTTGGGAATACAGAAAGGGTTCAATTTATACAGCCAACTAGTTCTTCTGTTGTCTTGAACCGTGTTACAGGAGATGATGGCTCTGAAATTTTAGGGAAGTTACAAAGTAATGGAAAAGTTTTCCTCGTAAACCCGAATGGTGTATATTTTGGCCGCGAATCTCAAGTGAATGTAGGGTCTTTGATTGCCTCTAGTTTAGATATATCCAACACAGATTTCTTAAATCAAAGTTTTGAATTCTTTGTAAAAACAGGAACTGAATCTTCTCAAGTAGTGAACCAAGGAACTCTCTCTGCAACAGGAGAAGGATCTATTGCGTTGATTTCATCTCATGTCCGCAACGAAGGCGTAATCATAGCTAATACAGGTAAGGTTGTTCTTGCCGCTGGTGAAAAGGTGACTCTTGACTTTGTAGGTAATGGCCTCATGCAGTTTGCTGTAGAGGGACAGTTAAACCTAAATTCCCTGAAAATTATACATATGAATCCCCTTAACACTTTCTAAATAAGACAATTGAATTCATTTTGTGATTGCTTTTTTCTTAAACATATGTATAATTATACATATGTTTAGTGAGGAAAACGTGTCTATAGTATATCTGAAA
>CAMDHO010000021.1 GCA_945898205.1 Chlamydia trachomatis | reverse complement strand
TCCGAGGTTGTCAATTTGCTGTTCCTTTGTTTTATAAGTTCTTCGAATTTTCTCGCAAAGAGGGACTTCATCAGACGTCTTCTCGCTCTCGCGCCAAAGAATATTTCACTTTGTATATGCACCATTACAGCACATCATTTGCTTTTTCTAACGATCCCAATCTTACAGTCCATCGTCACCTCTTAGGAGGTCCCTAGCAAAGCAGTGCTTTGGAGCTTATTTAATTTTACCATGCCCACTATCTAACGCTAATTTGCTTTATGGCTAGCAGAAGAACTTTCGCCTTACGGTTTATGTCCCGAACTTGCGTTTCTCGGTATATTGTCAGCCCTGCTCTTTATTCAAGGGCCTAGATTTTTCCTGTTAGAAGGGAAGTCTCTTTTAAGAGACAGCTTTGCTATAGAGCCTCGTGTCGCAGCATTGCTTTAACTTCAGCCAAGGCCAGTAAATCAACATTGAAATTCCTCCCGGAAAAACCAGATTCTTCCGAGGGATGGGTGGCCGAAATTAAAGCAATAGCCAGATGATGCTATTTTACAAGAGCGGGGGTTAAAGCGGTTTCTTTTAAGTCGATTGAATTTATCGATAAACAGGATAAATTGACAGGTAAAACCTCAATTCATGCCCGCGCTGAGTATAGATAGGCTAAGGAGTGTTGGAAGAGGAGAGAAAGATTCATGCTTGCATAACCAGTTAAAAAAATAGGTAAAGTGTATTGAACGGCTTTAGAGGAGACTTTCTTTAAGGAGGGGGTGTTAGAGTAAAAAAACGAGTATGTGAGCAAGGATGGGATAAGGCTAATGCTAAAAACTGAAGGCCAATCTAGTGTTTGATGTTTTTGTGAGATAGAAGAGGCAGCTCCAATGAAAGCGGTGGCTGATAAAATAAGATCCCAAGAAAAGCTAAGAAATATATTTTGAACAGTAGATGCCGGGCAGGTGTTTAGTAGGAAGTTTTGCGCTTTAGTTATCTCTAAGGTTCCTACTGCATATCCAGAAAGAGCTCCTGAAACTGCTCCTATGTAGAGATTGTGGTTAAATAGTGCTGATAAGATAGTTCCTATAGTGGCGCCCATGGTTATGGAGTCTAGACGTTTTTCTAGTTGTTTATTCGTAGTAGAAGAGCTGAGCAAGGTATTACAAGTCGCTAGAGCTGCAATAGTTTTTAATGCTGTGTAGTCAAGTAAGGAAGGGGGTGGGCTAATCATAGTAAGCAGGGGTGGGCATAGGTTAAAAAAGAGATCAGCAACTGTTTTTAAAGACTTTTCTGCGATTAGTGAAATAAAAGCTATAGATGAATAGGAAGCGTCTTCAGCCGTGTCTTCTATAAAACTGGCTTTTATAAGGAAATTTCCAAAAGATGGGAGAGTTGGGTTTTCTTTAAATTCAGCCCAAGCTGAAGATGTTTTATTATAGAAGTCTGGCCATATATTTTTTTTAATATTGGGTTCTTGATTTAGGCTGTTAACGTATAGGGAAATCTTTGAAAAGGGTATATCGGCATAGCTGTAGAATGAATCCCAGCAAGTTGTTAAGTAGTTTTTTATTAGCATCTATTTTCCTAGGGTTCTCTTCCGTCTAGCAAGCTACTGAAAGTGGATAAATTAACTAGTAAGTATGAAATAAGTAACGTTTGAGCAATGTATCTTGATAAAGTAATTGTTGGTGAAGTGTTGGTTTTTTTTGTCGATTCCATATCTGAACTGGTTGAAGGAGTTAAATCTTTGGAGGAAGAAAGAAATTCTAAGAGACTTAGGCTTGCTAGACTCGAAAATGTGGAAATAGCTAATTTAATGGAATGATCAATATATAGGTTTTTGGATAATGAGGGAGAGTTATTCCAAGAAAAAAGTCCAATCGAAGAGGCCAGGGTAAATTCTAAAAAAATACGCCCCCCAAATAAGAGTTTATTTGCGACTTTTTTCACTTTGTTTAGGGTGGGCGTTCCTCTGTTATTTTGGAGATAATCGAATCCCATTCCAATAGGTATTGAAGTCACGATTCCAATTAGCGCCCCTAAGTATGGGTTTTGATTAAAAGCCCAAGAAACAAAACTCCCTGTAAGAGATCCTGTTGAAATGTGGTTTGATATGCGAGTGTATAGTGGGTAGGAGCATTGAATTATTGCATGTTGTAAAGCTGTTATAGCTAAGATAGCGCAGAGAGCGGTGGCAGAATTTGTTGATGGTTCTTTAGTTTCTGCTATATTTTGAATTAAAGGGAGTCGTGTTGTTTTTAGTATGTCTAGAATAGCAGTTTTAAAAAGTTTTTTAACTGGAAGATCTGTGGTGGTAGAAGTTGAAACTAGTATTTCAGAGGTGGCAATTATGTTATTTGTAGGTGTGTTGTTTTTATTGATTGAATCTATGAAAGAGGTGGCAGTTTTGATTGTATAACTATTGTTTGGTTTGGGCGTAAAAACATCCCAAACTTTTTCCATGAACCAATTTGGTGTTTCTGTAGTTAGAGAGGTATTGGTTTCGTTCATTGTTAGTTATCTTTTGTTTTTTATATGAATAATATCACAATTAGACTTTATTTTCAATAGATGTTATGTTTTAGTTTGAAACGGTCTTTTGAACGAAGTAATAAGCGACAAGTATTAAGGTTCTCGTGTTTGTTTACAGCGGAATCTTAGAGGGAAATAGTTGATTTTTTATTTGATAAGGAGAAGTAAAATCTTCATCAAAGAATAACTCGTCGAGATCTTCTTCATCCGTAGATTCTCTATCTGTGATATCTGTTTCATCTTCATTAAGGATAGAAGCAACAGAAATTTCTTTTTTACTTTTGTCTTTATCAATAGAAACTAAATCGTTTGTTATTTCAATTTTTAGAGAGGGTTCTTCTTTAATTAAGACGGTTTCAATAGGTGCTAAACTATTTGTTATGCTAATTGGTTCTAATAGAGCTTTCTCCGTTAGGGGAGAAAAAAATGAAAAAAGGTCTCTGGATGCGAATCCTAAAGTAACTGCTAGAGCAAATTTATTACAGAGAGGGATAATAAGGCTAGTTTCGCTTGCTGAGGAACTATTTGTTAGCAAGTGAGAGGTCAGTAAAGATGCAAAGTATGAGATAGAAAGTTTTTGTAAGGTTGGGTAGTTTTGAATAATTGGAATTTCTTTAATTGCAGATAATGTGTTGAATAGTAATTTAGTAGGCTTAATGAATTCAATAGCTGGTTGTATTAGTGTTTTATTCAGTGCTAGAAGTAAAGATACGGCCATAGCTACATCAATAATATCAGAATTTTTTGAATTTATAACGTGGTAGGTTGCTAGAGCTATGCAGGTTGTCGGAACTGTTAAGGTTGCAATGTTTCGATCTATTGATTCTCTACGTGTTGTAATGCTATGTGAAAGAAAAGAAATAGTTCTGTCGATGATCATAGAAATGGGGGTGCTTAAGGATAGAGGTACAGACCCTTTTTGTAGAGCGATAGTGGATACTATAATTCCTGATGATAAGGCTCTAGTGTATGAATTGTTTAAGATATTCATTATGAATGTTCCTCTGATAAGTCTTTTTACAGGCATTTTACGGTGTTTTAGCATTAAAAGGAAATGTGTAATATTTTTTATATGTATTTTAGGTTTTCAATGTTTTATTAAATGAATAGATTTATATTTTAATGAATATAAGGTTTTTTAAGATCCACCATAAAACCAATCAGTCAGTTCAGGGTCGGATTCTTCGTTTAAGATTGTTGCTGGAGGTTGGGAGTTTTCGGATAATTGCTGCATTGAACTAACAGGGGGGGTGGGAGGGATTGGTTTTGTAAAAAATTGATATGAAAAAGTTCCAAATCCTAAAACTGCTAAAGTCGATAGAGTGTAGATTGCTAGTGTGTGTTTTGAGGGAGGAGCTAAGTTATTTATATTATTCCAAGTTTGGAGTAGTCGAATTGAGGCCTGATTGCATAGGGTTAAGCAGTTTGCATAGGAAAAGGCTGTGCCGTCAAATTTATAAAGGTTTTCGATGTTTTGATAGCTGAAATCTAGGATTGATTGCGTGGAAAGAGTTAGAAATAGGCTTGTATAGGCAATGAGTGGGATTTGAGGGGCTGAGGAAAGAGTTCCGATAAGATCTGTAGTTTGATTTAAAATATGCTGCATTTTATTGATTGGGTATTTTAAAAAATAGATGACTGTGCCGCTTGCTAGGGCAATGGAACTAGGTATTTCAAGAATGGAGTAAGGAGTGTCTTTTAAAAAAGGTATAAGGTTCCCGATTTTTGAATAGCAAACTGCTATGACTGGAAGAAAGGCAAAGTATTTCATTGTTTTTAAGGAGTCTTCTACGGTTCCTTTTATATAGTCTTTTTGATATTGAGTTTCAAAAAAACGAAAGGCAGGTTTCAGAGTATAGCTTAAAAGAGGGTCGATAATTAGTGCTGATATGGCGCCAGTGGTTGCGCCTAAATACAAGTTTTGATCAAAAGCCCAGGACATAATAGTTCCAGCAAGAATGCCTCTATTAATAGATCCGGAAATTTGCGTTTTTTCTCTATAGTAAATGTTAGTAATGAAGGGTTGTAATAACAAGATAGAGGCAGTAACACCGATCGCTGTATAGTCTGTGTTTAGGCAGAAATTTACTGTGTTTGGTGGTAAAGAAGGCAAGTTGCATAATTTAAAGAATTCGAGGGCGATAGTTTTTATAGCACTTTTAGTGATATTGATTGAGGTTGTCATTCCAGTACGAGTTTTTTCAAGAATAAAAGAGGTGTCTGTAATCTGATTAGTGCCTGTACAGTGCGTAAAGGCGTTAAAGCAGGGGTTCGCAGCACTCATCATTGGAGTTTCTTGTATACAATTATAAAGGTGAGAACCGCACTCATTCATCCAAGTAGAGAAAGTGGGGGGGGCAATAAGGGAGGGGTCTGCTTCGGACGAGGCTGTTATTGCGGGTGTTTCGCTAAGCTTAAGAGCGAAAGCAAAGAGCCCTCCTTTGCTTTCTTGTTCCTTGACCCAGTTATCTAGAGCTCTAGCCCAAGCGTAAGTGGAGTTTATTTTCATTTCCATGTTTTTCTTTTTAAGAATTAATTGTTTAACTTTAATTATATAGCGAAATTAAGTTTAAGTTCAGTTTTTAATAAATTTATATTAAAAATACGGGTGGTTAGTTTGCTGTGAGATCCTGAGTAAGGTCAGGTGAGGAATCTTTTTTCGAAAGAAAAAATTTAGAAAAGATAGGGTAAGCAATATCGCTAATAGCTAATGCTCCTAAGGTTGTTACGGCAAGGCCTGCAAATAGAACTTTAGATAGGTTGCTGTCAAAGCCAGCGCATTGATTTTTTATGATTTTTGTTGCAAATAGAGTAACTCCAAGCTCTGGAATATAGCGAACGCCCGGGATTATTGAGGTTAGGGTTAATAGTTTAGAGGGAGAAAAGTACTGGGTAAGAGTTTGGCTCCCTTTAAATGAGGCAAAGGCAGCTGCGATTTTTACTGAAAAATCAAGTATAGTTTGATTTTGATCGGAGGAAAGAGGGGAAAAGCAAAGGTCGGTAACTGTTATGGCTGTGGCTATCCCAACAAGATCAGAAATTCTTTTATCAAATAGTTCTTGCTTCTCCGATTTGGATAGTAAGATAGAAGTTGTTCTATCGGTAATGGCGGCAATAGAAATTCCTAAAGCGGGTGCTGCGCCTAAATAAAAAGCAGAGCAGTAGCCGGCTGTTGCGCCAAAAATGTAAGTGCTTAGTGTGGATTCCATAATAGCCTTTGTATTATTTTAAATATAAATTTAATTTTTCTGTTGCTTTTTTTTTAGTTAGGTTTTAATGCCACCGCTCTATTTTTTTATAAAATAGAGCGGTGGCATGTTTTGTTTTATTTATTTAAAAATATAATAGAGCCGTTTTTTGTTATGCGGATCTTAGAAAGGATAAGGTCGTTGGCTGCCATTCCAACTAAGGTAACGCCTAAAAGTCCTAAGCCAAGTAGGTTAGTGTTCTTCTGGCTTATAGCTTTAGTTAATAAACTGTGAATAGAATTTCCCACCACAAGAGCGGCTCCAAAGGTTACTGGCGCTCGAATAGTAGAAAGAATATCAGTTGTAGGCGCTAGTTTTTGGACAGCTAGATATGTTCCAGTAAAGGCGGCGGAATTGGCTATGTAAGAGAGGGGGAGTGACGCTTTGGAAAAACTGGGAGCAAAGTTGTTTAATGCTGTAATAGTGGCTACTCCTGCAAGTGTCGCAACGCTTGAGTTTAGGTTTTCTTTATGTTCTTCTAGTTTTTTACAAAGCATAGATCCAAGCTTATCGAATATCACAGAAGTGAAGGCTGTTATGGGGCAAGCCTTTCCATTAGAGGTTGAAGCTGTAATGGCCATTGATGCTAAAGGAGCTAAGTAAGAGCTGTACTTGTTTAAAGTTTGCATGTTATTTATCATTTTAATCCCCTTTGTGAGTGTTTTTCTCTAGATTCTACTGTGTTTGTTATTAAAGTGGAAGGTGGATTATTTATTTAATCTTAATAATTTTGATTAGATAATTTTTTTTATAGCTTTTCCGTGCGAGTAGGCTATAACAGGGCCTGCTTGATTTTCAGAGTGAATGAAGGCTCTCATTTCTATTATTCGACGAGATTCTTTAATGATTTCGCCGCGCACATACAGTTGATTTCCTATATATGCGGGCTTTAGGTATCGTACTGTCATTTCTGCTGTTAAGGCCCCTCGGCAGATGATAGAAGCTAGTCTTGTCATGGCTTCATCTAAAAGAGTGGCTAAGATGCCTCCGTGTAGAATGCCCTTCCAGCCTTGATATTTTTTTTCAGGGATCATTGTTGTTGTCATAGTATGTCCATCAACATGCCAAGTTAAACGCAATCCATCTGGGTTTTCTAGTCCGCAAGCAAAACACCAGTGGTCGTCTATTAGATTGATTTTTTGGTTCATAAGAGGTCAAAGTTTGTTTGAGTTAAAATATTTTTCTCTCCCTCGGATTTGGCAACTAGAACAGCGCAGCAGGTGTCGCTAAGAACATTGACGGTAGTTCTGCACATATCTAGAATTCGATCGACAGCAAGGAAGAGTCCAATGCCTTCAACTGGAAGTCCAAAAGCTTTTAAGATAACAACAATAGCTACAAGACTGGCTGCGGGAATGCCCGCAACTCCCATGGAGGTAAGCAGGGAGAGGAGAACAAAAATTGCTTGAGCAGAAAATGTGAGTTCAAGCCCGTAAATTTGAGCAATAAATAAAGCTCCAACGCATTCATAAAGAGCCGATCCGGCCATGTTTAGGGAGTTGCCTAATGGGATAACAAGGCTGCAGATGCGATTAGACACCCCTGCTCTTTTTTCTACGCATTCCATAGTTATGGGTAAGGTAGCGGAAGATGAACTAGTTGAAAAAGCGGTAATCAAAGCGGGGGCTACTGCTTTGAAATGGGTTAATGGGCTTACCTTGCCGATGAACTTAAGAAGTAAGGGAAGGACAATTAAGCTAAAAACAAGGAGAGCCAATAAGACAGTAATAAAAAAGAGAGCTAAAGAAGAAAGAGATTTAAATCCTGTAGAGGCTGCAACTTTAGCAACGAGGCAAAAAACACCAAGAGGTAAGCATTTCATGATCAATTGTGTGATTTTGATCATAACGTCAAAGAGGCCTTGAAATGCGTTTTTAATAGTTTGAGATCCTTCTCCGGATGTTTTAGAAAGACCATATCCAAAAAGTAAAGCGAAGAAGATAAGGGCTAGCATTTCTCCTTTTGAAAGGGCGTCTAAAATGTTTGAGGGCACGATGCTTAAGATAAGATGAGTAATCCCAAATTCATGCGCGGCAAGATGTTCCCCCACAGCTTGAATGTCTTGAGATTGAACAGATAGTCTTAAGGTTTCAGAATTCCCAGGTTGAAAGATATGAACGCTAAAGAGTCCGATAAGAACAGCTGAAAGGGTTGTTAATACATAAAAAGAAAGCGTCTTTATACTAATTGATTTAAACGAGGCGTCTCCTGCGATACGCGATATGCCTGAAATAATTGAAGAGAGCACTAGGGGAACGACAACTAAGGTAAGAGCTCGAATGAAAAGAGTTCCAATAAGGTCAAAAATAGAGAAGTAGGTAATACCGAAGATTCCAGACTCTTTACCAGTTAGATTTCCGATAATAAAAGCTAAAATTATAATAAAGATAATTAGCCAGGGTCCCTTTTTTTTTTTTGACGACATGAAGATTCCTAATGTATTAATTATTGAAATTTGGCGGAGTATATGGGATCAAAATGGATAAATCAACTTTTTTTGGTTATTTAATGGTTGTTGGAGTATTCTGTTTGAAAATAGTGAAGGTGAAAAATGCAGTATTGTGAAGAAGTTTTTGAAACAAGACGCCGAAAAACAAGAGAAGTTAAAGTGGGCCTTATTGGGGTAGGAGGGGATAATCCCATTCGTATTCAATCAATGACAACTTCCAATACTCGAGATGTTGAGGCTACAGTTCTTCAGATCCTTCAACTAGAGCAAGCTGGCTGTGAGATCGTTCGAATGACCGTGCAGGGGATGAAAGAAGCGGAATCTTGTGAAGCAATTAAATCGGCCCTTATTCAAAAAGGATGTTTGATGCCTCTTGTAGCAGACATCCATTTTTACCCTCCAGCAGCTATGAAAGCGATAGAATTTGTTGATAAAGTTCGTATTAATCCCGGTAATTTTGCGGATAAAAGGGCTTTATTTATTCAAAAAGACTATGATGAGGCTTCTTATCAAAGAGAACTTATTAAAATAGAAGAGATTTTTACTCCTCTTATAGAAAAGTGTAAACTTTTGAAAAAATCGCTTCGAATTGGGACGAATCATGGTTCTTTATCAGATCGTATTATGAATCGATATGGAGACACTCCTTCTGGGATGGTGGAATCGGCTTTTGAATTTGCAAGAATTTGTAGAAAAAATAATTATCATGATTTTATTTTTTCTATGAAGGCGAGTAATCCTCTAGTTATGATCCTTGCATACCGACTTTTATCTGCTGAAATGTTTAAATTAGGCTGGGATTATCCACTGCATCTGGGTGTAACAGAAGCTGGAGAAGGGGAAGATGGTCGCATTAAGTCTTCAATCGGGATGGGGGCTTTGTTATTGGATGGTATTGGAGATACGATTCGAGTTTCTCTAACAGAAGACCCTTGGGCTGAGATAGACCCTTGTAAAAGATTAGTTTCTTGGGCTCTTCAAAAAACAAAACAAAAAAACACTCGCTTTCAAGAGTCTAAAAGAGACGTCTTTTCTATTGTCAAGTCTCCGTCTATTATTGAAGCTCCTTTGCATGTTGATGGATCAGCCCTAATAAAGATTTCGAAAAAAGAATTTACTAGCCCAGATTTTTTAGAGGGGTGGGATCTTAATGGAAAAGATAAACCAGACTTAATTTGGGTTGAAGATCTTTCAGAGGAAGATCTTTCAGAGAGTTTAATTGTTAGTAAATTAAAGAATGCGAAAATAGAGGTTTTAACATCTAATCAAATTGTTCATATTCGATCTTTAGATGAAAGTCTTTTAGAAAAAGCTGTTTTAAAATGCCCTAAATTTTTTCTGTTTTCATGCGAAATAGGATCTTTTTCTCATCAAGCTAGAAGACTGTTTGAGTTTTTGCAAAGTAAAAATATACAAACGCCTGTGATCTTGTATTTTCTAGGAAATCAGCTTTCATGGGAAGATGTTGTTATTAGGGCCTCTGCAGAGTGTGGATCTCTGCTAATTGATGGACTGTTTGATGGGATTTGTTTAGATATAAAGGGGTCTTACTTAGAAAAAAAACATCTAAGTTTTGCTATTTTACAAGCAGCTCGTAAAAGAACGACAAAGACAGAGTTTATTTCTTGTCCAGGTTGCGGGAGAACCTTGTTTGATTTACAGACCGTTTCTAAGAGAATTCGAGACCGCACTGGGCATCTTCCTGGTGTTCGTGTTGCGATTATGGGATGTATTGTTAATGGCCCAGGGGAAATGGCTGATGCAGATTTTGGTTATGTAGGCTCTAGGCCTGGAAAAATTGATCTTTACATAGGGAAGAGTTGTGTTGAGAAAAATATCGACTTTCAAGAAGCGGATGATAGACTTATTGAACTTATTAAAGCTCAAGGGAAGTGGATAGATCCTGTTAGTGTTTGATTTTAAGTAGAGTGTAATTATTTGTTGTATTTTCTGTTCTGTAATTAGTTATCTGTTATAATAAAGGTGGAGCGGATAGTCTAGTGAAATAGATTTAAGCTCTAGTTAAGGTAGTTTGCTTACTTGTTTTTTTCCTGGGGCTTCTTAGGGATTTTGTAAGGTTTTCATGACACTTAAAACTCTTAGAGAGTTAGAATATTTGGAGCGCTTCTATAGAGACTCTTACTATTCAATCAACATGAAAAAACAGACTGCCTTTTCTTTTTTGCCGCTCGCATAATAACTTCCTAAAAAAGACATCATTGTCCAGGGTTTCTTAGCTAGCTTTCTAGGTTTCACTTGTAATGTCAATCATCCGCAGCGAAAGTTGCTGTTTTCACTTGATCTTTCGCTGTGGATGTGTATGGAGATCATAGGAAGGGAGGGGGAGCTAGCTGTTCTTCGAGAGGTACACGAATCTTTTGAAGCTCATTTTCTTGCGGTTTACGGCAGGAGAAGAATAGGAAAAACATTTTTAATGAGCGAGTTTTTTCAAAATAAAGGGACTTATTTTGAAATTACTGGAATAAAAAATACAAAACCAAAAGACTATTCTTTTTTTTGATGAGGCTCGATGGCTGGCTTCTCATAAGTCTAGATTTTTACCTGCTTTAGAACATTTTTGGAATCGCTATTTATCAAAAAATCCTCAGGTTATTTTGGTTGTATGTGGTTCATCGGCGTCTTGGATTATTAAGAAAATTATCTATGATAAAGGGGGGCTTTATAATCGAGTGACAAGAAAAATACATTTGCGGCCTTTTTCTTTAAAAGAGGTTGAATTATATCTTAAATCAAGGCGGATTGAATTAGATAGAAAGCAAATTGCCGACCTCTACATGGCTTTTGGAGGAGTTCCAAAATACCTTTCTTATGTAAAAAGAGGGCAGTCTGTTGCTCAGGTGATTAGTAGCGTCTGTTTTTCTGATAGTGGAGCTTTATACGAGGAGTTTTCTGCTCTATATGGATCTCTTTTTGAAAATAGTGAGCAGCATATAGCTGTTATTGAGGCTTTATCAGAAGTTGTTTCTGGGATGAGTAAAAATGATCTTCTGAAAAAATTAAAGGTTAGCTCTGGAGGGACCTCTAGTAAAGTCATTCAAGAATTAATCGATGCGGGATTTGTTATGTATATTCCTCCATACGGGAAAAAACAAGTATCGGGGAAGTATAGGATTTGTGATGAATATTCATTTTTTTATCTTTCATCGATCAAAAAACAGGCGCGCATTAGTTTAGAAAGTGGATATGCGTTTGAAAGTCTTTGTCTTAAGCATGTTTTACAAATTAAAAAAGCATTAGGTATTTTAGGTGTAGAAACAGTAGCTTCAGGCTGGTGGCATTATCCTAGAAGTGAGGAAGAAAAAGGGTCTCAGATAGATCTTGTTATTGATCGAGAAGATCGATCTATTAATTTGTGCGAAATAAAATACTCTAACTCAGAATTTTTAATTGATAAGCTGTATTTGCAGAATTTGAAAAATAAAAAGCAGCTATTTAAAGAGATTCTTATAGATGATCTATTTTATTAATAATTTTATGTCGTTTGTATGTAGTCTTTTGAAGGTGTAAATGCCGTAATTATTTAATGGTTTTCAACAATTAAATGAAATATATGTTATAATGAAATTAGAGCTTAGGGGCGAGGCTTCGGCTAGTCAATAGGTTCTAGGGGTGATTTGCTTGCGCTTAGGGTCTTTGATAATAAGAAGGCAGCGGGGTGCGGGGCTTTTGTATACGCAAAAGAACAAATCGCCTTTTTTTATTTAGAGGAGCTTTCTTAGTTTATTAAAATAGTCTTTTCTTTTTTTCATTTCTCTCTCGTTGCCTCTTTCTTTAGGTTCATAAAAAGAAGGTCTTTCTATGCCGTCTGGAAAGTAGTTTTGTCCAGAAAATCCATCTGGAGTATCGTGGTCATAGATATACCCTTTTCCATAACCGATGTTTTTCATGAAAGATGTGCGAGCATTTAAAAGAACGGAGGGTGGAGAGAGGTGTGATGTTTTAACAGCCAGTTCTTTTGCAGCTTGAAAAGCTATAGAAGTCGCATTGCTTTTAGGTGAAAGAGCTAAAAAAATCGCAGCTTCTGCTAAGGCAAGATCCCCTTCTGGCGATCCGAGTTTTTCGTAAGTTTGCCATGCAAAGAGGGCTATTTGCTTTGCTTCCGGATCTGCTAATCCGATATCTTCAATAGCAATACGCAGGAGCCTTCTAGCTATAAAAAAAGGGTCTTCTCCTCCTATTAGCATCCGAGATAGCCAATAAAGAGCCGCATCGGGGTCGGATCCTCGAATGGATTTATGCAAAGCGGAAGCTAGGTTGTAATGTTGCTCCCCTGAAGCATCGTATAAAGGAGGTTTTACAGAGAGGAATGATTCGATTTCTTCAAGCGTAAGAGGTTTTTTTGTCTGAAAAAAACGAAGGTTTTCTACGTTATTAAGAAGATGTCTGGCATCTCCTTTAGCATCTTGAATAAAATGTGTTTTAGTTTCTTCTGTAAATAGCAGTCCAGTATGAAGGAGAGCATTGTCTAATATGCTTTCAAGGGATGATTCGTCTAAAGGTTTGAGGGCTAGGACGCGGATTCTAGAAAGTAAGGCGCTTGTTAGATGGAAAGAGGGGTTTTCTGTTGTAGCCCCAACAAGAGAAAAGGTTCCTTTTTCCAAAAAAGGTAGAAGGGCGTCTTGTTGTGTTTTATTTAAACGGTGGATTTCATCGATGAATAGAATATTTTTTGTATAAATAAGTGGCATTTTTTCAATGTCTTGAACCCATTTTTTCAGATCGGGGATCCCTTGGAATGCGGGGTGAAGATAAAAGACTTCTGCCTCGAAAGACTGGATATAGATTTGAGCTAAAGAAGTTTTCCCACAGCCTGGAGGACCCCATAGGAGAAGGGATAGAGGGTTTTTATTTTCTACTGTAGAAGAGAGGAGGCCTTGCTTGTGAAGAAGATGAGATTGCCCAAAAAAACAAGATAGATGGGAGGGTCTTAGTTCTTCTGCAAGGGGCTTTTTAGTCATAAGGAGTGTTCTTTTTCTTCCTGAGCTCTTGTTAGAGAAAGAGACCATGAAGGCTTTTTAAATTGGTAAATAATTAAAGGTATTATGCACATGATAAACAGTCCTGAACCTAAAAAAGCTTTGTAAAATACAGGGCTTCCTACATCTAAATGAGTCGGAGGAACAAATCCAATAATAATTGCGAAGACAGATGCGATGATGCCCATTAAGGATACCACCCAGATTCCTTTATGAGGAAATGGTATTTTATAAATTCTATGGACATGGGGTTTAGTATACCTTAAACGAATAGCTGCAATAAACATCAAGATATACATGATGAGGTAGCTCTGAGCGCTGAGTATAGTTAAAATCCAAAATCCACTACTTATATTGGGCATGAAAAGAAAGACTAAGGAGGTAAAGGAAACTATAAGGGCTTGGAAAAATAAAAGGTGGGTAGGTGTTCCATGAGGGTTGAGCTTTTGGAAGAACGGGGGGAGGTTGCCGTGTAAAGAGGTGGTGTGGAGTCCTTTAATGGGAGCAATTAACCAAGAATTGACTTCGGCTAGGGCCCCTAAGATTAAAAGCCCCCCTAATACAGGTTGAAGAGAGGAGAGTCCAAAACTAGGAAGAAAGCGCTCTAAAGCTTCCATAAGACCCGCTACAAGACTGATTTCTTCAGGAGGAAGAATATAAGAAATAGCTAACGCCCCTAGTATGAGAATAAAGAAAGTTATAAAAGCAGCAAGCGAGATGGCTCTTGGATAGGTTTTTTGAGGGTTTTTTACTTCACCAGCTAAGGAAGCTGAAACTTCAAGCCCTGAAAAGGCAAGGAAAAGGCCTGCTAGAAAAACGAGATTACTCATGGAGCTAAGGTCGGGTAGAAGAGTTTGAGTATCAAAGCTTATAGCTTGTGGTCTATCAGAAAATATCCAAAAGGCCCCAAGCCCTATAATAAAAAGGCCAGGTAAAATGGTTCCTATAATAACTCCTATGGAACTCGCTTTAGAGGATAATTTGATTCCAAAATAGTTGAAAAGGGTCATCCCCCAAAAGCAAGTTAAAATAACAGCGAGGATATAGAATTTGTTTTCCGTAAGACTTGGATAGGTAATATGGGCTAATATAGCGGCGACAAAAGAGAGTATAACAGGATACCAAGCTACATTATGAACCCATTGCATCCAAATGCTGAAAAACCCCAGGCGATCGCCTAAAGCCTCCCTGACCCAAATATAAATCCCCCCTGACTTAGGCCATCCTGTTGCGAGTTCTGCAGAAACTAATGCGCAAGGAAGCAGAAAGAAAAGGCCTACAGTAAGAAAGAAGAAAATGCTAGACAATCCTAGTTGAGCTAGAACAGGAAGCGTTCTTAAGCTGAGCATGATGGATAGATTCAACATAGCTAAGACGAAAACACTAAGTACTCTGGGTTGTTTTTGTGCGGATAGCATGCTTTCTCCATATTTACAGGTTATTTGAAACATACCTTTTTATTTTGCAAAATGCAATAGTTAAAAGTTTTTACTCTGTTTTGTTGTAATTAGTTATGTGTTTAGCTTTGATTGTTTTGTTGTTTATTATACGTCTAACATTATAAAATCTATTTTATGAAGGGGTGGTTTTTTTTGATCACATCCAAACTAAGCAAAGGAAGGTGTTTTATGAAGACTCAGAAAAAAGATGATAAACAACAACAGCAGCAGCCTAAGCAGCAGCAGGATCTACCAAAAAAAGATCAACAGCAGCAAAAGCAAAGCTCTAAAAAAGATGATAGCTGTAGTTGCTGGAATAAATAAAACGAATTTAGTCTAAACAACCTAAGGCGTTTAGAGTCCTAGCATCTAGGCGCCTTCTTAATTTGTTTCTAGTATGGATTTATTTTGGGAAAGCCACTGTAGTATAGCAGAAGACTCGTACATAGCTTTTCCATTGATAATCAAGCAAGGGACTTGTGTTTTTCCTCCAATTTTTCTTAATTCTTCTTTGTTGTTAGTGTCGTATTGGAGGTTTTTCATAGGCACAGATCTGTGAATTTGTTTAAGATAGTCTGTTATTTTCTGACAGTAAGGGCACCAAGGAAGGTAGTATAAAATTAAGTGAGGTTTCTCTCTTGCTATAGATTGTTCTAGGGGAGGATAGAATGGATTAGGTCGATTAGTGGCGGCTGCATGGCATTTATAGGGTGTTGCAATGAAAAAACCGCTCAAAATTCCAAAAACAAGAAAACAACATTTCAGCATAATTTTTTACGATTACTGATTAAGTAATCGGCTCCTATAGTTAAATAGTCCATGTCTAAATTTATTAAAATGCCTAAGGATTGGACGTTTTTATGATCTAGACTCTTTTTTTCTTATAATATAAGTAATTCAGTTAATCAAGTATAATAATTTCTTTTTAAAAATCAAGAAGTATAAAAGAGTCTATATATTTTTCTCGGAGCCATCTGTTTTTTTGAGGCTTGCTTTATTTTTCTGTTTTTTTTAACGTGTCTATTGGTATAAAGAGAGTCTCGTTAATTTTTTAAGGGGAGTATAAGGTATGAATCTAGGATCTAAAGTAGCGAAAATATGTGCTGGTTTTGGTATCGGCCTTATCCTTTCTACTAGTGTATATGGAGACAATAAAGATATGAAATTTACAGAACCGACTCAGTCGTTTGCATTTGAAAAGGATAAAAGTTATTATGCCACCATTTATACTGAAAAGGGGGAGATTAAGTGTCAGCTTTTTCCTGAAAAAGCTCCTTTTTCAGTCAGTAATTTTATGCAGCTAGCCGAAGGGCATTTTTATGATGGTTTAATATTTCATAGAGTAGTCGCTAACTTTGTTATTCAAGGAGGGGATCCTCAGGGAACCGGTTCCGGAGGACCAGGGTATACTTTGCCAGCTGAAATTGGGCTTCCTCATGAGTCAGGAGCTCTTGCTTGGGCTCGTCTTCCAGATGCAGTAAATCCCAATAGACGCTCTAGTGGGAGTCAGTTTTATATTACTTTAGATAAAGTTTCTTTTTTAGATGGAGAATATACCGTTTTTGGTCAAACTGTCGAAGGATTTGATGTTATAAAGCAAATAAAGCCTAATGATAAAATCCAAAAGATCAAAGTTTCAGTAAACTAATTTCTTTAAAACAAGCCTGAATAGTTTCTGTTTCAGGCCTGTTCTTTCTTTTTTTCTATATTTAAATAAAAAATGTTTTGTCTGTTATTTTCTTTTGTGTATATTCAAAACTACCACTCAAAATAAATGGCAACTATGGTTGTTAGAGTGATAAAGGTAGTAGCGTGGATACAAAAACAAAGAAAGTAAGAATTAAAGCGGTTACAAAAAACCCTTTAATTGAAAAGTTAAAAGCTAAGAAAGCTCAGACTTTTGGGAAATTTCGTTCTAAATATTCAGGAAAAGTCATTTGTTAATTCATTTTTTTATATAAAAACAGGGGATTATATTCCCTGTTTTATTTTTTTTATTTATATTGATTTAATTGTAAAATCAATCCTTAGGTGTGTTTTGAGAGCTATTCTATCTTTAATTCACTTAGTTTGTTTCGATTGATAATTAAAAAACAATTTCATTAATAATATATTTTTTGTATAGTTAAGAATGTAGAGGGTAATTAATCAATTTAACATTCTCTGCTATTTGAAACTAAGGAGAATTATCATGGCTAAGAAAATAGCTGCTAAAAAAACAGCTGTTAAGAAAACAGCTACGAAAGCTGTAGCAAAGAAATCTACTGCTAAAAAAACAGTTCGCAAGACAGTAGCTAAAAAAGCTACAGTTAAAAAAGCTATAGTTAAAAAAGTAGTAGCTAAAAAAGTTGCTGTTAAAAAAACAGTCGCTAAAAAAACAGCTCGTAAGACAGTCGCTAAAAAATCTACAGCTAAAAAAGCTACTAAAGTAGCTACAAAAAGAAGAGCTGTGAAAATAAAAGTTACTGCTGCTAAGTAGTTTACATCTTATCTTTGCGGTTTTTTTGTTTTTGTGATCGGGTGGGTTCAGGGCCTACTCGATTTTTTTTGTCTTTATTTTCTACTCTTTTTTAATATAAGCTCATTGGAAAAAAGGGTTTTTCTATGAGCATACAAGATATTGTCATTATAGGCGCAGGAGCTGCAGGTTGTTTTTCAGCGGTGATAGCCTCTGAGATGAACCCCTCTTTAAAAATTAGAATTTTAGAAAAGACAAGGCAGCCTCTTGCCAAGGTAAAAATCTCAGGAGGAGGACGATGTAACGTAACCCATCATTGCTTTACTCCTGCTCTTTTAATAGAAAATTATCCAAGAGGGCGAGAATTTTTACAAAATGCCTTTTCTCGCTTTCAACCCAAAGATATGATTGATTGGCTTTCCAGTCATGGAGTAGTGCTAAAGACGGAAAAAGATGGACGGATGTTTCCTACAACTGATCGCTCTCAAACAATAATAGATTGTTTTCTAAAGATTTTAGAAAAACAAGGGGTAGTCCTTTCTTTAGAAAGTGAAGTAACCTCTTTATCTCTAGTAGAGGGTCTTTTTTATATTCAGTTAAGAAATGAAGAGATGATATGTTCGAAAAAAGTACTTCTAGCCACTGGTGGGGTTCAAAAATCCTATTTCCTTGCAGAAAGAATGGGGCATAACATCGAGCCAGGAGTTCCCTCCTTATTTACCTTTGAGCTCCAAGAAGAATGGATTAAGGCTTGTAGTGGGTCCGTAGCTCCGGCTGCTTCTATTTTTTTTCAGGGGTTTAGTAAGGAAACGCAAGGCCCTGTTCTTATAACTCATTGGGGGCTAAGTGGTCCCGCTGTTTTAAAGTTGTCGGCTTTTGCAGCTCGTTGGCTATCTGATCGAAATTATCAAGCTAAGGTTGTTGTTAATTGGGTAGATCTTGCTGAGAAAGAAGTTCAAGAAGCTCTTTTTCAGGCTAGAAAAAAATCTTCAGCTAAAAAGATTTTTCAGTCTCCTTTATTTGCTTTATCCAAGAATTTTTGGAAAGCTCTTCTTACTCAACTAGTGCCTCATCTTGAAGAGATCGCTTGGTTTAGAGCAACGAAAGAAGACATCCAAAAGATTGCTCGATTTTTAACTCATACAGAATTTACTTTAATAGGTAAAAGCCTTAACAAGGAAGAGTTTGTAACCTGTGGTGGGGTAGATCTAAAAGACGTAGATCCAAAGACGTTCCAAAGTAAAAAAATCCCAGGTCTTTATTTTGCTGGAGAGCTTCTCAATATTGATGGTGTAACAGGAGGCTTTAACTTTCAAAGCGCTTGGACTAGCTCCTATCTTGCTGCTCATTCGATGCTGAGAGAATTTAGCTGATTCCTATGAATCGTAAGTGGATTGACTAGTCTATTCCAACAATTGATGGGTTTCCAGCTTTCAGAGGAAAACCATCTATCAAAAGTAAACATTTTAAGTTTATTTTGATAAGTTGTAAACTGATCACTTGTTAATCCGTAGATTTTTCGCTGATTATCCTTAGCTAACCAATGAGCCTGAATATATGTTTTATGAGCATAGATTTGAAAGTGATCAGTAGAGTCATAGCGTAAGAATGTGATTTCCATGGCAGTAAAGATGATCGAGGAGGCAATAGATATAGCTATTACGCTAGTTCCATGAGTTAGAATTGCTGCAACAAGGGTTAAGACCCCACCTAAAATCATCGCAAGTCCAATGTCTCGAGCTACTTTATGCTTCATGATTTCATTGTGAAGCCCTTCGTCTAATTGCTGTAGATATTGATTTATCTGATCCTCAGAAAATTGTTTGATTTGAGCTTCTGTTATCTGTGTATATATGTCGACCCCATCTTTAATAGCGCAATTTGTTTCAAGAAATGCGATTAAGGATTCCTTATCTTTAAAATCAGTTTCTAGCGAATTTCGGATCTTCGTATGTAGGTTAATACTAGTTTGAGCGCGATATAGCATAACACCGCCTCTAACTATGTAAACAACTCCGATTCCAGTAAGGAGAGCTAAAAGAGCTGTTTTAGCGACGTTAAATGTTAGAATTGCTGTGTAATGTAAGGCGTGAGCAGACTCAGGTCCTAGTAATGATACAATCCCCCAAGCTAATTGAGTGGCCCCAAGGCCTATAAAAAGTCCCCAATTCGCAAGGCCTAGTTTTGCTATAAGATGCTTTGTTTTTAAGGTAGCTAGATCTTTTGGATTATCTGCACTTTCGAGTAAAACGGTTGATTCTTCGGCCCCAGTGTAACTGTCAAGTTCTTTTTTGGACTCGTTAAAAGCCTTTAATGAATCTTTAAATCCGTTGATCCCAGTTGGTATATATAAGGCCCCCACGACTATGCTAAAGGCAATGGATGCGGCTGATAACCCTACGATGGTTTTTCCTGTAAGATATAAGGTTGAAGCTGTTAAGGAAAGAAGGTTTCGTGAAACATTACTAAAATCAATAAAAAGATAAAGGCGAGTTAAGGGTTTAGTTACATCGCCATCTGCATTTGTTTCTTTAGTTACCTTTGGCTGAATATAGATGTAATCGGTTGCTCTGGATGCTGTCATCATCGCAATTCTCTTATTTGTTTAATAGTTCAAATTCTTATTATACATAATTAAATAGTTTAATTCATTGTTTTATTGTTTCGCCTTTGTGTGAGATTGTTTTTTTGAGTATTAAAGTATTGTATTAAAAAATCTTGGGTCAACTGGTTCGGAATCTGCTAAATATAAATAGATTTTGATGTTTTAGGATTAACGATTGATTGATGATTAATATTGTCAAAAAAACACAAGCTAAGATAATCTAAAGTTGTAGTTTAGATTATCGGAGCTGTATGTTTAAAAGAACGTTAATGACGCATCTTAAGTGCCTTGCGGAAAAATACCCGGTTGTTACGCTATTGGGACCTCGGCAATCGGGTAAAACAACGCTAGTTCGGGCCTCTTTTCCAGAAAAACCTTACGTAAATATGGAGGATTTCGATCATAGGTCTCTCGCTAGCTTAGATCCCAAAAGCTTTATGCAAAAATATCCGAAAGGAGCCATTTTAGATGAAGTTCAGAGGACCCCGGGTTTATTATCTTATATCCAAGTGCTTGTAGATGAGATTGACCCAAAAGGAATGTTTATCTTAACCGGGAGTCATCAGGCGGATCTGCATTCCGCTATTTTACAATCTTTAGCGGGAAGAACTGCTCTTTTAAAACTTTTCCCTTTAAGTTTACAAGAGATACGACAAGGAAACATACAGAGCCCTTTAGAAGAGATCATTCTTAAAGGTGGGTATCCAAAGATTTATAAAGAAAATCTTGACCCTTCTAATGCATATAGTAGCTATTTTCAAACCTACGTAGAGAGAGATGTTCGGCAAATTTTACAAATCAAAGATCTTATTCAATTTGAACGGTTTATTAAGCTAACGGCAACTAGAATTGGGCAATTAGTTAATTATGCAAGTCTTGCTTCAGATGTAGGAGTGTCTTCTGTTACAATTAAAGAGTGGATTTCAGTTTTAGAAGCTACCTATATTCTTATTCGACTTGAGCCTTATTTTGAAAATTTTGGAAAGCGATCAATCAAATCTCCTAAATTATATTTTGCAGATACTGGGCTTGCTTGTTATCTATTAGGAATTGATAGAGTAGATCAATTGACAAGAGATCCTTTCTATGGAAATATTTTTGAAAATTGGGTTCTAGTAGAACTTATGAAAGCTCGTTATAATATGGCTGTGGATCCAAGGCTATATTTTTATCGAGATGTTACAGGAAAAGAAGTGGATCTTTTATTTCAAAAAGGAAGTCGACTTATTCCGATAGAGATCAAAAGCAGAAAAACAATTTCATCTTCTTTTTTAGAAGGATTAAAATATTTTCATGAACAAACCCCTGAAAAAGCTGAGGGGGGGGCTGTGATTTACGCAGGAAATCAAACGCAACAAATAGGTTCATTTCAGCTTTTTTCTGCAGAAGATTGCTCTGAGTTTATGACGTCTTTGTAAGCGACTTACCTAAAGTCTTTCATGAGTTTCATTAAAAATGCCTATGTCTTATTTCATGCGTTTGGTAGGTTGTGCTGTTTAATGTTATTTTAAATTTTGAAGAGAGGAGTTTTTATGAGACTGTTTTTTATCTTAGCAGCATGTTATTCCATTTCATCCATTATTCAACTTTCAGCTATTTCAGAAAAGGATCTAAGCAACTTTTATGAAGGCATGATTGCGGAGGCAAAAGGTCATTTGCAGGATGGAAATAAAGCCCCGGCTCAAGAAAATCTAGCTCCTTCGATTTTAGAAACATATCCTGTTGTAAGGGATTCATTAAACCCTATTTCTCCCAGACTTGGGTATGCCCCTTTAGTAATTGTGAATAATACAGGGCTTGATGCGACTAGGCTTTATTTTCTTGGAACAGGAAATGGAATAGATTCAACAGCACATTTTTTAAAACCAAACCGAACTACAGGAGTTTGTACCTATGCGTCTTCGAGTGTGACTAACTCAGTAGATCCCGGCATTAGCGTAAAGCTTTCCTCTTTACCAACTAATGGGACTAATTCTTATTATATTTATGTTCCCCTTCAACTAGATGGAAGATGCTATATTTCTGTTGATAGACCCTTATATTTAGAAACAACGGATGGAAGCATTAGATCTCCAAGTGTAACAGCTTCAAATGATCCGAGCTATTATACGATATACCAAAACTTTGAACTTACATTAGATGCAGGATATGATCTGTATGCCAATGTTTCTAATCTAGAGTATTATAGTTTGTCTATCGCACTCAATTCCTTTACGTATCCTACAGGTAAGCCATATACAACTCTTGATGGATTGATATCTTCTGGTTTTTCTGAAACTACCTCTAGGCAGGCGATTCTTACAGGGGTTAGAAATGCCCTTATAAACAAGGATTTTTCAGTAGATCCGCAGTGGAGTAAATTGATAGTTCCATTTTATGATAATCCTTATGAAGAGGGGGATCCTTTAACAGATCTTCGTATCCTTTGCCCCAAAAAAAGCATTAATTTTGCTTCGGGTATTTTTAAAGATGCAGCCATGCATCCATTCATGACTTTAAAAGATCGATTTGGGCTTGGGTATGCGTTGGATTGCGATGACCTCCTGGCTTTAGGTGGTCAAATGCGTGTAAATATTCAGAGCTGTGGAATATCAAATCCAAGTAGTCCATATTATGAGTTGACATTAGGCCTCATTGATACGGATATTCCAAATCCTACCCTTGCATATGGTCCTTATAGATTAACAATAAATCCGATCAGTGCATCAGCAGAGCCTATAAATATCGTGTATTCAACAAATGCGGCTACATTTCCTAATACTACCTGTCCAGTTCCTCAATCGGGAGGCCCCGTTACTCTTACCAACATATATAACTGCTTTTGGGTTCAGTATGCCCCATCAACTGCTTCTCCAAATACTTATCTAGTGTATCCAAAGCATCAGCATGTTCTTCCAAAAGCAAATAGATATAATTCGATGGATGCAAGTTTGATGAGTGGTATTTCATTTACAGAAGTTAATGGCCAAGATTCTCAATTTACTCTGTCTTTACCCAGTCTTTAACTGAATGCAAAGTCAATCCGATACTTTTATAGTAAGGGATTGACTTTGCATCTATTTGTTTTAGAATTGATATAAGAAATTCAGGTTAACACCCCAAAAATTATAGGTATTTCCTGGGAGTCCTAAAGGGATGCCTGCGGCCGTTGCTGCGGTAGAATGGCCGTCTTCCCAATGTTCATAGAATGGATTTAAGACAAGGTGAAACCTTTTATTTTTTGTAAGGGTAAAATTTATTGGAGTCTCTATAAAGAAATTCGGAAGCGTATTTGTAAGGCTCCAACGAGTTCCTTTTAAGGCTGTAATGGCGGTTGTAGAATACACTTGGGGCATCCAAGTAAATCCTAATCCAAATGCAAGCCACGAATTAACCGTATAGTCTGTAGCTATTCCAATAGGAATATAGAACTCGTCATATTTAAATTGCAGAGAACTATTAGAGTTTGTTGTTAGTTTTTGCCAAAAATGACGATATCCAAGACCAGAAAAGAGAGTGAGTAAGCAACTTGTATCATTAAAAGAGGCCGTATATCCAAGACGTTCTTGCGCATCTATATAAATAAGGCTGCGGGTTCCTGAAGAGCCAGAAGTGGTCCCTTCTTTCCAGGAAAAGTTACCAGCTCCATAAAAGCTGTTATTAGGTCGATATTCATAGGATGCTTGCAATCCACCTAAACTACCTTCAAAAGAAGAACTGTCCTCAGGTTTAATTCGTACGTAAGTATAATCACCACCTATTTGTAAATGAGAAATTAGCTCTATCTCTATTACATTATATTGAACAATTTCTATTTCTACAGCGACAGAGTCATTGTTAATAGGTGTTTGTTCTATAGAGGTAAGAACAGGGGGTGTTTCATCAACAGGAATATTAATAGATTCTGAAATTTCAGCAGCTTCCGAGCTATCTACTATTACTTCAGATAGCATAGAAACAGTATCGCCAGTTATTCCTAAAACAGCAGTTAAAGCCTTTTCCCCAGCATCCACTGCTTGCATTCCTAGGTTGTCCTCTTGATGACTCATTTCGGTAGAAAGAAGAGGGGTGTCTTTTTTATAGTCAATAGCTAGTAGTAGAGCAGAGAGAATCCCGCAACTTATAACTCCAGAAATAAGCAAAGCGTTTTCTTTTAGTGTTTTTGTGGTTTTTTTATACTTAACAGAACTAAATAAAGTTCTAAACAGGAAACTAGTTTTTTTTACAGCAGGAGAGTATAACGTTTCTGTAAATTTTTTACATTTAAGGTGTAACGTTCTAATTAAGTAAAGTCTGCATATTACAAATGTAATTAAATTTAGAAATATTTTTTTTAGAATCTGTGCTGCTTTATTAATTTTAATGTAAATTAAATATGCAAAGCTTTTTATAGATGAAGCTACTCTTGGGATAGGAGATTTTATTTTTTTTACGAAAGTTGTAAATATAGAAACCTTATGTCTTATGTAATTGAGTGAATTTAGAATAAGTATTTTTAAATCTTGTTCTTTTTTTTTGTTTTTACGGTGTTTTGATGTTTTATTCAGAGCTTTTCTAACAACAACTCTAGATGTCGTTAATATTTTTTTTGCTATTTTTTTACATTTAAGTATAAGGAATTTCATAATCCTCTCATGGAATTTGTTTTAAATTTCTTTTACTATAAATAAAAAAAAATAAAAAGTAGTATTTTTGAAATATAAAATATAGCAGGGAGAAGTGCTTGTTTTTTTAATTATGTTTTGTTTTTTTTCTAGTATAGATTTTCTTTTTGAAGAAATTCTTTCAATATTTGCGAAAAAGAGAGAAAAGAGGTAGTTTAAAAAAAAAGGTGGAGGTAACTATGAAATTCAAATTTATTACTTTATCGGATCCGTATTATCGAGAAGAGCTAATGCTCCGTTGGGAGGTAGGTGAAAAAACCAAAGGGCTGCCTCCTGGTTTGGAACTAGTAACGGAGGAAAAAGAGAGTATCCATTTAATTGCTCTAGAGAAAAAGCAGTTAGTAGGATGTATTGTATGTCATCCTCAGTCAGAAACGGAGGGAAAGATTTTTCATATAGCTTTAAGCGATGAGTACACGGGGAAATCTTTTAGTAGGCAAATGCTTTCTACTATGGAAGAGTTTTTACTGCATAAAGGGATTTATCATGTGTATATTTTAGCCGTAGAAGAAATGAGAGCTTTTTATTTGCACTTAGGATTTGTTTCTGAAGAGGAGCCTTTTGAGAAGTTTGGAATATCTTATCAGAAAATGGGGAAAACTCTTTTGGCTTCTGCGTGAGTTAGGAGATTTAACTCTTTAAAAAAAGAGAGCCTTTTGGTTACTCTTCGATGAACTGTACTTTATAAGGGGGTGTCTAGTGTCGCTTGTTGATATTGAAAAAATACTCAAAGAAAAAGCTCAAAGTTTATTAACGCATGTGTGCAAAACTGTTCCTAAAGAGAAGCTTCATCTTCCAGGTCCTGATTGGGTAGATCGAATTTTTGCCCCATCGGATAGAAATATTAGAGTTTTGCAAAACCTGCAGTGGATATTTAATCACGGAAGACTTGCAAAAACCGGATATCTCTCTCTTTTACCAGTAGATCAAGGAATTGAGCATACTGCAGGAGCTTCTTTTTCAAAAAACCCTGATTATTTTGATTCAGAAAATATTATTAAACTTGCCATTGAAGGGGGCTGTAATGGAGTTGCAACAACTCTTGGGGTGTTAGGCTCGGTAGCACGTAAATATGCTCATAAGATCCCTTTTGTGTTAAAACTTAATCATAATGAAATTCTTTCCTACCCCAATAAATATGATCAAATCTTCTTTGCTAGTGTCGAGCAAGCTTGGGATATGGGGTGTGCGGCAGTAGGTGCTACAATCTATTTTGGTTCCCCTGAAAGCAATCGACAGATCATAGAAGTAAGTCAAGCGTTTGAAAGAGCTCATGAACTTGGAATGGCTACCATTTTATGGTGCTATTTAAGAAACCCAGAATTTAAAACAAAGCAACTAGATTATCATGAAGCTGCGGATTTAACAGGCCAGGCCAATCATCTAGGAGTGACAATTCAAGCGGACATTATTAAGCAAAAGCTTCCAGAATGTAATGGAGGATTTAGAGATTTACAGTTTGGTAAACAAACAGAAGCTATCTATTCGCAGCTGTCTTCTCCGCATCCAATAGATCTGACTCGCTATCAAGTGATCAATAACTATATGGGACGTATGGGATTGATTAATTCAGGGGGGGCGTCAGGATCTGATGATTTAGCACAAGCAGTAGAAACCGCTGTCATCAACAAAAGAGCGGGTGGTATGGGCCTTATTAGCGGTAGAAAAGCATTTCAAAAACCGATGAAAGAAGGTGTCGAACTTTTGAATGCTATTCAAAATGTATATCTGTGCAGAGAAGTAACCATTGCTTAAAATTAAACTAGTCTAAATTTCTTAAAAAGAGGAAGTTTGAGCAAAGATTTCCTCTTTGGTTCTTGCGATCTAGTAAAAACACTCATAATTTTATCCGACATGGATTCATCGTTTTTCAATAGAGAGGGTTGTCTTGGAGTGAGATGATGACCATCTAAGTTTCCGTTATGTATGTTGTGATGGGCTTTTTCGTCGTATAATTGAGCTGCAAAGTCAAATGAAAGTCGTTGAATGCCTTGATCAGGTTTTAAATTTTGTAAATAAGGACTTTTACATAGACTGCTATTTTCTGAAAAAAAATAATCATTTAAAACTTCGGAGATAAAAATGTTTTGGCTAGTGCGATTTAGAAGATGCTTTTGAATTTCAAGACCTACATCAATATCCCAACCAGAAAATTTAGCGATTTGTAATAGGACCCATCCGGTAAGTCCAAGTTTTTTACTCATATCGCTAATAGAAGAAGGGCCTCGATCAAAGTAGATGTTTAGGGGAAGGAGATCTTTTTCTTTAGTAGCAGTCTTTAAAGACGAAGCTAAAATAATAGAGCCTAATGAGTGGCCTGTTATTTGCGTAATAGGTCCTTTTATTAGAGCAATTTGTTTTAAGGTTTTTGTGAGGATTTCACCCGATTCATCTAATGTTTTTGGTTTGTACATTAGCCCGTTTTGTGAACAGCTGTATTGGTTTATAGAAATAACACAAAGAGGGGCTATCGAAGGATCTGTTTTTGATTTTTCTAAGTAAGAGGCTAAAAAAGGGTATATGGCCACAATATTATTGTTAATAGTAGAGAGATTTCCAAGGATGAAAACAAGGTTCTGAGTGTTTTTTGAGGTCGATTTAGGAGATTCGATGAGTGAATATTCTACTTGAAGATGTTTTCCATTCAGTTCAATAGGTGTGGTTTCTGTTTTACATGAAAAGTGTTTTTGGATCTCTTTGAGGTAGGGAAGGTGAGGATTATTAGATGTTTCAGTATTCCAAAAGTCTTTGTAAAAGAGAACCTCTTTTTTTAGTCTATTTTGATCTTCTATGGATAATTTACCTGCAAGAGGTAAGAAGAAACCGTCGCGAACTATAGAGCCAATAGTTTCTTTGAAAACATCTAAAATTTCCTGAGATTTGGAATAAATTGAAGAGATAAAAGGGCTATAATAGAAGTTGTAGTGTGAAATTGAATTTGAATTTATTTCCAAAATAAACAAACCGCCATTTAATATAGTTTATATTTTTTTGTCATGTGGGCGGATAGGATAGCTCATTTCCTTCTTTTTAAAATAGTATTTTTTAAGCTGGTCTTGTTTATTTTAAGCTACATTTTAGGGCAAGGCAAGAATTCTGCAACGAATATGAGAGCCGCTCTATGCTAACTTTTTTTTATCGACTCTTACGAGGTTTTTCAGACTGCCATGGAAATGGAGTTTTGGCTGGAGGGGTGGCTCCTTCATTGCCTGGAGGTTTCAAAACTTGATTAAGCAATCCGCCTATCAGAGCCCCCCCGATTCCAGCCCCAAGATCTCCTGTAATGTTTTTGCTTTGCCAAAGAGTGAGAGCTACTATTTTAGATGTTGCTACGCTTTTGTTGAGCTTGATGTTGTCTAAAGTTCCGGTTAAGGGAATGTGTAGTACATAGTCTTTAGGTAGGTCTTGAATGTTAAAGGCTGCTTTAAGACAAGGAGCGGTGAGGCCTAATGTCATGTTGACTTTATTAGCAGGTAAGTTGATACGTCCCCAAAGAGCAATGTCATAGGCATTTGCTACTAAAATTTCTGTCCTTTCTAAGTCTAAAATCCCTTTTTGTATATGAACTATTAAAGGGGCAAACCAGAGTTCTAATTGACTTGTTTGATTAGCTTGTTTTGATTTTAGAATCCCCAGCATGAGATTGATGTTTCCTTCGTTTTGACAAAAGATTTTTCCTGGGGTAATTCGAGCTGAGGGAACTTCTATACGATTTAAATTCAAAGGAAATAGAGGCAGTGAAAATCCTTTAGCTGAAATTTCAATAGAAAGAGGATCATTTGAGGAAAGAGAAGAAATGGAAAGGGGGTTGATGCTTTTTGAAAAAACAAGAGAGGTTTTAGAGTTTAAAGAAATCTGCATTAATAGGTTTTGTCGAAGAGTTAAAACTCCAGATGAGAGCTCTCCCTCTAAAGAGAATTTCATGTTTTTAGATGTTAAATTTGCTGCAAGTGGTCCGCTTGAGTTATGTAGGGATGTTTTAAGGGTCATATCAAAGTAAGGGCCTAAAAGATTTGAAAAAACTTTATTTTTAGAAGGAAAGATAATTTCTAAGGCATCGGCTGGAAACTTTTGAAAAGAGGCTATAAGGTCAGATTGTATATTAGAAGGATGAAATTGTCCTTCGCGATTTAAAAGATTTTTAATTTGAGCGTCAAGATGAAAAGATCCTTTTTGAGAAGAGCTCGTATTTGTGTCTATAGAGAGGTAAAGAGGTGTTTTTTCGTCTTTTTTCTGCAGGGATAATTTTGTATTTACTAGAGATATAGGTTTTTTCGTTTCTTTATTTCTAAAGGAAACCTGCTCATTTTCTATTTGTAGGTTTAAAAGAAGGTTGGCGAGATCTGGTTTTTTGTAATCAGACGAGATAAAGGGGATGTTAAGCTTCAATAGAGAGGCTTTAAATAAGGTGTCTTCTTCTAAGGAAAAAGAAGTCTCGATTTGTTTGAAAATGACATCATAAGCAAGCGGGGTTAGAAGGAATTCTATTTTAAGTGGAGAACTACTGTCTGACAGGACTACTGACTGAGGATTTAAAGAAATCCCTCCGGACATATTTAAAAATGGGCTTTTTGCTTTGATTAAAAAAGATTGAGTTGTGTTTTTTTTGTCTATGGAGAGCTTTAAGTCTAGAAGAGAACCTAAAACAGGAGTTAAAGAAGCGTCAGTAAGGGCGTCAATAAGTTCTAGAGGAAATTGTTGCAATTCTAAATGAGCGGTTAAAAGAAAGTCAGGAGAGCTTATCTGTTTAAGGGCTCCTTGGCATTCGAATTTTCCATTAGCAACATGAGCGGAAATGGCAAAGTCTAAAAGGTCTTTGTCTCCTGAAAGCTTTAAAGTTGTCTCTAAATTTTCTAATTCAATTTGCTTTATGTTGTTTGCGTTTTGGAAAAGGAGAGTTTCCCCGTAGATGTGACTTGTAAGGTTTATGCGATTTAAAGAAAAATTAGTTAAGGAGATGGTTGAGGGGTCTATCTCGATTTGAATTCGAGTGTTTTGCAAAAGGGTAGCTGCTTTTTTTCCGATGTAAAGAGCTTGGAGTTCTTTATTAGTAAGAATATATTGAGCTTGAATTGGTTTTTTCCAAAAGAGAGTTCGAGAATTAGGATCAAATCCTCCATCATATTGGATTGAAAATTGCTTGCTTTTAAGATGTAAAGAAATAAAAGAAGTAGAGTCGACAGCAAAATTCAAAGAGAGATCTTCGATGCTATGTTGTTTTAAAGCAAAAAAACTGGAAAATATAACAGGTGAAGAGGTTATTGCAGTTTTAACTTTAAGGTCGTGTAGAGAAGAAAAATCTTGTAATTGAAGATCAGAAAAAAGAGCTGTTATATGTGCTTCTTTTTGCAAAACGATATTTTTTTGAGTTGCAAGAGATTGAAAGGTGTCCGGTGTTATTAAATAATGAGCTTCTAAAGGTTCTGTTAGAGATAGCGTTTGATTTTCAAAGAGAAAATTTCCCTTTGTTATTTGGAGTAAAGAGGAAGAGAGTTCGGATGTAATATTGATTTTTCTTTCGTTGCCTTGAACCCTGGCTTTTGCTTTAAAGGAATGTCCCAAGAGCTTAGACAGTTGAGTAGGCTCAATGAAAAAGTTTTCTATAAAAGCAACAGGGGTTTTTTCTATTTCAATAGAAGCTATAAATTCTTGATCAGATTTTAGAAAAGGCTTTTTGCATGAAATTTGAACTGTTGAGTTCGAAATTTCTAATTGTTTGGCTATCTGAATATTAATAGTTGTCGACATCTCATCAGTAAGGTTAAGAGAGGAGAAGGTTCCCTTGCCCCCTAATTGAACAGTGGATGTTTGATAAGGTTTAATTTCCATATTACTTTGGAAAGAAGCTTCTTTAAATTCTATTCCTCTATCAGTTTTAGGAATAGTGAGTTTTGAAAAGGTGGATAGGAAATAGATAGGATCTTTTGAAGTAAAGGGAGCTATTTGTGGAAATTTTTTTTGCAAACTTTGAAGCAGCCTAGGGGAGAGCGTCAGTTGTATGCTAGCCGGAGAGATAAGCGAGATGTTGTTTTCTTTAAGCTGCGTTTGAACTTGAATTTGCAACTTGTCAGATTTGGTTTCTAAAGAGGCTTTACAAGCCTCTTTAGAAAAGGCAATAACGCAGTTGAGGTCTAAAGAAGGCCCTGTGGCTTCTGTTAACATGCTACGATACTCTGGGGATTTTATAGAGAGAAGTTGGTCGATTCCATCGATGGGAAAGTTTTTTAAAGAAACAGTGCTGTCTAGAGATCGATTAAGAGAATTAGTTTCTTTAAAAGAAGCATTTACAAGGATGTTGCCTTTAATATTATTTTGAAAAGTTTCACCTGTGATGCTAAGTGATATCTCAGAGAGATTTTTATTCGATAGAAGTTGACTGTGCGTAATGTCAAAAATAATAGGAGAAGTATTTTCAGAAAAAATAGAGAGTTTTCCTTTTTGAATTTCTAAGTTACCGATAAAGGGGATTTCAAAAGAAGGAAGGGCTGTATTAAGAGCTGTCGTAGGCGAAAAAGAAGCTATTTGAACTTGGGGTCTCTTTTCAATAGGAGCCTGAATCAATGTTTGGTGGATTTCTATATCGGGATTTTGAACGAGTATAAGTCCAAGATCGTGGGATGGGAGCAAGGTTTTAATTAAAGAAGAGTTACAAGAAATTTTTTCGCAAGAAAGTTTGATCTTTCCGTCTATAGAATCAAACCGGATTTTTTCTATCTTCTGAGGCCCCTGCCAAGTTAATGAAAGGGTTTCTATTTTTAAACTTCCAGAAAAACGAGAGTTTAAAGAGGAAATCAGAATATTTTTCCCGGTGTCTGTTGAAAGAAACCAAGGAAGAAGAGAGAGGAAAATCAAAAGAAAGCAAAGAAATCCAGAAAGAAAAAGAATGATTTTTTTGCGGCATAAGTTTTTTATGGAGCGCATTTAAGGTTCCTTTTTGAGTGTGAAAGCCAAAGTTGGTAAAGACAAAGAGCTGAAAGAGTTTTACTGTCGCAAATTTTACCTTCATAAGCCCAAGAAAGGGCTTCTTCTAAAGAGATGGTAAGAACGTCAATGCCATCAGAGTCTTCAGCGTTTAAAGGGTTTATAATTAAGTTTTTTGCAAGGAAAAGGTGAATATACTCATTACAAAAGCCGGGCGATGTGTAGAAGCCTCCAAGAGGGATTAATGTCTTTGGTTTGAGTCCAACTTCTTCTTGCAGCTCTCGAGTGGCGCAATCCACAGGAATTTCTAGGGGCTCTAAAGTTCCTGCGGGGATCTCTAATAAAATTTCGCTAATCGCTCTGCGCCATTGACGGATTAGCAGAATGTCGCCATTTTCATTAATGGGGAGTAAGGCCACAGCTCCGGGGTGTTTTACAATTTCAGAGGAGAATAGAGATCCATTATCGTCTTCAAAAAGCATGGAAAATAAGGAGATTCGTTTTCCTTTGTATCGTAAGATAGTCTGTTTGAGATCTTTTTTTTCTTTTTCTTGTCTTTGCAGAGACTTCATTAATGGCCTGTTTTATTAAATATGTCTTTTTATTTAGATAGTATGTTTTTTTTTTTTTTATTGTAAGTGTATTATCCCAAGTTCAGTCTTAGAGAGCTTGTCGTTAGCCATAAATATCAAGCAAATATTTTAACGTAATTTTCACAGCATCATCCCCGTTCCAGGACGCATGTCCTGAAGCCTAAGCCATCCTTTCCAAATTTTTTGCCATCCCGGATTGCCATCAGATTTCCGCGCTAAAAATCCAGCTAACATAGCTAGTCTTCTCCAAAATTCTTTCACTGATATTACTCCTTGAAGCTTCTAGCATCTTCTGATTAGTTCAATAGTCAGAGGGTCTACATGCTGCTCCACGGGATCTTCAGGTTTTATTCGACTAACATCTCTAAGTTGTAAAAGCTGCGTTGCTATCACTCCTAATATTCCGAATAGATTGAGCAACCCCCCGGCAGTTCGAAGCTGAGCTTCTTCTATTTTGCAGCCTGTCTTTAAACGTTTATGATATTCTTCTATGATCCAACGGGGTTCATATGTAGAGACAATTTCTAGGGCTTCTTCGTTTAAAGTTACAGGAGATAGGGTGAATAAAATCCATTTGATATTAGGATCTGTTTCACAGCAAACTCTTAGATAAGATCCTTGAATAGATTTTTTGTCTTTTTCTGTTTGAGGACTAATTATTTTTGCGGTTATCCAGCTAATCTTTAAGGTTTGCTCATAGGAAGATAGATCTTGCGTTGCTCTTGTCGTGCGTTTTTTTCTGCCATTTCTGGCAATCCGCGCATCTATTCTTTGAGATTATGCTCTTCTCCATCTAGAAGAATTTTTCGATTATGTTTAGTTCGAAGTAGGCGGTCATAGCCTAGTTTTAGCAAGCTTTCGACGAAAGAAAAGATATCACTGGCTCGATCACCTACTGTCACCCAATCACATCCTTCTGGAACAGGTCCTGTTTTTTCTAACATCTTTTGCCATGCTTTGGCTTCGGAATCTTCTGCTTCTTTTCTCTTGTCTTTTAGCTCTTCTTTTTCTTAACGAATCCATACCTCCTGAGCTGAAAGATCAATAACTTTGGGCTGGTTCTCTTCAAACTTAACAGCCAAATAGGAGTGAAAAAGCAATCCATTTCCGCAGGAATCACCCGTAGGCCCAAGGCCTGTCGTCCATTTGTGACTATTGTAGAGCAGTTCGCTTCCATCCTGAATGAACAGTATTTTTCCTTTAGAAGCTAAAGCTTCCTGACGTACCTAATCATAGTGACCGGATTATAGTTTTTGATGAGCCATGTCTTTCCTATCTAAAAATCGGTAGCATCGTTTGGTCGCGCTAAGCGATTGAAACCTTTTAGCTATGCTGGAGGTGGGAAAGCTTATAGAAGTTAAAGCTATAAAGATAGCCCTTGCATGAATTCTTGGGTCAAAAAACATCATTGAAGGCCACTGCTTCTCAATCCACTCTTTATGATTTAGCATATAATCTCCTTATTTTCCACGAGCCGTTTTTAAGTTGCTGATAATAAGTGTATTATATGACAATAAATAATTTTAATCTACAGAAAAACGCCTCCAAAACACATTATAAGCAGTTTTTTCTATATGGTGTTTTATATGAAATCTTGTTTGCAAAGCCTCTAGAGGTCAGTTTTTAATTTGAAATATTTTTTTGATGTTTGTGGGTAACCACAAGCTTAGAGAGGGGAAAGCGCTCTTCGAAAAAAAATAATCTAATTAACTATGATTGTATTTTTTCTGGTTAATTGCGACAGAATTTTGGATTTACTAGAATTGCGGCATGTATATTAAAAAAACTAAAAAACATACTGGAAAATCCTAGTTTGCATAAGGTCTATTTTATTTTATTGTCTTGAAGGGAGAGGAGGAATATGCCATCGTATATCGTATAATGTCGTTTACTTTCATCACCTATTAATAACAAGCTTCCAGCCGAAGGCAGGTCCTCTACGCGAGTGCGCTCTACGATTCCCTCTTTAAATAGCTCTAAAATAGTAAAGCCTGTATTAAGCTTTGCACAAAGAGCGCGGATAAAAGAATCCGAAGGCCATAAAGAGGAAAATCGAATCAAATCTGCCATCCTCTCAAATTCTTTCGGACTAAGTTCCTATTCAAAGTTGCATGAAGCCCTATTCTGCTCATCTCTATCCAAAGATCCTGCCATGTCGGCATATAGTAGGAAACGGATATTCTACCTATCGAAGGGGCTCTAGCAACTAAGGATGCAGAAGGATATGGACATAGACTTTTAAAGAAAAATTTCATAATCAGATGTTGCTTTATCAGCAACCTGGATCACGCAGGCCAAAGCTGTGAGGTTTTCTAGAGAGATTTCAGAAACGGGAAGTCTTCCAAGAAATCTATGAGAAGGAGCGTCTATATGTATTCCTATACCGGTAGGCATTTTTATTTGCTCTACACAAAACATCTTATTAAAGATTTGTTTGCACTCTAGGCAAAATCCAGAAGAGCCGTTCTCAGTAGGGGTGTTTTTTTAAAGAGGTTAGATCAAGTCTGTAATTTTAAAAACATCTAATAAAGTTATTTTTTTAACCCCTAGTTAAAGTAATTTGTTTTAATGTTTTTTAATCGTTTTCATGCTAAACTACGCCGAATAGTTTTTAAAAGGAATAGAATATGCAGTCTCTTAAAAGGCAGGTAAGGTTTTCTTTAGACCTTATTCCTGAGGTCCCTCTAAAGTCCTATAAATCGCAAGAAGTTGTGCGAGACGTTGCTTTAAAGCTTTTAAGTGAATCTGGCGATGTTCTTTTTTTAGATAGAAAAGAGTATTGCAAATCTATGGCGGAGCACTTATTTGTTTCCTCTAAAGATGTTGAAATAGCAGTCTATGAGATTGCATCTGAAGCAAAACCTTATAGTTTGAGCCTATTTAATAAAAAGATCTCAGATTTTATTACAAAGAGACATATTGGACTTCCTTTCAAAGTAAGCTCATTAAAAAGTAGCTCATATCCAAGACCTGTAACCCCAACTGTTTTTCCTGGGATAGAAGAGTGTAAGACACTTACGTCGAAAAGTGTGCGAGAATTTTATAGTCTTAATATGCTTTATGGAGCTTTTAAAAGAGCTCTAATAAGTGTATTAAGCGACTCTTTGGAAGTGAAGGAAAGGGTTTCTCTGGCTTTAGAAAAGAGTTGCCTTGCGAACAGAAAAAAAATAGAGAGCGATTCAGAAGATGATTTGGAATTGGTGCAAATACAAGGGCCAGAGAGGCAGGGGATGGAGGAAATGGAGCAGGAAAAAATCCATTCTAGTTTTCTTTACTATCTTGAATCGAAGTCTGATTTTATAGCAAGAGAGCTCGTTTCTCTTTTAGAGTCTTTTGAAACAACTTGTTTAAAAGATGTATGGATGGATTTTAAAGAGCAATTTCAAGGAGATACTGAGCAGTCTGAAAGCTATTTCCTTGATTACATACGCCGTAAGTTGTTATGCCAATACCGTGAAAAAAACAGGAAAATAGATAAAGCTTCTCCTAGGGAAATTGCGGATATAGAGAATTGGATAGGTTTATATGAAGAGCCTCTTTTTAATCAGAGCTTTTGGGCAAAGAATAAGGTTTTTGCAAGCCTTTTGCAAGGAAAAGATGGAGCAATTATCGGAGTTACACGATATGAAATTCCTCTGGAAGATTTTCAGTTATTTGATGATGCAATTAATGGAATCTTTTCCGATGGGGAATGTGTGGATTTTTTAAGACTTTGTATACGGACACTTGTAAGCAGCAAGAAGAAAAAAACAGGTGAAGATACCGGAGTTTAATCAGAAATAGACTTTTTAAGTCTATTTCGACTGTTTTTTTATTTTTTATGAATATTTCTTCTTTACATCCTAATTTCCCTCGAAATTATAGATAGGTTTTTAGGTCTATATTAACCTATTATTTCGATATCGGCATAATAGGATCAAGATCACTTCCTTGCATGGTAAAAGACTATTCACTTAATTTAACTAGTATAATAGAGTTTTGTCTATAGCCGCGGCGTTTTCACTAAAAAAAATGATAGGCAATTCAAGTAAAATAACAGGATTTTATAATGAAGAGGAGGGGGAAATTGTTCTTGCGATGACCGATGCAATATGTTTTTGCTGCCTTTTCAGCCGGATCATCCTATAATTCTATTGTTTTTTTGCTTTTTTTCCAGTCTATCGCATTGCCCAGGCTGTCAAATGTTTTTAATGAAAATGCCGAGCCTTTAACACGGTCATTGATCTAACGACTTCTTCGTCTCGGACCTTCTTTATGATAAAAAAACAGAATAGCTCTTTCGAGCTATTCTGTTTCGATGTTAGTTGCTTTTTTGCAGTGAGTTTTGTGCATAGATTGCAATTACACTTAAAATAAGCTCGTTAGTTCCTGGATCAAATTGCGTTTTTCCATTTTTGACATCGTCGATCATGGTTTGTATAGATAGTGGCAACCCAAGAGGGGGGCATGTCTTATCCGTCGCTGATCTTGCAACTAAAGGGATGAGAACACTTTGAATGCTATTTGTTTGATCAAAATTATTCCAGTTTTTTTCAATATAGTCAGCAATTTCTTTAGCATACTTTACAGATACAATCGGCTGACTATCCAGGGAACTTCCAAGATAGTTAGTTAAAAGATTTGCTGAAGCTGGCATGAAAACACAGGCTAAAATACGATCCCAATCTAATCCCCAATAGGTTTCTGCTGTAATTTTATTTTGCCAAACCATAGAAGCTACAAGATGGTCTGCGACATATTCTAGAGAAACTTCTTTATAAGGCGTTATATCAGGGTCCACTTGCCAATAAGATTGGTAGGCTGTTGTTTCTAAAAGCCAGCGATTTTTGGCCAGTTGGATGAGCTTTTTGTCTGATTGTGTTTGCTCTAACCAAGCAACGACGCTCATACTCCCTAAAAGAGCTTCCGATTCGCTTTCTGTATTTTGTCCATCATTGCTTTTTCCAAGGCCAGATAACCAAGAATGTCCCTCATAAAAATCAAGGTTTCTGTGGCATAAAAAATTATCACCACCAGACTGTCCAATATCCGCTGCTAACAAATTGCCTAAATCTTTATTGGTATACGAGGGTAATATGGAAGTTTGATCTAGATATCTAGGTTCTATCCCGGCCTTACTTTCATACTGATCTAATAGTGTTAAGGAATATAGCGGATACCCATATTGAACAATATGGTCGTTAAGACTGTTTGCTGAACCATAAGAATCTGGAAAGAATACAATAGATCCCCAATTGATATCTTTTCTGATACCAGAAGATTGCTGCACAATTTTCCCATCAATGGTTTCAGGGAATGTGGAGGAGCCACTCCAAAGATTGTTAAGACCCAAAATAAGAGTTTGATAGAGGGCATCAAGCTTTGATTGCCACTGATTTATCCTTCCAGAAACTGTGATTATTTCTTGAGCATAAACCAAAGAAAGTGCTTTTTGATAAAGGAATTTATTGTAAGGAATCGATAAACTAGGAGCCGCTGATTGAATCGCCGCATCGAGGCCTCTGTCTAACACCTGGGAGTCTATTAAAGCAATAGCCTGCTGCTGTGTAATTCCAGGATCTGGAAGTGCATTTGTAGTCAAATTATGATAGGAATCTGCAAATTTAAACTGAAATACACTTCCAGAATATGCTGGTAGAAGGCCTTTTAAGCAAAGCAAAGACATTCCTGTCTTTTGCTGACCAGACACAAAATGCGCTTTATTTAACTGATGATCCATAAGCAAGACCAAAGGATCTAAGGATTTTTCTATTCCTAAAAGATCAACAGAAAAATAGCTAAAACTATAATCATATGGATCTGTTGAATCCTCTGAAAAAGCCCCATTAGCCTGTACTATTACAGCTCTAGCATGGCTATTTAAAAGATCAATGACCCCAGTGAAGACCTCACTTGGAATGCAAGCTATATTTATGTATCCCGTATAGGGCTCTTCTGAAACTAATTTTTGATTATTCCAAGATAGTGTTAAAGAAGATGGTGTATAAACAAGATATTCAAATCCATTTTGTCCTGTTACTTGATACCTTCTTAATCCATCTACATCCACTATACTCATCTCCAATCCATCTGGTATTTGCAACGCCACTGGACTGTTAGTAAATTGGGCGCCTTGAAAGACTCCTCCTTGGGCTAAATAGACAACAAGAGATCCTTCTTGATAGTGTACGGCCCTCAGCATATTGCCTGTTTCAGAAGAGATCCAATGCACGTCAGGATTATTTTGAGAAGCCGGTGGTATGATAGAAAAAGCGCCAGGATTTACAGCAAGATCAATTGTAAAATGTCCTGAAGCTAGAACGTTTGGCGTTGGGTAATATTTAAATGCTTTTGGGCATAAAAAACTGATTCCCTGCTTTGAATTTCCATTCCAAAATAGATCATAATATCCAGTAGTGCTCATGACTCCGCCTTCTGGATCACTAGCTAAATTTTGAAACCAATCATTTGTAGGAGTAAGAATTACATTAGGCAATTCTATTGATTGATGGGGAACCCAGATCCGATTTGCAGTGGGTCCATAATAGCCTTCATAGACAATCCAATCGCCTTGGGGGTCTTCTGGATTCGGTGTATAGTATATTGGAGGGGAGCTTAAATGATCTAAGCTTGGAATGGGGATTTCTTGAAAGGAACTCAGGAGTAAAAAACATCCTCCCCAAAAGATACTGCTATGAAGTCTTGCCTTCTTTACTTTTTTCTTAAATTTTTCCATGTTCCTCCTTAAAGTTATATAGGTTTTTCTTTTGCAAGATTCAAGTAAATATTTAATAAATGCAAGAATTAAGTGTAATTAAAAGCCTGATCAACAGCGATTCTATGTGACCTTGTCGTTACCCACAAGTGTCAATCAAATATTTTAACGCGCTTTTCATAGCATCATTTCCATGCCACGACGCATATCCTGAAGCCTAAGCCATCCTTTCCAAATTTTTTGCCATCCCGGATTGCCATCAGATTTCCGCGCTAAAAACCCTGCTAACATAGCTACTCTCCTCCAAAATTCTTTTACCGTTATTGTTCCTTGAAGCTT
>CAMDHO010000020.1 GCA_945898205.1 Chlamydia trachomatis | reverse complement strand
TTAATTTTTCTTGTGCCTGTTTGTTGACTTCGTTTTCTTTCATCAAGCTTAGAACTGACATGGGGGTATCGTCAACTAAAACAGTCTCCGCTTTGGCTGCTTCTTTATGGAGTTGTAAATAGGCAGGCATTGCATCTACTGCAACAGCTTCCATCATTTCCCAAACTTCCGAATCTGTGATTCGAGCTCCAAGAGCAGTTTGAAGCATTTCAAGGCTGTAAAATGGAATGCCTCCCTTATATTTTAGAAATACGGCCAGAGCTTTTGCTTCGGGCGTTGTCCTGGAATGCATTGAAAAGACTTTAGGGATTGGAGGTTTATACACAGTAGAACAAGTTGGACATCTTAGAGCTAGAAGCTTTACTACAAGTGGCTGAAAAGGAGCTTCTCCATGAATAACTAAAATGATTCCAGGATTGAATTTGTAGAGCTTGGATTTTTTTACAGGAAAGCAAGCTGGACAGAAATCCCCCTCTTTCAGATTCGATAGAGCTATTTCTATAATCTTGGCAGTTGCAAAAGAGGAAGCAGGACGATGTCCATGCCCTTTCTTTTTTAAAGAAGGGTCCGGCTTTGCCGGCCCTTTTAACGGATCTGGGCTTGGAGTTTTTGACTTTGGCTTCTTCTTCCTGCTGGGGGCTTTTTCTGTTCTGAATCTGGAAAACAATTTGTGTAGTAATTTTGAAACGGTATTTCTGCTATTTTGCAACATATCAGCTAGCCATAAATTGAATCGAATTCTATTTGTCATGAGGTCTTTTATCCGTTGAGGCCAAATGCTTTCATCGATCAAGTTGAGCATCTCTTCTACTTGTTCAAGGGTGAGGGAATCTAGCTGAGGCTTCTTGATTGTCATAACGGAATATCCAGTCTTATAGATAGTTTAAGCTTTTTATAATAAGTGCATTATGCAATATTTTCTTGTTTTTTTGCAACAGAAAAAGAGGTGAAAACGCCTTTAAATTTAGGCTTTTTTTGAGGTGAAACTACAGGGTTTGAAGGTTGTTTTTAGACCAACTAACGAAAGTCGGTCAGTCATGTAAAAGAGGACTTTTCTAAAGCCTGGTTGGAGAAGGGAAGCTTTAAAGGCAGAAGTTAAAAGAAGGATAATTTTTGGTTCATCGGAACTATTGGGGGTTGTCAAATTCCTCTAATTGCCTACCCACAATTGTTCCGGCGAGTGGGAATCTGTGGAATAAATAGATAAAAAAATAAAACAAAGTGTCGGGGGCAAAAAAGCCCCCCCCCCCTGAGGTGGTTGGTCGAGATTGGACAGAATTCAGAGAATTAAAAGTAATATTTACCACTCTCTTTCATTCTTTCTTTGAATTTCAAAGATCTATATAGATCTTTACGTGTTTTCTTTTTTCTTTCAATCTTTTTTCTTTTTTTTCAATAGCAACATAAGACAGAGGGCTTTTGCCCTCTGTCTATGGCGGAGCTGGGGCGCAGGGGCAAGAGCCCCGACAATCCTTGAAACACATTACTCCTTAGAGAGTTCTATTTGAATCTTTAAAAACTTCTCATATTTTTCATGTCAAAATAAACGGCGGAAGGAGTTTTGTAATCAAGAGAAGAGTGAGGCCTTTTTGTATTGTAAAAAGCAAAGTAATTGCTTAATCCAAGAAAAAGAGCTCTTCCATCGACGTAATCTCGAATATAAATATCTTCGTATTTTACTGTTCTCCAAAGCCTCTCAATCCACACATTATCAATGGCTCTTCCCCTCCCATCCATGCTTATCTTAATTCCGGCATCCAACAAAATCCTAATGAATTCATGAGTTGTGTACTGTGCTCCTTGATCTGTGTTAAATGTGTCAGGCTTGCCGATTGCAAAGGATTCCTCCAGCACTTCTCGACAAAACAATCCATCTAACGAATTTGATAATTTCCAAGCTATTACATAGCGACTGGTTAGCTTGAGAGTCCAAATTCACTAAAAGTACTTTTTCCCCATGGTATTTAGATAAAGAGGCTCCCATATGCATAGACGTTGGAGTTTTGCTTCTACCGCCTTTAAACGAACAAAAAGTGAATGTTATCATGTGCAGTCCCTGACTGTTTCTCAGAAATTAATAATACACAGTTAACATTAATGCAATACAACAGTTTTTGATAAGTTTTTTTTAAGACGTCAAAACCAAAACCCGTGCTTTTGAATGATTGCAAACAAACCAATTAATAACATAACAAGCAACAAACTTGCTGCAACATAAACTATTGCATCTTTTTTAGCTAATAGAGAGCCCTTTTGTGGCTTTCTATTCAAGCAAAGAAGAAGCGCTATTCCAAAAATTGAGAAAAAAAAGATGAGAAAAGACCATGTATACACTCTATAAGGACCGAATAAATACGCTCCAACAGGAACTTCCTTACAAAGGTTTATTGCAATATGCCTTAATGAACAAGCCAATCCCAAAAGAGACCAAATAAGAGCAAATCCATAATACCTTACCCTAACTCCAAATACAATATTTAGATACAAACTAAAAGCAATTCCTATCATGATAATTCTTTGTATCAAACAAAGAATACAAGGAGTTTGTTTTTCCCAAAACTCTATAAAAAAACCGATTCCCATAGATATGCAAAAAAAGATTATTGCTAGTAAATTCAGCTCTCTTTCCTTAAAAGCCCGAAAAAAATTCTTCATAGATTTAACCCTAAATTCACAGTAATATGACTATAAAAAATCCAAAGAATCAAAATAAAATCCAGCCACAAAAAACAAAAAACCAACCCAGTTTTTTTTCTTAAAGAAAGAAAAATTGCCACTATTAATAAAAGATATGCTAACGCCATACATAATTTCCTCTATCTATACTCTATTTTTTTACATAAAAACCTCTTGCGATCAAGTTTTTTTTAATTTCTCTATACAGATCTTTGACTTTTTCCAATGATCTTGCTACGCTTTACTTCTTTATACCCCTGGATAAGGAGACCTACAACTATGCTTTCTCAAACTATTCGTAGAAATTTCTTGCAGTTTTTTAAAAACAATGGGCATGCCATAGTTCCATCCTCTTCTGTCGTTCCCCATGATGATCCTTCTCTCTTATTTATCAATGCGGGAATGAATCAATTCAAAGACGTTTTCCTTGGACAATCTCAAAGAGATTACGTAAAAGCTGCCACATCTCAAAAATGCATCCGTGTAGGGGGCAAGCACAACGATCTAGATAACGTGGGGCACACAACTCGCCACCTTACCTTTTTTGAAATGCTCGGAAATTTTTCTTTTGGAGACTATTTTAAGGCTCAAGCAATTGAATATGCGTGGAAAATTTCTACTGAAATTTTTGAACTAGCTGAAGACAAAATTTGGGTTACTATTTTTCAAGACGATGATGAAGCATATGAACTCTGGAAAAAAATCGTTCCAATATCCCGGATTGTCCGCATGGGAGAAAAAGATAACTTTTGGACTATGGGAGATAGCGGACCTTGCGGTCCTTGCTCCGAACTACTTTTTGACAGAGGAGATAAATATGGACCTGCAAAGAACCCTCATGAAGACGCCTCGGGGGAGCGCTATTTTGAATTTTGGAACCTAGTTTTCATGCAGTTCAACCGAGATTCTCAAGGACAGCAACAAAAACTCCCAAAACAATCTATTGATACTGGAGCTGGCCTCGAAAGAGTTGTTTCTTTAAAAATGAATGTCGACACTGTATTTGCCACTGACATCTTCAGAAGTCTTATAGCGCAAATAGAAAACACCTTTGGAATCCCATATGACCCTAAAAACCCTGCTTTAGCAGCGGCTTTTCATGTTATTGCGGATCACATCCGTTCTCTATCTTTTGCCATTGCAGATGGAGCTCAACCCAGCAACATAGAACGGGGATATGTTCTTCGTAAAATCTTAAGAAGAGCCGTCCGCTATGGAAAACTTCTAGGAGTTCAAGATCCCTTTTTAGCTAAAATCCTTCCTCGTCTTGTCGATATTATGGGAGTCGATTACCCAGAACTTATTTCATCTCAATCAAAAATAGCAGAGATCCTTACATTAGAAGAAGAAAACTTCTTTCGTACCTTAAAAAGAGGCGGCAATATTCTAACCCAGGTCATAGAAAAAGCAGCCATCTCTCCTCTAAAACAAATCAGCGGAGAAGACGCCTTCAAACTTAAAGATACCTATGGATTTCCTTTAGAAGAAGTTCTTCTTATCGCTAAAGACTCTAGACTAGAAGTCAATCTAGATACTTATCAAATTTTAGAAGAACAAGCTAAAGAAAAATCAAGAGCTGCTTCCTCTCTAACATCTGAGCAAGCTGTTGAAGGACTTTTTAAGGACTTTGTAAAAACACATGGCGAATGTGAATTCAAAGGCTATGATTACTCTGAATTAGAAAGCTCTATCTTAGCTATTTTTTACGAAGGAAAATCAGTTGATTCCCTCTCCGAAGGGCAAGAAGGCATGATTCTTCTTAAGCAAACTCCTTTTTATGCAGAAAAAGGAGGGCAAGTAACGGACTTAGGAACTCTTTCCCATCATAAAGCACTCTTCAATGTTAAAAGTTGCCAAAACCCTTACCCCGGAGTCATTGTTCACATAGGAACTTTGGAAAAAGGGATCCTTATTCCCGGAGAGCCTGTCTTAGCTTCCATAGACAAAATAAGAAGAGATAAGATAGCTAATAATCACACAGCAACCCACCTTTTACACTATAGCTTAGAAAAAATTTTAGGAGCTCATATCCGTCAGGCCGGATCTCTTGTAGAAACTAATAGATTACGATTTGATTTTAACCACCACAAGCCCATTAGTAAAGAAGATTTAAAAACTATCGAAGTGCTAGTAAATGACCTAATTCGCAAAAATTACGCCGTGCATTCCTATAATATGAGTTATGAAGAAGCTCAAGCCAAAAAGGAAGTTAAGCAATTTTTCGGAGACAAATACGGATCTGTCGTAAGAGTTGTCGACATACAATGCTCCAAAGAGCTCTGTGGAGGAACACATACAAATCACACAGGAACTATCGGACTTTTTCGTATTACAAAAGAAGGTAGTATATCATCTGGAGTGCGACGTATTGAGGCTGTCACGAGATTTGAAGCGGAAGAGTATATTTATTCACAAGAAGCAATTTTAGATCGTTGCTGCTCTAAGTTAAAAGTCATTCCATCTCTTCTTGAAGACAAAATTACTGCTCTTCTAGAAGTAAATAAAGAGCAATCTGACACTCTTAAAACTTTAAAAAACAAAGAAATTAGATCCCTTGCTAAAACTCTAAAAAGCGAAGCAAAAAAAGTTAAAGATGTTCTTTTTATTACAGCCCAACCTTCTTGCTCTATAGAAGAACTGCAAATGCTTGCAGAGGAACTGTCTCAAGGAACTGATTCCATTTTTATTGCTTTAGCCACCCAAATAGATAAAGACCGCTGCCAGCTTCTAGTCAAGATTAGCCCTGACTTGCAGAAAAAAGGACTTCACGCAGATTTCTTTATAAAACAAATGGCTCCTTCTATTAACGGGAATGGGGGAGGAAAAGCTGATTTAGCACAAGCTGGCGGGAAAAATCCAGCCGGAATTTCTGAGTCCTTTGAATTAGCCTGGAGACTTCTCGAATCCTTATGTTAGATAAAATCTTAAAAAGCGTCGCCTTACAGGCTCTTTTATCCGAACTTCAAAAGACAAATTCCCTGCTTTTAGAGCACCTTTGGGACACCCCAAAGGCGCTCTTATGCTTACTAGCCCAAAAAGCAACAGGGAAAAATATTTTCATACTATCCGGAAAAAAAGAAGACCGTTTTTTAGACAATTTCTTTTTTTTACAAGGAGAAGAAATTCTAGATTTTCCTCCAGGAGAAGTCTTAGCTTCAGAAGGTCTTCCCTCAAGTCCTGACATCAGCGGAAGGCGGCTAGAAACTCTTTATAAAATTTCCAAACGAGTAAAACCCTTTATCGTTCATGCAGAAGTAAGCTCTCTTATGCAAAAAACAGTTTCCCCAAGAACCCTTATCCCTCTTTGCTCTCTTTGGAAACTAGGGCAAGAACTCTCGTTTGATCAAATACCGACTCAACTTACCAAAATCGGATATGAGAAACGCCCTATAGCCCGTGATAAAGGAGAGTTTGCAGTAAGAGGTGGAATTCTAGATATCTTTCCTATAGCTTCTTCTGATCCTTACAGAGTCGATTTTCTAGGAGACACCATTGACTCTATTCGGATTTATGACCCTGTAGGACAAAAAACTATCAAAAAAGTAGATGAACTATTTCTTTGCCCCGCATCTGAATGGGCCCTCATTAAACAAGAAAAAAAACTAGCCACATTCCTTGATTATCTAGGCCCTGACACAATAATCATCCTAGATGACATCCTTGCTATTGAAGATCAATATGTCTCATTAAAGTCTTTGCCCGGAATGCAAAATCATCTCTTATTTACTTTAGATGACTTTTTGAAAAAACTACCCCAATTTTCTCATATGTTCTGGCTACATCAAAAAGCAGAGGAACTCTCGGATGTTTCCATTTTAAAAAAACAAGGAAGAAAATTTTACAGTGGAGAAAATCCTTTCCAACCTCTTTCTTTTAATTTTTTTAATATCCCCTTTGATTCAGTTCGCTTTAACCATCCTTTTGAAGAAGTCTCTAATTTCTTCTGCCGTTTTGAAAATAAAGAAACGTCTACATTAGAAGAAATCCTTTTAGGAGTTTCTACACACAACAAAGAAATTGCAGAACTCAACTTCATTGTCCGAGCCCCTTCTGAAGAGAAAATGATCCAAGAAAACATACAGAAACTGTCAATTGCTCTACCCAAAAAATCAACTTTTGAAACCGGTTATCTCTCCTCTGGCTTCATACTCCCAGATCTACAATTTGCTTGTATTCCAACAGCAGAGCTAACCCAAAGAAGAAAAGTAAGAAGACAAAAGTGGAGAAGCAATTATCATAACTCTCCATCTGAGTATCTACAATTAATTCCTGGAGATGTTGTCGTCCATTTTCACCATGGAATTGGTAAGTTTTTAGGAACTGAAAAACTTCCCAATCACCAAGGCGTCATAACCGAATATTTACAAATAGAGTATGCTCAGCAAGGTAAATTATATGTGCCTGTTAGCCAATCTCACTTAATCAATCGCTACGTGGGCTCTAAAGAAGATTCGATTAGCTTTAGCGCTCTAGGATCTGGAAAATGGCAAAAAACCTGTATAAAAACACAAGACTCTATTCTTGGATATGCGAAAGACCTTTTAGAAAAAGCTGCTGCAAGGGCCATTCAACCCGGTTTTTGTTTCTCTGAAGATTCCTTAGAATTACAGATGTTTGAAGAAGAATTCCCTTTTGTAGAAACAGCTGACCAGATAACTGCAATTAAAGATGTTAAACAAGACATGATCTCTTCTAAAGCAATGGATAGACTAGTCTGCGGCGATGTCGGTTATGGGAAGACAGAAGTCGCTATGCGATCTGCTTTTAAAGCTGTTGTAGATGGAAAAAAACAAGTAGCTGTCTTGGTTCCAACAACCATACTAGCTATTCAACACTACGAAACTTTTCTTTCTAGAATGGCCAATTTCCCTATTAATATTGCTGTATTATCTCGATTTTGCTCTGTAAAAGAATCAAAAGCAATTTTACAAAAAGCAAGAGATGGTAAAATTGACATTCTAATAGGAACCCATAGACTTATAAGTAAAGATGTGTCATTTAAAGATCTTGGTCTTTTAATTGTCGATGAAGAACAACGATTTGGAGTCAGGGCCAAGGAACATTTAAAAGCTTTAAAGTGCGGGGTTGATTGTCTTACACTTTCTGCAACACCCATTCCACGTACTTTATATATGTCCTTAATTGGCATTAAAGAAGTCTCTGTCATCAGCACACCTCCTCAAGACAGACTCCCCATTCAAACAATTATAGCGGAAAGAAAACCAGAACTTATAAAAAATGCTCTCCTCAGAGAGTTTTCAAGAGATGGGCAAGCATTCTTCATCCATAATCGCATTGAGTCTCTACCTAAAGTACAATTAGAAATTTCTAGCCTTTTACCGGAGGCTCGGATTCTTTCAGGACATGGCCGAATGGATCCTGAAGAGATAGATGCTGTTTTTCATTCTTTTAAACAAGGCAATGCCGATCTTCTTATCAGCACCACCATAGTAGAAAATGGAATCGATATTGCTAACGCCAATACAATCCTAATTGATCGGGCCGATCAGTTTGGCATGGCCGATTTATATCAACTTAGAGGTCGCGTCGGCAGATGGAATAAGCCAGCTTATGCCTACTTCCTTGTAAATAATCTTCAAGCACTTCCTGAAATTGCTCGAAAAAGATTACATGCACTTGCCGATGCTTCCGGATATGGCGGAGGACTTAAAATCGCCATGCGAGACCTTGAAATTCGAGGAGCCGGAGATATCTTAGGCGATAAACAATCTGGGCAAGTTGCAGCTGTTGGATTTCATTTATACTGCAAACTGTTAAAAAGAGCGATCGAAGCCTTAAAAAACCATGTCCCTATCCAATTCATCGAAACAAAAATGGACTACTCTTTTGATGCCAAAATTCCAGAAGACTATATCGATGAATCAGAGATTCGAATGGAACTTTACTATAGACTTGGAAATCTTTCTTCTTTCGAAGACACTCACGAGATCTTTGCTGAAATTATTGATCGGTTTGGCCCAGCCCCACAAGCTGTAAGCCTTCTTTGTCTTTTAACCCGTCTTCGCCTTCGAGCTTCTCAGCTTAATATCCTCAGTATAAAGTTTGACAGAACTACTCTTAAGATGGAAAAACAAAAAGGGACTAAAACTGTAACTGAAATAGTTCGTCAACCCGGCATAAAAAACCTCAATTTCTTTGAAGAAGAAATGTTAAAGATCCTTCAAACTTTTGCCTCTAAGAAGATTGATTAAGTCCAAGGTTACGATGGTAAGATCCTTTTACATGCCGAGCTTGCAGTAGTTTAGATTTCTTTAAAATAGCTATTCCTTTTTCTATATGATCTGGCATATAGTTTTCATATACAAAATTAGAGCTTTTTTTAGTTTTAATTCCGTCATTATTAAGAGGCAGGTCTGAAACTAATAAAAGCGCTCCTAAGGTGAATTTTCTTTTATAACTTGCCGCAAATAAAGTAGCGCATTCCATTTCAATAGCTTGCGCCTTTGTGTTTTTAATTCGAGTCTTAAACTCCTCATTAAACTCCCAAAACCGCATATTTGTCGTATATGTAATCCCGATATGGTATAAAGCTTTCATGTCTTCTAAAACTTCCGTAACAGCTTTTTGCATTAAAAAATTGGCTAAAGCAGGAACCTCTGGAGGAAAGTAAAAATCAGAAGTCCCCTCTCCTCGAATACTCGCAACAGGTACAAGATAATCACCTACTGCATATCTTCTACGCAATCCTCCACACATCCCTAAAAACAAACTAGATTTAAAAGGTAAAAAAGAACAAAGATCCACTACAAGAGCTGCAGCGGGGGATCCTATTTTAAAATCAAGAATGCTAATGCCTTCTTTAGGACTATGCGCCACTTTAAAAACAGAGCCCTCACCAATTGGAACACCTCTTGTCTCTGAAAAATATTCTACATATCTAGGGAAATTCGTTAATAGCAAGTTGGGCTGAAATTCTAAAGCATCACAACCTGAATATCTTTCTAGAGTCTCTCTTGCAAAAAGATCTTCCTGCATCTCGGTCATAATTTTTTATCCCCTGTTTTTTTAAAAAGACTATGCCTGGTTAGTCTACGATCATCAAGAAAAAATTCCAGAAGAGTCTAAAGCAAACTATCCACATATCCATTTTTTTGAAAAGCTTTAATTGCAAAATTATCTCTATCCCAGCACATTCTATTACTCATTCAAAAGCACTTCTATTTTCTGGTTCGAACTTGAAATTAAGTCGTTAAAAAGTATACAACCGTTGAGACATCTAAATAACATGAGCGGTATGATATGCTTTCTTTTTTGCTATTACTCTCTATGGCTGTAGCTCCTCTTGAACAGTCCAAATCCACTCCGATAGCCTTTAATACGGCCATTGATTCAATTTCGAGATTTGAGTAACCCCTATTTTTTAGATTGAAAAATCAGAAAATAAAGTTCCTTCTTCACAAGATATAACCTATAGATTAAAAAGGTTCAATATAACTAAGGAACTGTCTAATGAACCCTACTCAAAAAATACACATTCAGCCTTTAACAACTCCAAGACTAATACAGGAGCCATCCTCTGCCTGGAAAGAAGCTCTCTTAGTATCAGCAATCGCATTAGCGGCCATTGCCTGCTTTGTACAAATCCTTGTGGGCTCCTTTAGTGTCTCTTTAGTTTATGGATTTCTAGGCTGTGCCGCTTATTTAGGCTATGAAGCAGAGCAAAGAGTTGTCTACTCACATCGAAAAGAAGAATATTATAAAGCCCTTCATGCAAACACTGAAAGCCTGCGCTTAGAAACTCTATCTTTTCGTTCTGAAAACAAACTAATGAGCCATACTAATCAAAATCTCACAGAGCAAGTTGATGTCTTAAAAACTAGACTACATGGAATGGAAACACTCCTTGCCAAAATTGACTCCTCAGCAACTTTAACCAAGGAACTTTTAAATTCCTGTGTTGATGTCTCTAATGATCAAAAAAAAACAGAAGGGAGGATCCATGACCTGTTAAATCGACTCGAAAAAACAAATCAAATTACAACTCAAAAAGAGATCGAAAAACACGTTACTCAATTAGAAAAAACAATCGGTTCTATGGAAAAACAAATCAAACAGTTTTTTCTTCACGATTCAAAAGCATCCCATTTACTAGAAATCAAAAAAGAGTTTTCCCTTACAAGTAAAGAGCTAGTTAGCATCAAATCAGAACTAGAACGCGTACAAAAAGAACTTTCAGAAACAAGCTCTCGCTTAGAAAAAACGTCTTACGACATCGAATCTAAAATTTCCAGGTTAACGGACCAAGAAACTAAACTTTGCCATTTAAAAAAACTTGTCCCTCTACTAATAAATATTTTCAAAAAACAAGAAGTTTTCCAAAAACTTTCTTTTACGGAACAAGAACAATTCGATTCTCTTCAAAAAAACTGGCAAGCGATTCTTTCTTTGCCATAAAACCATTGCAATCAATAGAATCTTGTTTCAAAATGTTACTTTTTACTATTATTACACTTTTTTAGGACCTCATATGGCACAAGTCAGTACAAGTGAATTCAAATCTGGGCTCAAAGTAGAAGTAGAAAAAGAGCCGTATACAATAATTTCTAACGAGTTTGTTAAACCTGGAAAAGGGCAACCCTTTAATAGAGTCAAACTTAAGCATCTTATTACCGCTAGAGTTGTAGAAAAAACATTCAGATCTGGTGAAAAACTAGACATCGCTGATGTGGAAGAAAACAAACTGCGCATGCTATACAAAGAAGCGGATGGAGTTGTTTTCATGGACGATGTTTCTTTTGACCAAGTCACTGTCCCTTTCTCCTCCGTGGAAGAGATTCAACATTGGCTTATGGAAGAAGTTTTATACGACATTATCTTCTACAAAGGAATGCCCGTTGCCGTCGCTCCACCTACATTCATGGAAATGATCGTCACTGAAACTATGCCTGGAATCCGTGGGGATACATCTGGACGCGTATTAAAAGCCGCTACAACAAATAGTGGAGCGAAAATCCAAGTCCCTATCTTTATTGAAGAAGGTGAAAAAATTAAAGTTGATACAAGAACCGGAGAATATGTCTCCCGAGTCTAAAATTTTCTATCTAAAAGATCGAGCCCAACTACTTAAGCAGGTTCGATCTTTTTTTCATCTTAAACATGTCTTAGAAGTCGATACCCCCATTTTAAGTCACAGCTCTCCTATTGATGAGCATATCGATGTAATGACCGTTAACCTATCTAACTCTACAGGCTATTTACATACATCTCCTGAATATGCAATGAAAAGACTTCTTTCTATCGGCATTGGAGACATTTTTCAACTCGGGCACGTTTTTCGCCTAGGAGAATTTGGGTCGCGCCACAATCCGGAATTTACCCTGATCGAATGGTATAGAATAGGAATGCCCTTTCTTCCTTTTATAGAAGAAACACTTGAACTCATGCATCTTTTCTTAGGCTCACTCCCCTCCTCTCAAATAACCTATAGAAAAGCTCTACAAATCTATGCAGGGGTCGATTATGTCTATGCCACCTATGATGACTTGCTAAAATGCGTTATCCATCACGGAATAGAACTATCCTCTAAAGAATCTTGGGATGCAGAATCTCTTCTCCACCTCCTAATAGGAAGCGTGGTAGAACCTCATCTAGGAAAAAATGAACTTCTTGTTCTTATGGACTATCCCGCTTCTCAAGCTGCACTTGCTAAAACAGAACAAAAAGAAGATGAATTAGTTGCCAAGCGTTTTGAAATCTACTATCAAGGAGTAGAGCTTGCCAATGGATACCTAGAGCTTACCGATTCTCAAGAACAAAGAAAGCGTTTTCTCGAATCTAATCAAAAAAGAAAATCGAATGGAAAAGAGTCTCTCCCTATTGATGAAAACCTTCTATTAGCTCTTAGCAAAGGACTTCCCGAATGCTGCGGAGTTGCAGTAGGATTTGACCGGCTACTCATGCTTAAGCATCAAACTGCCAGTCTTGGAGAAATCCTTCCCTTCCACTGGAATGAAATTTAACACATCCTATATAGACAAGGAGTCCTTTTAAGGATTCAAAAAGAAGCAAATAAAACCATTATTAATCGCATTAAACAAAACTATATTAAGTTACTTTTAAACGGTTTAAAACCTTTTGACTTATCTTTTTTATGAAAAACAGAACCCCTTCACTTAGAAAAAACCACCGAATAAAAGATCCTAAAAAAACTCCAGAAACCAAAAACAGAGGCTTCTTATCGTCAACTTAAACAGTTGGAGTCATTCCCTAGGTTGTTTTTGTAAAAAAAGCCTTTCACCCCAAACAAATCAAAAAGAGCCCTCCAATACAGTTGAAACACAACTCCTTTAACGTTAGGAACCTAAAAAGAAAAACAAGTCCAAGTAGTGTAATTTTGCGTATATACCGTCTGCAAAGGCAGCTCCAAGACTTGAAAATAAGCCTGAAAACTTAGCATACTTCAGAGTCCTTTGAATGCAAAGAACGCCAACCAGTTCTAGAGGAGCTGCTATTAAAACCCCAAGAATCACCCCTTTTAAAAAAATTTCAACCTCCATTTTTATAGCACTTTTTATACTTTTTTTACTATAAAGCAGCACACAAGCAACGGGTTTTCAATCAAAATTTCGTTAATTATTGCTAGGAAGATCCACCCTCTCTCAAATTAGTTGAATCGAAAGAAAGATCTTTATAGATAAAATCACAAATTCTTATATAATCAAGTTTTACAAAACCACGTGACTTTATAATGAACTCCTTACTTTTATCAGTTATTATTGCCTCTATTCACTTAGCGGGATCCCCACCTGTCTATACCGACAAACAGATCGCTTCCTTATTTCACTCCCTAGACCCTTTTTCTATTGTGCAAAACCTTTCTTTTTATGATCTATATCCAGAAACCGAAAAAGGGAAACTTGCGCTAAAAAGAGCTTGGGTTCTACTTTATGGAGAAGACTACCCTGAAGACATCTCTCCACTAACACTGCCCAAACTCGACCTGCAAGCCGTTATTTCTCTTGTTACAAAACAGCCATCTGACACCCCTCTTGAGCTTTCTGATGATCAACTAAAAGTAATGGACAGGATAGGCTCTAAATTACAACATAGAAATTTAAAAGGCTTTCTAGCTTGGTCCCAAAAAGAAGTTTTAGATCTCCCCTCCGAAGAAATCGATTTAGCAAGAGCTCTTTTAATCTGTCAATTCGAAGACGAGATCAACTGTAAGCAAAAAATTTTACAATATGAAGCTAGCCTTGACCTTATGGCTATTCAGATTCAAAAAAGAGTCGAAATCAACTCTTCTTCAGAAGAGTTGATTCGGCAAATCAATAGCTTTATCTTTCAAGAAATGGGATTTAGATTCCCTCCGCACTCGATTTATGCTAAAGATATCGATCTCTTTACATTCCTTCCCTCTGTGATGGATAGTCGATTGGGGGTTTGCCTAGGAGTCTCTATTCTTTACCTTTGCTTAGCTCAACGACTTGGCCTCCCTTTAGAAATCATTACGCCCCCAGGTCATATTTATCTTAGATATCCTTCCGAAGAAGGACTTCTCAATATTGAAACAACGGCAAGAGGAATCAACCTTCCTTCTGATGTCTACTTAGGAATCAATACCAGATTGCTAAGCATCCGTAGCATAAAACAATCTATCGGATGTTCTTTTGTCAACCAAGCTTCTGTAAGTTGGGCAAAAAAAGACTATGAAACTACAGTAAAAATATATGAAAAAGCACTTCCGTACCTCCCTGATGATCCTCTGCTTCAAATGTTATTAGGACTTAACTATTTATTTATCGGAAAGAAATCTGAAGGGAAAAAACTTCTCTCAAATTTAAATCCCCTCTTTGAATATTCGGTCTCTCCCGAAACACTCCCAACAGATTATTTAAATGGTTATGTAAACATCGATGGATTAAAAGCTATTTTCACTCATGTAGATGAAAACCGAACTTCTATCTTAGAAAAACAAGCTGAATTACAAAAAATAGTAAAAAAATTCCCTAAGTTTCGAGCTGGTCTTATGCAACTTGCAACTAGTTACCTCCAACTAGGAAGGACAGGAGAAGCTCTTGAAACACTCATTTCCTATCACAATATTGATCCTAATGATGCTACTGTAGAATACTACCTTTCAGCTCTATCTTTGGAACGTTTAGACTATTTACAATCTTGGAAATACTTAAAAAAAGCAGAAATACTTACCTCAAAAAGAAATCACAAGCCTAAAGCTCTTAAAGCGCTTAAATCTGAGCTAAGAAATGCTTGCCCTGACCCAAATCCCGCTGAATAAAAAAAGGAAACGTTTTTCATGAAAAAACATATTTTAACATCTCTTTTCATTCTACATGCGCTACCTTGCATGGCACTAGATCTTAATTTTATGATGTCAGAAAAAGAAAAGCAACAAACGGGATATGAGTCTTTAACAAAGCAAGAAAAAAAAGAGCTTAACCAATGGCTTACCAAACATGTAATTCCCATTCAAAAAAAACCAGAATTAAATCCTCTTTCCTTAAACATCAACAGTCAAAACGGAAAGGAATTGCTCTTAAGCGATGGATCTAAATGGGAAGTCTCCCCAGAGGATCAAAAAATTAGCAGCATATGGTTAACTCCTATCCCTCTTGAACTCCTTCCTAGCGGCTCTAAAGATTATCCCTACTTCCTAATCAACCTTGATGTAGAAAAAGAAAAGGTAAAAGTAAGACCGATCTCCTAAAGACCGGTCTTTTCCTTCTTCAGCTCAAAAATCTATGTAATCCAATTTTTTGCTGCTTTCTATTTGAATAATCCTTCCTTCTATATTAGAATAAATAAATGGCATTTGTTTGATATATAAAGAAACTGTATCAACTAAACTAATTGCCTTAAGAGGACTAATGATCACCTTTCCTTCTTTAAACATTTTATATCCATCACCTCCACTTAACATATAGTTCACCGTAGCCACTTTATAAGTTTTATTGAGCTCTAAGGCAATGCCATGAACTAACACCTCAGAAATTCTTTGCCCTATCTTTTGATTAACATCATAAGAAAACTGCATTCCCGATACTTGAGGAAATCGTCCTGCCTTTCCCTCTACTAAAGACACTCCATTTTCTAAAGCCTCTAAAATAGCTTGCCCTTTTATTTCAACCATTACATTTAGATTACCAAAAGGAAGCTCCGTTAAAAGATCTTTTAAGTTAATTTCTTGTCCAACTTCATAAAATCGATTCCCTCTAATAATTCCACCTCCGATTATAGCTACATCTGCGCCACATGAAAGACGCAAAGCATCCGCAATCAAATTACCTATTAGGGTTTCCTTACTCCTTACATTAGTATATAAACTATTGCAATCCATTCCCATAACTCCAATAGAAACTGATGTAATCTCTTGTAAAACCTCTTGAAATTCATCTACTTTTGCAGCTACTTGAGCATTTCTTTCTTTTCCCTTATTTAAAATCATTTTCCAATCAGGAAATACATTGACTAGACCCGTGATATCATTTTTCTCTAAAACGAGATCTAAACGAAGTAAATAATATGCATTTTGCCCTGATTTATGAACAAAAGTTTGATCATCATACCATGTAATTGGGTCATGATCATGGCCTCCTAAAATAACATGGATTCCCTGCACTTCTTTAGCTAGCTGCAAGTCTTCTGCAATTAAAAGATGAGTTAATGCAATAATAACTTCAGCACCCTGTGCTTTAAGATCTGCAATCATTTTATTGGAAGTGTAAACTAAAGGAGAAAAACACACTCTATTTTCTACAGAAGAAAGCTCTGGCGTTTCCACAGTAATGAGCCCAAAAACCCCTACTTTAATCCCATCCACATCGATAATCATAGTTTGCTTTTCCCCGGTAAAAGGCTTGCCATCCACACCTAGTGCATTCGCTGCTAACCAAGGAAAATTAGATTCTGCAATTCTCTTTAAAACTTCATCGGGTCCTGAATCAAATTCATGATTTCCAACACATACAACATCTACTTCCATTTGATTAAAAAGAGCAATCCGATGCGCCCCTTTATCTAAAATGGATAAAATACACGGAAAAAGAAAATCTCCATTTACAGCTGTAATGTGATGAGATGCAGAAGCTCTCTCTATTTCTAAAAGAGTCATCATTTCTGCAAACCCACCTCTACCACGTTGATCTGCTACAATATCGTATACATCATTGAAACTTAAAATTGTAAAGACTGCTGTTTTTGCCTCTAAACCTAAAAAAAAACAACAAAACCCCATAGCACAAAATCTAAACATACCTTTCACAAGAAACCTCTTTTGTATATACCCAATAAAGAAATTGCAACCTATCTCTGGCTTATATTGAATGGCAAGAAAAAAATACACACCTTTAGACACCTGTTTAAATTAGGCATTATATTTTTAAAAAAATAACATGCAAAAAATTACAACTCATTTAAGGTCTCTACTAAACATAAAACTATCTAGCTTGACAAAGGACATACTTATGGAAAATTTCAAAGATCTCTCTGCAAAAAAATAATCTTTCCTTTTTTTTGTATGAGTTTTTTTTGTGGTTCCGCTTTTGCCTCAACGACTGTAAACCTAGCTACAGATTCCGGCGACACCACTATAACTGGAACCTTATCCTGGGCTATTAGTCAAGTGAATGCAGGCACAACCGCCTCCCCAATTATTCTTGATCTAGCCACCCCCTATACTCTCTCTGCTTCGACATCTTCCCCCCCCCCTGCCATTACAGCATCAATGACTATAGAAGCTAACACTGGTGCTGACCCTATTGAAACTGGCTGGACAGCTTCTATTACTGGTAATTCTGCTACCCCCTATCTTAATTTGACAGTCACTTTACAAGACACCTATTTAGATGTTACTTCTACAGAAGAGATCTATACCATAGGGTCTTCCATCACAGGGAATACTAATACCTACTTAACCATTGACTCTTCATTAACCTTCTCAGGCTCTATTTCTTCTACTGGTTTATCCATAGAGAACGCCCTTCCAAAAATGAAACAAGAAATTGAATCGGCTCAAAATTCTTTAGACACTCTTCCCAATAGACTTCTCAAAGAAGAAGTGGAGGAAAACCTCATCGCTTATATCCTAGCTAAGTCGACAGGTGTACCTGTCGAAAAAATGTTAGAAGGAGAATCGCAAAAACTTCTGCATTTGGAAGAAAATCTATCCCATTTTGTTATCGGACAATCCTTTGCCATAGAATCTGTTAGCGAAGCTATTAGAAGATCTAGATCAGGACTTAGCGCCCCTTCAAGACCACTCGGAACTTTTTTATTCGTCGGCCCTACAGGGGTCGGCAAAACAGAGCTCGCTAAAGCTCTCGCTTTTTTACTTTTCAATCAAGAAAAATCACTCTTACGTCTTGACATGTCTGAATACATGGAAAAACATTCTATTTCAAAACTCATAGGCTCCCCGCCTGGTTATGCAGGATATGAAGAAGGAGGAGGACTCACTGAAGCACTACGTCGAAGGCCTTATTCTGTTCTATTAATTGATGAAATTGAAAAAGCTCATCCCGATGTAGAAAACATTCTTTTGCAACTATTTGATGATGGAAGAGTTACTGATAGCAAAGGAAAAACTGTTAACTGTAAAAATGCCCTCTTTATTATGACTTCAAACCTCGGACCTGATCTCCTTCTAGATAAAATTAGAACTTCTAAGACCGAACTGGGAAAACAAGATGTTTTGAATATTTTAAATCCTGTTTTAAAATCGCACTTCAGACCAGAATTTTTAAATCGCATTGATGACATCCTTCCTTTTTTACCTTTAACTCAAAAAGAAATGGAAAACGTGACAACAATAGAATTAGAAAAAGTAAAATCGCGATTGCAAGAAAAAAATATACTTTTAAAATGGACTCCTTCTATTACGGCACATCTTGCTCAAAAAGGATATGATCCATTTTTCGGAGCAAGACCTATAAAACGGCTTATAGAACAAGAAATAGTCAACCAGCTATCTAGATTTCTTCTTAAAGGTTCTTTGAAAAGCAGAAACACTATTGAACTCACTATAGACTCTAGAGATAACTTAGAAAAAATCCATTACGAGATTTATTCATAAAAAAATAAAAGCTCAAACTAGGATCACATCTGATATTTGGGACCCAAAGCGTGAGCGGTCCCTCTATTTTTCCATGCTCAGAAAAACTAGCTATTGGATCTCATTCTCAACATAGACATCATGCGTTATAAATCTTATTCTAGAACGAAGTTTATTTAAAAATTCGAAATAATTATCATAATTGGCTTCGTAAGCTCTTTATTAGCTCTAACTATAAAGTTATGAGCATAAAACTCGCTAATTTCATTTTTTTTTAAGATCAGACTGACTAACTAATTTTAATTGAATCCATTTCATTAAGCATTTGGCTATTTCTAGTTGATTCATCGGGTCTCCTAATTTCTTAAAAAAGATAAGATTCTTACCTCCGTTTACAAAAAACTCCGTCACCACCCTCTTCATGTTAATTATCAAAAACTTAAATTTAATGTAAAAACTTAAATCCGCTAGTGAATTTTACTGTTTTTAAAGGTAGAATTTATTGTTTGTTTTGCGATATAATTCATTAAATTTTATTTTACAACATTCAAGTAGAGAGATTAATATGATATTAGATCCTTTGCAGTCTGGGATAGAACCCAGCACTTTAAATAGAAAAAGAAAAGAAACTCCAAGCAACGATGAAAAACTACATAATGAAGTAGATAATGTAGCAAGGAGAAGCGTGAAAGTTACCTTTATGAATCCAAGAAACGCAATGAGCTTAGGACGCCAGATTGCCCTTCGCACTCATTATGAAAAGAACGGCCCTATTGAAGTTTTCACTCAAGGAAAGACTGGCCCTGTTGAAGTTTTCACTCAAACAAAGACTGGCTGTCCTAAACTAGTAAGGCCACCTGTTCCAAGCTTTCCAATAATCTCTAAAGAGGAATCTGATTCTTTAATAATTCAAGCAATTTGCGCTGGAAATCTTAAAGACTTTGGTCTATTACTAGCTAGACGACCCGACCTTCAAAATAATATAAATTTAACTGTAGAAAATGAAGAGTGTGGCAGAACTTGTTTACTTTGGGCTGTTGCACATAAACAATATGATATATTACGATTTTTAATAGAACAAAAAAAAGCTCAAATTGACATTGAAGAGAACTTGCTCCAAGAATGGAGCCCTGCTCTTGTCCTATGCCTAGAATCTAACTGTACAGATCCGGAAAACTTAAAAATAGCTAGCTATTTAGCTAGGAATGGAGCTGATATTAATTCCATTTTTTTAAGCCCTGAAGGTGATTATGATCTAGATATATCTTCATGCTCTGACGAGTGGAGAACTGCTGTTGGTTATTACGCTGTCGTAGGAGATCTAGCTCGGCTCAAAATACTTCATAGATTAGGGGCTAACTTAAATGCTTTAGATGACAACGATAAAACTCCTCTCTATCGAATTATAGAAACATTGCTTGATGAACGCATTAGTTTGAAAAATGACGGTGAATTTCTTTCTAAGACGGCTGTCTACTTAATAGAAAATGGAGCTGATTTAACGAGTGGGGGCAAGGAATTTTCACAACAGATTAAGCATGCATTAGACACCAGCTCCTTTGAAAGCGAAGATCGATTTATCTTCATAGAAACCGTGCTCAACGCTATAGAACTGGCTCTGAAACCTCGAACGACAGAAGAAAACCGACTGGGAGGTTCCCTTTAAAAAACCTTAACTTTATCTATAATTTATAAGATGCTAGACTCCAAAAAAGGAGTTTAGCTGTCTTTTTTTAAAGAATTCCTGTTGATAGAAAGGATCTATAATGCACTCAATAGAATTAGAATGGATTCAATAAATTCATCAGTTTAGAACACCACTCCTTGACTTTTTCTTTCTATTTCTACGTTTCTTTGATCGGCAAGAATTCGCCTTCATACTAATCCCTATTGTATGGTTAAATTATGGATGGAAAAATGGACTTCGTTTATTTTATATCTTATTTTTTAGCTCCCTTTTTAACACTGTTTTAAAAGATATTTTTTCATCCCCGAGACCGTGCTCTTTAATTCCAGAACTAGCTCTTTATTCAATTGAAGGATATGGATTCCCAAGCGGAGCCGCGCAGACAACAATCATTTTATCCGGTGTTTTTGTTTATTTCCAAAAAAACCCTTGGAAATGGGCCCTTGTAATTCCTTACATCCTGTTAATCTCCTTTTCTCGAATTTATTTAGGAGTCCACTTCCCTAGCGATGTATTAGGTGGCTGGTTTTTTGGATTGACTTTACTTCTTGGCATTCTTTATTTTCTGCCTAAAGTTGAAAAAAGGCTTAAAAGTGCAAACATCTATAAACTTCTCTCTCTGCACCTATTTCTAGTTACTATATTAACTTTATCTATTTTTCATCCTATCGAAGAGTCGTATATAGGATGTGCATTAGGTTTGGCTATAGGCCTATGGATGTGTCATCAATTTAAAGTTTACATTCCAAAATCTCACGGAATAAAAGAGTTTTTTATAAGAACCCTTATAGGAGTCTCCGGAGTATTTCTCATCTATTTTCCAATTCCTTTTCCTGGCTTTTTTAAAGTAATTCTTTGTTCTATATGGCTCAGTTTTGTATCTATTTTAATTCTGCGTCGAAAAATATTCTTAAAAATAAGCAGATAAAATTTAATACATTTACTTTAATTGCACAAATAATTACTTTCACGTTTACATCACAACATGAAGCCAGGAACCTTTATGAATATAATAAAATCATTATCTTTATTTGTTGTTATAGGATTCGTTATTAGTTTAAAAGCTTACAGCAATTCAGAAACAACCAAATTACCACGATTAAGTCCAAGAAACTCTACTCTAGCAAAATCAAGAACTTCTTCTCCTATTACCTCTCCTGTAATAACCTTAAACCCTTCAAAAGACAAGACAGCTCCCTCAATAACACCTGCAACTCCTAAACCAGATAATTTTATTTCACTAGCTTATCCAGACAGTAACTTTCATATATTTGCTCCTAATAACAATCCAACTGAGCGTCTAACAGATGGCATTTACTCTCAAGGTTTTAATCAAAATTCTTTACAAACGGATTCCATATGGCCTTATGGGTCTAGTTCTCACGAGGACCCCGCATACACCCTTCCAGAAAACACTATGACTTTCGGTGCTTACACTAACGGAACCCCCCTAAGCATTTATCCAAGCGTAAACGAATCGGACGTAAGGGACCCCAAACACGGCAATTGGCTTAATTATTAACAAGAACCTTTTATCTTTAAAAAAAGAGATTGCTATTTTTTCAGATTTACTCTATTTACAATGGAATTTCCAATAGGAATCTAATCGGATATTTTATGAAAAAACTGTTGTTATGGGTATCTCTTTTATCTACAAGCGCAAATCTCTTAGGCTCTCCTCCTGTTGTCGGAGCTTACTATGAAAATTGGTCCCAATATCGCCCTCCATCCGAGGGACGAACTGTTTTTTTCCCAGACTTAATCGATCCTACTATCTTAACTGATTTGTACTATGCTTTTGCTGTTTTTGGATTTGTAACAAAATCAATAGATCCATCTAACCCACATTTAACAGGCGACTACAACATAGAACCAGTTGAATGGAATGATCAAAGCGACCTCTACCCCCAAGTAATGGCATTAAAAAAAATCAACCCTTCTCTTCGCAATATTCTATCTATTGGAGGCTGGAGTTTTAACGACCCTACAGATTCTATGGGAAAATCTACTTACAAACTATTTAGTCAAATGGTATCGAATTTAGAAAATAGAACTAATTTTATTAATTCTGCAATCGCTTATACTCACAAATATGGATTTGACGGGATTGATATAGACTGGGAATATCCAGGTGATTCAACTCGAGGGGGAACACCGAATGACTTTGCAAATTTCTTACTCTTTTTACAAGAATGTCAAACTGCTTTTTTAGCTAGTTCCCCACCTCTTTTACTTAGCTACGCCTCTCCTGCAATTGTTCCATCCGGAGTTCCCGAGAATTATAAAAACAATCCAAACACTTTCTTCCAATGGCTAGCTGAGTGTTCTAAATATCTTGACAGGCTCAATCTCATGGCCTACGACTATCACGGGACCTTTGATATCCCAAAAATAACAGGTGTCAACGCTCCTCTTAATCAGGATACGACACCTACTAGCTTGCTATTTGTTGCAGAATCATTGCAAAACTACTTAAAAAACGGAGTGCCTGCAAATAAAATTGTCTTGGGCATGCCCATTTACGGGCATTCCTTTGCTGGAGTTTCTTCTTTGACAACCCAAGACAACGGACCGGGAAAGCCCTTTACAGAAGCGGGCCCTGCAGGGCCATCTAGTGGCTCCGCTGGACTTTTAACCTATTTTGAAATAGCCGATAAGATCGCAGGAAGTCAACTTATTTTTGCAGCAAATGATATAACAACTACAGCTTATGGCTATAATATTGCAATGCAAGAGTGGGTCAGTTTTGACACACCAGACACTATCACTCTTAAAGTTCAACTTGCTATAAGTCAAAATCTCTTAGGTGGAATGTTTTGGGCTATTGATGACGATGAATATCAATGGGGATCTAAGTTTCCGAATGTGAGAAAAGGATACTCTCTTTTCTATCCGACTCTAGATCATAGTCAACAAGAATCTGAGAAATCTCTAGATAAGAACTCATCTGTAAAACCTTCTGAGCCAACTTAAAAGCTCCGAGCAGTGAGCTCTTTCGCACTGCTCTTTTTACTAAAGGCATATGACGAAGAGAACAAGAAAATTCACTTAACCCTAACCCTAGTAAAAGAGGGATAAAAAGAGGTGTTGAAGCCATCTCTCCACAAATTGTGACAGGTTTATTCTGTCTTTTAGCTGCTATAACAATCATTTTAATCATTCGAATTACACTGGGGTGTGTTGGACCAAAAAAATCCAACTGAGAAGAACTGTTACGGTCCATTCCTAGTGTATACTGAACTAAGTCATTTGTTCCGATAGAAAAAAAATCCACTTCTTTTGCCATGGCCTCACAAAGAAATACAGCAGAGGGGACTTCAATCATACATCCTAAAGGAAACACTTGATCTTCAATCAATCTTTGATCTTTTAATTCTTTTTGAACAGCTGTTATAATTTTTTTTGCCTCAATAATTTCTTGAAGATCCGAAACCAAAGGAAGTAAAATTTTTATATTTGCATCTTTACAAGCTCTCATCATAGCTCGTAATTGGGTGCGAAAGACTGTCGGATGACGCAATAAAAATCGGATCCCCCTGCAACCTAATACTGGATTTGATTCTTTTTGATCTTCCAAAAAGAAATCTGGATTTTTATCTCCTCCAATATCAAAGACTCTCATCACAATCGGAATCCCTCGAGCCTCTAAAGCAACTTGTAGATAAGATTGAAATTGCTCTTCCTCAGAAAGAAAGACTATATTTTTTTCTAAAAAAAGATACTCAGAACGAAACAAGCCCACTGCTTCGGGTTGATAGGCCTGCATATCAACCAAGTCGGCTAAATTACCAATATTAGCATAAACATGAACCGGGTATCCATCCATAGTTTCGGTTACAGAAAACTGATCTTGCTGAAGCAATTGATAGGTAGTTTTTAAATTCGTCTTAATTTCTCTGTATTTTTGTAAAGTAGCTGGTTCGGGATGAAAAATCACCTCGCCTAATTTACCATCGACAATAATATAAGATGAACCCACTTTTTGAAATATATTTACGTCAATATTGGATACATAAGGAATGCCTTTAGCCTTTGCGATTAAAGCGGCATGAGAACTCCCCCCTCCTTGTTGAGTAACAAACGCTCCTATACGAGAAGCTTGAAGAGTTGCCATATGAGACGGAATTAATTCTTTTGTAAAAACCACTGAATCTTCAGGCACATTAAAAAAACCCAACTCATTTTTTCCTGACAAATGATCTAACACTCTTTTAGAGACATCTAAAACATCTACAATTTTTTGCTGAAAAAAAGGATCTTTAATTTTAGAAAATTTCTGCTCATATTCACGGATTATCGAACTAAACACAGATTCTGCATTTTTCCGTGTGCTTCGGATTTTTTCCTCCACATTTACTGTCATAAGAGGATCTTCTAACATTTGAATATGCGTTTCAATAATCTCCGACGCTTCCAACGAAGATTCTTCCTTTAAGTTAAATTGCAAAAAAAGAAGGTCTTCTTTGCTCTTCCCTAAAGCCACATTATATCTTCTAATCTCAGATTCGAGTTGAAATTCGTCTATAGAAAACTCTGCAATAGATTCTTGTATGTATGAAGGCAAAAAAAATAAAAAACCAATGGCTATACCTTCACTTACAGAAGATCCTTGTACGCGAAATTCTTTTATAGCGCTCATATTTTTGATTCCCAAAACTGTTTTTCAAACGCTTCTACAAGCTTTTCTACAACCTTTTCTGCATCTTCGCCATCTGCTTCAATAGTAATTATAGAGTTTTTAGACGCGGCTAAAGTTAATATACTCATAATACTCTTAGCGTTAATTTTTTCTTTACGACAAGTAAAATGCACAGAACTCAAGGTTCCCTGTAAGATTTGCACAATAAAACTTGCAGGTCTAGTGTGTAATCCCGCCGCATTCTTCACTTTTACTTTACAAGAGATTTTCACTCATTTTCCTTGTTTTTCCTTGCTTTCTAGAAATTGTCTCCAAAAGTTTTACATTAAAATCTTTAGCCGAATTAAATCCCATTTCTTTAAGCCGGTGATTCAAAGCAATCGTCTCTATGAGAAGCACCACATCTCTTCCTGGTTTAACTGGAAGTACATGATAAGGAATCTTCATTCCTAAAATATCACAAAATTTCTGATCAAGACCCACTCGATCATAAAACCGTTTATCATCCCATTCTTCTAACTTAACAACCATGTCTACTTTTTTATCATCTCGAACGCAAACAGCTCCATAAAGATGTGCAACATTTATGATCCCAATTCCTCTAATTTCCATTAAATGACGAGTGAGTTCGGGGCCTGATCCTTCGAGATATGTTCCTTCTCGCACCTTTACCTTGACTACATCATCAGAAATAAGCCTATGACCTCTTTCAATCATTCCTAAAGCAGCCTCGCTCTTTCCTATGGAAGACTCCCCTTGAATTAAGACTCCTACTCCAAAAGCCTCTACAAGAGTTCCATGACATGTCATACTGGATGAAAAATCTTCTTTTAAAAGAAAAGTAATTCGAGTTAAACAGTCCATTGTTTTTATTTTTGTACGAAATAGAGGCAAAGAATTGTCTTCACAAAAACGAACAATCTCCTGAGGCGGCGCATAGCGCCCTGCAATGACCACTGCTGGAGTTTTTGGAGTTAAAATCCCTTGAACCCTTTCCAGTCGAGTCTTCGCATCTAAATCTTTTAGATAAGAAACTTCTAAAGTCCCTAAAATAAGAACCCTCTGATTAACATAGTTTTTTAAATATCCTGAAAGACTAAGCCCGGGACGTTGCGCCTCAGGAACTCGAATCGTTCTAGAAAGTCCCTTTTCGCCTGTGATCATAACAAGAGAAAGTGTCTCTTGATATTTTTCATAGAACTCTTTTACTCGGTACATTCCTAAACCCCTCTTATTGAAAGCAATTTCGCATACAAAAAAACACACTGAATATTTCAATATTATTATAAAGCATGCATTTTGCAAAGGAAAAACGATTCTATTTTACCGGAAACAGCAGTTGTGGGTGACTTCACTTTCTCTTTAGAAATAAGAATTAAAAAAAGAATATTCATCTTGCTCTATGAAAATGTTTTAGAAAGATCTTTCTACATCCAATTCACTCAACCTGTTCCTAGCTTGTTTTTCAAGACATAATCTAAGTCTATTAACTTACATTCCTCATTAAAGAAGTCTTGTTTTGTGATGTAATTAATTCATTATTAACGACTTACGCAGATATTGCAACCCTAGAAAGACAGCAAAACCCAATCAAGGCGTTTTCCCATCAAAAAACAACCTTTGCCAAAAGATTCTCATGCCTCAATTGTAAAGTCACATCTCAATCTTCTATTGAAAATCAACGAGATTTTTCCGTAGCAAGACTTATCAGCTTCCTCAAACGCCTTAAACTTCGTTAGCACCATCGATAAAAAAATTAAACATTTAGAAGGAAAGCAACAAATGGAAAACATAGAAATCTTTGATGGTTTTAACATCGAGCTTATGAAAAAAGCAATGCATGTTTTTAGTGACGAAAAATTATCATAGCAGAAAAACAAGAAGAGCTCCAAATTTTGGAGCTCTTCTTGTTTTATATAAACTGTTAGATAAAAATTATTAATGTTGCGGAATAGGATCTTGATAAGACTTAGAAATATCCTTAGGAGAAATTTCTTTAGAACTAGTAGATGGTGGAAACTTTTGATTTAACGCCTCTAGATCCTTTTCTTTAGCTCTTTTTTTATCAGTATCCCAGAGTCCATCAATAATTAACTTAACATCTGTGCGATCAAGCGACTCAAACTCCATCAACATATCAGTCATAAGTTCTACCTTATCTCTATTAGATAAGATAATTTCTTTAGCTGACTCATGTGCTGCATCAAGAATTTTCCTAACTTCTTCATCAATTGATTTGGCAGTTTCTTCAGAATAATTTTTCTCATGATATCCTTGTGTTCCAAGATATTGACCTTGTTCACTTTTCTCATCATAAGCAACAGTTCCAAGCTTATCTGTCATTCCCCACTCACAAACCATACTCCTTACCAATCTGGTAGCTTGTATGATATCCATTTGAGCCCCACTTGACATATCTCCAATAAACACTTCTTCAGCTACACGCCCACCCATCAAAACCGCAAGCTGATCTATAAGCTCTTTTTTCCAATAACTCACACGGTTTTTTGTTGGCATAAAGTGCGTGGCTCCCAAAGAAAGCCCTCTAGGAATGATTGTTACCTTTTCTACCGGATCCGAATGCTTTACAATTAAAGCTACTACAGCGTGTCCCGATTCGTGGATAGCTGTAGTCTTTTTCTCATTTTGATCTAGCTCTAAACTTCTTCTCTCTTTTCCATAACGCACCTTATCGCAAGATTGTAATACATCTTGCTCTGATACCGCTGTCTTATTTTTACTCGCAGCTAAAAGAGCCGCTTCATTTAGCATATTAGCCAAATCAGCACCCGAAGCACCTGAAGTATTTCGAGCAACAAACATCAAATCTACATCAGCATCCAATTTGATTTTACGTGCGTGAACCTGTAAAATTTCAAACCGGCCTTTAATATCTGGCAAGTCAATAACAACTCTACGGTCAAAACGGCCTGGCCTTAAAAGTGCTTTATCAAGCACATCAGGACGGTTCGTTGCGGCAATTAAAATTACCCCTTCACTTGTTTCAAAACCATCCATTTCCACAAGAAGCTGATTAAGTGTTTGCTCTCTTTCATCATGCCCACCACCAACACCTGATCCTCTATGTCTACCTACCGCATCAATCTCATCCATGAAGATAATACAAGGGGCTTGTTTTTTAGCTTGCTCAAATAAATCTCTAATACGACTTGCTCCAACACCCACAAACATCTCTACAAAGTCAGAACCTGAAATAGAAAAAAATGGACGATCTGCCTCTCCTGCTACTGCTTTTGCTATAAGCGTTTTACCGGTTCCTGGCGCTCCAATACATAGAACTCCTTTAGGGATTCTTGCTCCAAGTGCTGTATATCGAGTAGGGTCCTTTAAAAAGCCTACAATTTCTTGTAACTCTTCTTTGGCTTCATCACAACCGGCTACATCTTTAAATGTAATCTTGTTTTTTTCTTTAGTCAAAAGTTTTGCTGGAGATTTACCAAATGACATAGCTCCAGACCCCGCACCCTTCATCTGACGGGAAAATACAAAATAAAGAAGTAAAACAACTAAAAAAACCGGCATGAGAGTCAATAAATAACTCAAGTAGTTCGGTGCTGGTTGTTCACTTTTAAACATCTTATCTAAAACATTATTACGAGGCTGATCTGGGGCTTTGAATGCAGATCCTTTATTAGCAACGAAATGATCCCATTCCACTTTTGCTTGCACATACCACTGAGAAAAAGACTCCACGTCTTGCTTTTCTAGCGCACGAGTAGATAGCTCCTTATTATTAAAAAACCATATTACTTGGCTCACCGATTTTCTAGCTTTTTCTAATTGGGCTAGATTCTTTTCTAGCTCTTCTTCAAAAGAAATCGTACGGTCTAATTCCAGCTTGTAGCTACGAACACTTCGAAGCTCGATAAGACGTATATTATTGTGAACTTTGTTTAAAGTCGACACTATCGAGGTTAAAGACATTAGTGTGTTTTTATATACAACGAGCTTTTGCTCAGGAGTAACTCCTGTAGAAAGCGCTTGATCTAAGGATTTAAGCGTTTGCTTCATATTTTCATCACCGATTCCTAAAGAGGGAGAACGAAAACCCTGAAGCAACAAGTTCAACTCTGATTCAAAATCAGATAATTCGGCTTGAGAAGAGGTCGTTGAGAAACCTTTATACTTCTCAAGAAGTGCCTGTAAATTCACTACACTACGATCAGATAGAGCAGAAATCAAAATAGAATTGTATTTAGTCGGTGTATCATATACCGGGTCTACAACTCGGAATCCTCCTTCCGGAATTGAAAGACCGCTGAGCTTTAAAAACCAATCTGCCGCATTGCTTACTATAGGCTTCAATGTTCCTAATTCACTTTCTGCACTATTTAATTCCATAGTCAGCTCGTGATTACTGTTAAGAACGTCTAAATAACGATCTCTTACTTTAGCATCATCTGAAAGACTATCCTTAAACTTCCCACTGAAAGTCACTAGATTATCATTTAGCGCAACCTTACGACTCTCTTGGGTTTGGATCAGATCCAAATTCACAAGATGCTCTACTTGGTGACTAAAAGACACCTTAGCCATCGGCTCATTATTTACACTTTGAACAACTAATATAATTAATAAAGCCGCCAATAGAAAAATGAAAAAACCACCCGGAAAACCTTTTTTCTCGGACTTAGGATTGTTATCAGTACTCATTATCACACAACCATTTTTTAAAATTAGAAGAAAGGAACCTACAGCAAGGAAAGGATCTTTTTTCCCCACAGACACTAAATCGGATCATAACAGAAAGGAAATATATTGTCTTTTAATTCGCTACAATTTTAAAATAATATTCGAAAAAAGAGAAGAACCTTCACATTTTAAATCAAAATTAAAACAAAAATCACAATCAATTAATCTTCCATTGTTAATTACAAAAGGAAACATTTCTTTCATCTTAGCTGGAATTTTATTTTTCGCTAGGTAGCCAGAAATCTTCTTTTGATCTTTGTCTATTAAAAGCGCGTAAGAAGAAAACCAAGGATCAGAAATCCCCTCTATACGATAGGAAATCTTTCCTTCTAAGAAACAAGAACGAAGAGTGTCTTTCTTGCTTCTAATAGAATTCGAGCCTATCTGAACTTCCCAGATACTCGCCCCCTCTCTCAAAGGAACACCATTCAAAGGAGCTTGCCCTTGAAAGACTCGAGGCAAACTATTCAACCAAATTAAGTCACCCCTCTCTATCAGAAGAGCTCCTCTAGAAATATCCACCTGCTTATTAGAAAGATTTCCTTCTAATAACTTGAGCGTTTTTTTTAACACATCTGAGCTAAGAGTCGCTTGATGCCTTCGTAAAAAAAGGCGAACCACTTCTTGCCTTTCAAATGAATCTTCTATTTTAAGACTCATAAGAGGAAGCACACTTCCTAATAATAAGATTTCACTTTGATCCACATAAGGCTGTAATCTCCTTTCTAAATACCCCTTTAAAAGAGACAACTCTTCCCCTACTCGGAATAAACTATTTCGGATCTTCTTCCCAAAGCAACTCTCCATCACAGGAATAAGTTCTTGCCTCATTCGAGGCCTTAAAAACTTCAAGTCTAAATTAGTTCGGTCCTTAAACGGAATCCAACCTTGCATCCCACTTCGACTTTCTATCTCTTCTCGAGCTACACTTAAAAGGGGCCTCCAAATCGACATAGTCTCATATATAGAAGACGCTTGCATTCCCCCTAGGGACAAAACACCAGCCCCCTCGAAAAATCTTTTTAAAACAGTTTCCACTTGATCGTCTTTTTGATGAGCTAGAACTAAGGCTTGGGCTCCCACCTTTTTATAAACTTTTTGAAAAAAAGCAAATCTTTCATTACGAGCTTTTTCTTCCAAATTGGAGTTTTGAAACTCAACTTCTTGAGCTCGTTCAGAGTAGAACGGGATAGAAAAACTTTCTACAAAATCTCGTAAAAGACAGGCTTCTTCAAGACTTTCTTCTCTCCATGCATGATCATAGTGGACTACATGTAGATTTAATGCTGTAAAAGAGCGGAACTCCAAAAGCAAAGAAAATAAAAAAGAAGAGTCCACCCCTCCTGAAAGTCCAATTAGAACAGGAGACTCCGACTTTATATGAGCTAATAAAAATTCTTTTACCTTACTTAAAAGAATATCTTTCATATGCTTTTCACCAAAAAATTAAAATAAAATAAAAAAAATTGAAGTTTACATGAAGGTTTCATTTTAAGAAAAGTTCTGTAATAAATATCAGATTTTCCATACAATCCCATACTATATTTAAGGAAAACCATTTCATGCCCATTCTTTGGAAACACCTATTAAAAGGCTACCTAAAGCTCTTTTTTCTCTGCGTTTCCGCTTTTGTGTCCATTTTGCTCGTTGTCCGATTTCAAGAAATCGCTCTTTTTGCTTCTTCCGGAGCTAAACTCTACCAGATCGGCCTTTTTTCTCTTTACCAAATCCCTTATATTCTACCGATTGCAATTCCTATCTCCTGTTTACTTGCGGCAATGATTCTTTTCCAAAAAATGAGCTTGCATTTAGAAATCACTGCTTTAAGAGCTTGCGGACTTTCTATTTGGGCATTAGCATACCCGCTCCTTTTAATTAGCTGCATCTTAAGTCTAGTCAATTTTACTATTACATCTGAAATGACCCCCCTAGCCAGAACCTTTGCAAAAAAACTAATCTATCAAATAGCCGGAAATAACCCTCTTATGGTCTTACAAAAAGACTCCACCGTTGGGCTAAAATCTTTTGAATTTGATTTAAAAAACCTAATTCCCAGGAAAAAAGCAGAAGAAGTCATTTGTATTATGCGGCAAGAATCACAAAAACGAATTAGTTTATTTACTGCAAAGGAACTGTCTATAGACTCTGAGTCAATCTACGGGAACTCTCTTTGCTTTGTTTCTAGTGTAGACCCTAACTTCCCAAGCTATGATCATCTTCTTATAGAAAACCAAGAAGCTATGCAAATCAGCAAAAACACAATCACCTCTCACTTATTTAACACAGACTGGTTTGCTAAAGACGACCTCCTTACTTTAAATGAGGTTTTAAAAAAACATAGATTAGAAAAAAATCCAATGAGCTCAAAAACAGGAATAGATCTCATTCGTCGTTTCTATTTAGGTCTTTGCCCATTTACTTTTACATTAATAGGCATCGCATTCGGAATCAATATCAGCCGTCAAAAAAGAAAATACGCAGTCTTTTTAGCTTTTTTCTTAGCTATTTTAATGCTAGGGTCTTTTGTAGCCTCTAAAACTCTATACAAAGCTCCTATTGTGGCACTTTTTCTTTATATAACACCTCACCCTATCGCCTTATTTATTAGTTATCGATCTATCCGACTTCTCTCTAAAGGGGTCTCTTCATGTTAATAAAAATCTGGCAACGATATATTTTCAAAGACCTTATTAAATGTTTTTTATTTTTCCTTTTCTCCTTTTTTGTTCTTTATCTACTTGCTGATTTTTCAACACATGCGCAATCTTTTATAAAAGATGGAAAACTTTCCTTAATTAAAACCCTTTTTCATTATTTGAATCAATTTTTCAAAAGACTACCTCTTCTTCTTCCCCTTGCTCTTCTAATCTCAACCATTAAAGTCCTTTCTTCTTTAAACACTCATAGAGAACTCGTTGCCTTACAATCTTCAGGATTAAAATTAAAAAAAATCCTCACCCCTTTTTGGATCCTTGCGGGTCTTTGTTGTCTTGTAGGATATCTAAATGAAGAAGTAATTATTCCAAAAATTGCAAATTACTTAACTGAATCAAAGCATTCTAGATCAAAAAATCATTTAAAAAATAATAAAAAAAAGCCCTTTACCGTTCTTTACTTAAAAGATTCTTCGAAGCTTGTTTACCAAAATATCAACAATGAGAAAAACGCTTTTTTTGATGTCTACTGGATCCGCTCTTACAACGATATTTGGAGAATGAAATACCTCAGCACAGATCCTCATAAACCCCTAGGGGAATTTGTAGACCACATAGGACGTACTGATGCTGGATTCCTAGAAAAAAAAGAATCCTATGAACAATGTATTCTTCCTTCATTGAAATGGAAGGCCAGCGACCTATATAAAAAACAAGCATCCGCTAAATATCAGAAAATTAGTAGACTCGCTTATTCCCTTTTAAAAAATGAAGGGGACTCTTTTCACTCTAAAGGAGAATCCTCTACCTATCTTTTCTATAAGCTTGCCATGCCTTTAATGCCCTTTTTAATCCTTTTAGGAGTAATCCCCTACTGCGTGAACTATTCCAGAGATCCTGCTATTGCCCTCCTTTACGGAATTTCTATTTTCTGCTTTGTCGTCTTCTTCACCTTCTTGGAATCTTTAATTATCATTGGGGAAAATCAAACAGTCCCCCCTTTTATAGCCATATGGCTCCCTTTTTCTTTAGCTGCAATGGTATGTTATCGAAAATTTCGCTTACTTTTTAAATAAAACAGGTTTTATGAATAAATTTTTTAATAGCTCAATACAAAATAAAGCTAATTGGAACATCAGATATCTTATTTTTTCTCATATCTTAGTAGCCTGTTTAGTCTTTAGCATTTTCTATCAACCTCTTTACTCCTTAACTTGGAAACTCCTTGATGAGGGATGCTCCCATTTCCTCACATCAACCATTACTAGAAGTTCTTTTTGGCAAAACTTTTGGGCTCTTGCTAACCATCGTATAGGAGATGCGATTGAGGATATCTGCTTTGTTCTGTTTTTTATATGGCTTATAAAAACAACCCCTAAGGGAGGCAAGCTAAAAAAGAGTGCCGAATTTATCTTTCTAGCTCTTTTAACAGCCGCAGTTGTTATCTTTATTAACAATCTTCTTTTTAAGCAAATTGTGCACATTAAAAGGCACAGCCCCTCTTTAATCCTGGATTCTCTTCCTAGACTTTCAGACTATATTTCTTGGATTAAAGTTAAAAGTGCCTCGAAAGCCAGCTTCCCCTCTGATCACTCCACAACTGCTGTTATGTTTGTAACAAACTTTTTCCTCCTTTCTAAAAACAGACCCCTACTCATTACAGTTAGCCTTTATGGAATTTTCCTTTGCTGTCCTAGGTTAATAGCTGGGGCCCACTGGATTACGGACATCCTTTGTGGAAGTACTTCTGTTGTTTTAATTATTTTTAGCTGGGCCCTTTGCTCTCCTTTTGCTTCCTTTTGCATAAAAAAAATACACAAAATGCTGTTATTGGTTTCTTCTTTTTTTATTACCCCCCTAAGGAAGGTATAAACTATGAGCGCTTCCAAAAACCCTCTATTTGATAAAATGCAATCCATCGGAACTTCTATCTCTTTATCATCTTCAATCTTACAACTATTGGAGTGGGACCAAGAAACTTATATGCCTCCAGGATCCTTGAAAGTCAGATCTGATCAAATTGAACTAGTTGCAGGTTTCATTCACAAGCAAAAAACATCCCCTTCTTTTAAAAAAGCCCTCGCCAAACTCTGTGATCTTCAATCAGGAGAACTTCTTCAAAAAGATCTTTCTATTCCTGAGCAATCTGCTAGTAGGCTTTGGTATAAAAACTGGAAACAAGACTCTAAACTTCCAACTTCTTTTATAAAACAATCTGCTAAACTATCTTCTGCTTCTTTACATGCATGGGCTAGTGCAAAGAAAAAAGCAGACTTTACAATTTTTGAACCCCTCTTACAAAAAACACTACTAGTTGCTCAAAAAAAAGCAAAACTACTAGGCTATAAGGATCACCCTTATGACGCCCTTTTAGATCTCTATGAACCTGACATGACGGTTGCTAAACTAACCCCACTTTTTAATGACCTAAAAACATCGCTAACAACTCTTTTACAAAAAATCCAGAAAACACAAAAAAAATCTATCACTCAGTTGCCATCTTTTGACCCTGACTTGCAAATGAAAGTTGGAAAAGACCTGTTAAATGCCATCGGATTTTCTGAAGACATCTCTCGACTAGACATCTCTTCTCATCCTTTTAGCATGGGAATTCACCCTATGGATACAAGGATGACCACGAGAATCTTTGAAGACAATCTCATCAGTCACATTCTTTCTGTTTTACATGAATCAGGACATGCTCTTTATAACACACAACTCCCTCTAGAATATTACGGAACACCTGTTTGTGAAGCTCTTTCCTATGGAGTTGATGAAAGTCAATCTCGTCTTTGGGAAACTCTCATTGGCAGAAATATGCCTTTTTGGAAGTTTTTCTATCCCGTTCTTCAAAAAGCTTTTCCTAACGAGTTAAACGGGATTCCACTTTCTGATTTTTATCAATCTATTAACACAGTAGAGCCCTCTTTTATTCGAGTAGAAGCCGATGAAGTCACTTATTGCCTCCACATCATTCTTCGCTTTGAAATTGAAAAGGCTCTTATTGAGGGCTCTTTAAAAGTCAAAGATCTCCCCTTTGTTTGGAACCAAAAAATGCAAGAGTCTTTTGGAATTACTCCTACTAATGATAGTGAAGGATGCTTACAAGACATTCATTGGTCTATGGGGAGTTTTGGATATTTCCCAACCTATGCAATTGGAAACCTGTTAGCAGCCCAGCTTTATGATAGCCTCAAAATAGCTATGCCCGATCTTGAAAAACAAATAGAAAATGGAGAGTTTAGAAACATCCGCAACTGGCTCAAAGAACATATTCACAAACACGGGAAAATCTATAAAACAGATGAGCTCATTTTATCTGTAACAAAAAAACCCCTCTCTTCTACGGCATATATCCGATATCTAGAAGGCAAATACTTTAAAGCATAGCTAAAGAAGCTTATCTTGTATAAAAACTGTTTTGCCTTGAAAAGCTAATCCTAAAGCTAAGACTTTTTGGACCCCTCTACTTTTTAGCTCTGTCACATACTGCAAATTTTCAATTTCTAACAGGGCTGATGAAGCAAGGCCCTTTAAGTCTTTTTCATTTTCTTGAGCCTTTTTAAACTCTAAAATGATAGCAAGTCCTTCGATGTTTTTAGGAAATAGACATACATCATACCTTCCAAGACCGCTCTCTCTGTTAGACTTGATTTCATAATCTTTTTGTAAAGAGGAAAGGAGCCCCAATACAAAAGCATGGTAGACTCTTTCAGGTTCATCTTTAGAAATATCATGAACACTAAATATGTCTAGAATAAGTAGCTCAAATTTTTTAGAAAAGGCCTTAACATTTCCTGTAGTTAAATCTTTTAAAAGATCTGTCCAAGAAGTCGTAAACGTTTCTGTGAAATACTCACGCATCATGCTTTGAAAAAGCATCAAAACTTCTTGATTGGGGACGTTTAGTTGACAAGAATATAGTATGCCATCAAGAACCGGTGGCGCAGACAACGTTAAATAGCCACTAAACAAAAACAAGACCTTGATCGACCAGTTTTGTAATAGAACCTTTTAAAATAAGAACTTCAAAGTCTTCTTTAAAAAAAACACCATTTTCTATGAGCTGCTCTTTAATAAGTTCATTGCCGCTTGTATGGACCCAATAAGGTTCCAACCTTTTATGTTGAATATAATTTAGGATAGACCATGGGTTATAGATGGCGTGAGGTCCTATGTGGTATCCGTTATACCAATTTCTAACATCGCTTAGTTTATCACCCATCCCATATTCGGAGAGTAAGGCAAAGACCTCATTTTCTAGTAGCCCAAACTTATCTCCAAAGTCTTCGCTAAAGACAGTAAAATTACTTCCGTGATTGAGATCAGAAAAGATGTTTTCCTTGGCAATACGTAAGATGCCGGTTATAACACTTCGTTCCACTCCTATGTTATCCTTGAGACCATCTCCGAGCCAATTGCGCATAAAATTGATAATGTGAGAATAATATCCGTGAAAGTAAGCCATATGAATTGGAGCGTCGTATTCGTCAATTAAGACAATTACTTTTTCATTGTGATGACGCTGTAGCCATGCTACCAACCATTTTAAGCTCAATTCCTAATCGGCTTGGTTGCCATTTTCTCGTAAAATAATATGAAATTTCTCCTTTTCTTCTGGAGATATGGCTGGGCTATCTAGTAAATATCGATGTCTTGTAAATTCTTCAGCTATGAGTCTTTTTAGTTTTTCATAAGAAAGTTCCCAGCTTTCTTGCTTTACTCCCTTAAGCGTAAAAAAATAACAGGGTATTTGCCTTGTCTGTCCCGGTAGCTAGTTTGCCAAATTTTATACGAAGAAAATAAATGAGAGTGGTCCTTATCTGTTTTTTCAAAGAAATACTTCAACATCGACATGTTGAGAGTTTTAGCAAAACGTCTAGGCCTAGGAATGAGAGCAAGTTCGGTTCCACGTTCTATAATCTCTTGGATGAATAGTGTCTTATCTACATAAGCGAAGCCTTCTTCGATGAGTTTCTTATAATCGACAATTCCTATAGGAACTTTTTTCATATCCCCTCTATTTTCTTTGATCATAGAGGAATTAGGGTAAAATTTACAGGGAATAAAAAAAGTATAGATGTCTTTTTAGGCAATATTCTTGCAATAGGACTAGTTAATTTAAGTGAACATTTTTAAATAAAAGAAGATTTAGAATTAAATAAAATACAATTATCATAAAAAGAAAAAAGAGCACAGTTATGCAAAAGCTTCCTATAGGGATCAGTGAGTTTTCTGAACTCCGAGAACAAAATTATTTACATGTAGACAAAACAAAACTTATTTATTCCCTTCTCACCCATAATCGTAGAACTTTCCTCTCTCGTCCTCGCAGGTTTGGCAAATCTTTACTGGTCTCCACCTTGGAGGCCGCCCTTGCAGGGAAAAGAGAGCTTTTTAAACGACTTTGGATAGAAAATAGTGACTAGCACTGGAATCCTTATGGCATTGTTAGGCTTGACTTCTCTCAACTCAACACCCAAACCTCTGAAAAATTCAATTTAGGTCTTATTGATCTTTTATTACGGATCGGAGCATCGCAGAATATAAAAATCACAAAAAACACGGATATTACACTCGTATTTAGACATCTCATCACCAGTCTTAGCAAACAATATTCATCTAAAGCTGTTGCTATTTTGATTGATGAATATGATTATCCGATCTTACATACTCTACATAATCCAACAATTGCTATAGAAATTCGAGAGATCTTAAAAAGTTTTGCCTGCATTATCAAAGCTCAAGCAAAAATTGTTAAGTTTGTTTTTGTTACAGGAGTCAGCGCTTTTAGCAAATCAGGTCTTTCATCAGGATTAAATAATCTAGACAACCTTAGGATGAAGAAATCGACCTATACTTTAAAAAGCATATAGAAAACTGGAGCGCTCTTAAACAAATCCCCTATACAGAACTAAAGCAGCAGTTAAAGGCCTGGTATAACGGCTACCGATTTAAAGAAAACACTCCAACCGTCTATAGTCCATTTTCATTTACCTGTGCTTTACATATACAAGAACTGCATAATTTTTGGTTTGAATCGGCTACTCCTCAACTACTAGTCGAAGAGCTCAGCAAAGAAAAAAGAAAAAATGAATACAAAATCCTAGAATTGGATCAACTAGAAGGAACTGGAGATTTATTACAGACATTTGAAATTGAAAGCCTGCCCTTAGCAGCTCTACTCTTTCAAATGGGATACCTTACTATAGAATCATATGATCCTCTTACGAGGAATTAGCAACTGAAATAGCCTAATCTAGAAGTAAGATCTTCTTTTCAAAGACATTTGGTAGCACTTCTCACGGAGCAAACTAGAGCAACCATTAATCCTTTGATTGGAAAAATCTACGGGTTTTTGCTAGCCCAAGTTCGACAAAGCCTGCTGTAACTATCTAATAGTTAGCAGTCTTCACTTCAAAGGCACTACAAAGTTATCGGAAAATCTAGCTTTTTCTTTGATGATATGATTGCGGGGTAGATTTTTCCAGCAAACACCTAATGATTCATAAATTTCCATGTGAGCTCCTTCAGGGGTTCCGGGTATGCGAATGTGATGAA
>CAMDHO010000019.1 GCA_945898205.1 Chlamydia trachomatis | reverse complement strand
ACACAAACTTCGTTTAGTTCGTCACTTCATTTCTGTTTTCAAAACATCGTGTTCGCCGGCTCTTAGGCTTCGGCTTTTCTTTGACTTAACTTTCGTTATTCAAGATGGCAAGACTATACAAAACATCTCCATTTTACTGCAAACATTTCCTTAAAAAAACAGAATTTAACCTCTATAGTCTCCCAGGAAGGCTTTTTTTAAAAAAGCACTTAAACTACTAAGCCATCTCACCATTAACACACACATTCATATGAACTTCTTTTTTAGAGCCCTGCTTTCCCTTTTTAGCTCAACTCTTCAACTACAAAGCGCGAACCTCAACACTCCAACATAACAGACCTATTCAAGCCTAGCTTGAACACCCCACCCTTACAGGAATACGAATATTAAAGCTGAACCCCCACTTCTCTTACTCTTAAAACCAACCAAACCACGTTTTTTTGAGGGTTCTTACTTAACTTCCATCAAAAAGCCATTTTTTACAACAATGTAAGCTTCATAAGTAAAGCGTATCAGCAAAGCAAAAAGCCCCTTCTTTAGAGCTAGAGGGCGAGTTAGTTTCCGTAGGAGATCTTTTAAATAACGTAAAAGCTGCTTTAATTAAAAGTGACCAAGGAGAAGAGAAGTGGGTTTATTGTGAATCTGAAGCAAAAGCAGCTGTTGCATCTCAAATGAAAACCCGTTTTAAAGAGAGATACGAAGAAGACTTAAAAAAAGCGCATGAATTTTTAACAAAACCTAGAGAAAAAAAACTGTACGAAGCAGTTCTTGAGAAACTGGGGAGGTTAAGAGAAAAGCATAAGCAAATTTCAGCATGTTATAAGGTTGAAATTGAAACCTCTGCAGATAGACTAATAGTCACCTCTATTAAACCGGTCTGAAATCCAAGAAAAAATGAAAGTGAAGCTAACCGGTCATTATTTTTTACGGACTAACATATTAGATATGGATGCAAAAGAGCTTTGGAATCTTTATAACACTCTGAGAGGAGTAGAGGACGCCACTGAATTTGGGCTAAGAGGCACCATGAGAGCAGACTTCGCTTCTTAGATAATTGTAATAGGGTTTATGCCTTGAGAAGTTACTACCAGTCTAGAATATTCTTCTTTGACTGCAAAACTACAGGCTGATATCAGCTGATAGATGACCGAAATCGTTATTTCAAGAAACTCGGATGAGCTCATGAGTTTTGAGGAGATTACTTAGCCTTAAGTAAATCTAAAAATTTTTTATTTATAAAGACCTTCTCTCTTCCTGATTTCAACTCTGTTAAAAACCCTATTTCACATAGTTTTTGTAGATGCTTAGGTACTGTGAAAAAATAACTTGAACAGTTTAAGAAGATTCTGCATGCTCTTTAAGTATGTCTACTGACCTTATACAAACCATTCGCGGAAAATACGAAATTCTAGATTCTTGCTTAAGTGAAAAAGGAAGACGCCTGTGGGCTGCTTCAGAAGCAATTTCTCTTGGACGCGGAGGCCCCACTCTTGTCTCTAAAGCTACAAACATTTCTAGAACAACTATTCATAAGGGCATTGAAGAGATAGAAGAAGGAATTGTCTCTACTGGATCAAAAGTTCGTAAAAAAGGAGGGGGCAGTAAAAAACTTGTAGAAAAAACTCCAGAATTATTAAATGCATTGGATGCTCTGGTAGAACCTACAGCAAAAGGAGATCCTGAAAGCTTACTTCGCTGGACTAGTAAAAGTGTTCGTAACCTGGAAACTGCTTTAAAAAGCCAAGGCTTTCAAATTTCATATGGAACTGTAGAAACCTTACTCAAACAATTAGAATACAGCTTACAAGCAAACAAAAAATCGCTTGAAAAGGCCTCTCATGACGATAGAAACGCTCAGTTTCAAAATATCAACGAAAGAGCTAAAAAACAACACGCAAAAAACCAGCCGGTTATTTCGGTAGATACAAAGAAAAAATAAAATATAGGCGCTTATAAAAGCATAGGAAAAGAACTATGTAAAAAAGGAACCCCTATTAAAGTTAATAGGCATGATTTTCCTGATGCTCGGCTCGGAAAAGTATCTCCTTATGGAGTATATGATATCGGCATAAATCAAGGATGGGTTTCTGTTGGTATTAGCAGTGATACCGCTGAATTCGCAGTAAATACCATTCGGACTTGGTGGTACAAAATGGGCTTAGCACAGTACCCTGAAGCTACAGAATTAATGATTACAGCGGATTGTGGGCGAAGCAATGGATATCGTGTGAAACTTTGGAAGTTAGAACTTCAGAGATTTGCTGATGAGTCAGGATTATTGGTGCACATATGTCACTTTCCACCCGGAACTAGTAAATGGAATAAAATTGAACACAAGATGTTTAGTTATATATCTAAAAATTTTAGAGGGAAACCCTTATTGACGCGAGAAACTGTAGTAAATTTAATTGCTAATACAACGACAAAAACAGGATTGCGGATAGAAGCAGTTTTAGATGAAAATGAGTATGCCAAAGGTAGAGAAGTGTCAGATGAAGAAATATCTGGTTTGAATATTTTCGGAGAAGTTTTTCATCCTGAATGGAATTATGCAATCAAGCCTAGGGGAATGAGCTAAATGTTCAACTTATTCTTTCACAGCCCCTTAGAAGAAGTTTGACGCTCTGCAATTTTATGGTCTACAAGATTTGTAATGCGTATATATGGCTGCATAAAAAGCAATTCAACAAGTTCTTTCGTACAGATTAAAGGAGCCTCTTTTTGAATAAAGCAACAGGATTCTTTAATTAATTCTTGAATTTCTAATAATCTTTTTGTTGTCTAAATAGAAGCTTCTCTTACGGCCGTCAATATATATAAAACCCAGTCTATCCATTGATTTTTAGAGGAGACCTCTAAAAGCAACCTGTAATAATCACTTTTATGATCGAGGATATAATGACTTAAATATAACACCGGGGTATCCAAAAGACCTTTTTCTAATAAAAAAAGCAAATTAAGAATACGCCCTGTACGACCATTTCCATCGGAAAATGGATGAATTGCTTCAAATTGATAATGCAATAAAGCTAATTGAATAAGAGGGTCTAATTAAATCTCTTCATGAAAAAAACATTGCCAATTTGTAAGGAAATTTCTAATAATCGACTCACCTTCCGGTGGAGTATAAATTTTTTCTCATGTGCGATCGTCAGAATATCTACTTTTACTCCACGAATAAGACTAGAAATGTCACATATTGTTGAAATACTCAATGGTCGATTTTTAATCGATTGAACTCCCTCGTATAAAGCAGTTCGATATTGTAAAGTTTCCTTTACCTCATGTGCTATTGAATCCGAAGGGCTTTTAACTGCTTGCAAAAATGTCTCATAAAAGGATTTTGCAACATCAGGAGGTGCTGCTTTTGTAAAAGAAGGACGCCTTCCCACTTCACAATCTGCATAAAGTGTAAATTGAGAAACAATCAAAGCTTCTCCTTTTTTTTCTAAAATAGAGCTATTTAGCCCGCCTTGCTCATCACTAAATATACGTAAATTCACAAATTTACTAGCCAACCAAACAGCACTTTCCTTCCTATCTCCTATGGACACTCCTAAAAAAAACAAGAGCTCCAAATCCTATTACACCCACTTCTTTTTCTTCCACTTCCTCACTAGCTTTAGATACTCTTTGAATCACAATTTTCATAAAAAACTCCTTTTACAGAAAACCTAACACACTTGTAAATTTCAACGCCCCTTGAGTTTTTCTCTCCCTTTAACATTCTTCCATTTACAATAAACCAAGGAGTATTTTAGGATTCAAAACATGCTTACTATTTTCTCATAAAGACTATAGCGATTAATATATAATAAGGCCTACTAAGCTATGAAGCATTTTTTTTTAAAATCCCCACACTCTTTGATTTCAAGCATTGCTTTATGGACTTCTTTTCTCAACTTTCTAAGCTCCGACTTTTGCTATACACAGAGCTCTGAACATACAGCTTTAGAAACTTCAGAAGCAGCTTTAGGCAACCACGATGAATCTAAATACATGGTCAACTTCAATCATGTTCCTGTCGTTGAAGTCATCCGATTTGTTAGTAAAATCACGAAAACTAACTTCGTTTTCGAAGAATCCGAATTACAGTTCAATGTTACAGTTATCTCTGAAGAGCCTATTTCAGTAAAAAATATCATGTCTGCCCTTATTCAAATTCTAAGAATCCACAACTTACGCCTCTTGGAACAAGACGGAAATTTAATAATTACAAAAAGCTCCTCTGTTAATCAGATACCCACTCTAATCCTACCCGAATCTCCACAATCCATCCACACACAATCCCCTATTGTTACGCGTGTTTTTCGTATTAAAAATGCAAATCCATCTTCGATTGCTGCAATCATTAAATCTATGGTCTCCAGCTCTTCTCAAGTTGAAGTCTCTGCAGAAACACGTCAATTAATTGTTACTGACATCCTAACAAATATAGACCAAATAGCCTCTCTTCTCGTTAATTTAGACACTCCCCATACACGCCTAGAAATTGAATCTTATGTTGTAAAGAATAAATCACCAGCAGACATCATCTCTTTAACTCAACAAATTTTATCCGCTTTTGCTGAAGGCAACCCGCTTATTTTGGTTCCACAACAAGAAACAAATACTATATTCATAGTTTCAACCCCTTATCTTATTGAAAGAGCCTTAACTGTAATGGAAGACTTAGACATCCCGTCTAAACATATTATCGCTGGAGACAAAGAAGCTAGCAAAGATCTTTATATCTATAAAACAATCAATAAAACACCTCAAGAGGTATTATCAAATATACAGCATATTTATGCTCAAATGACCGATCACTCAGCCGGAATATCCGCTTCTTTATTGCTAGCACTTAAAACAGCAAAGACCATCCCAGACTCCAATTCTTTAGTCTTTATTACAGATTCGTCTAGTTGGATAAAGTTAAAAGAGCTCTTAGACGAAGTTGATGCTTCTCAGCAAAATACAGGGATAAATTCTTTTTGGGTCTATAAAATTCAAAACACAGAATTTAGCAGCCTAAAACAAGACTTACATCTGATGGCTCAAAACATTTCCGATCCTGACTTATTAAAAGCCATTGACAACATGAAATGGATTCCGGAAAGCAATAGCATAGTGTTTACAGCCCCAAAAAACACTCTAACAAAAATACAGGAAGTCATTCCAGCTTTCGACTCTATCAGCTCAAAAGCGCCAGCAACAGACTTCTACATTTTTCAAGTAGAACACGCTTCCAAGGAAGCTATTCTTTCGGCCTTAACAAAAGTAGCTGAAAACCTTAACGACTTACCCATTAAAGAAAGCATTCGAAACATGAAATGGCTCGAAGAAAGTCATTCCTTTCTATTTCATGGATCTCCGAGTACTCTCGAACAACTCCAATCTATTCTTCCGAAATTCGATATACCCTCCTCAACAGCGACAGAAACAGACTTCTACATTTTTCAAGTAGAGAATGCCTCTAAGGAGGCTATCCTTTCTGCTTTAACAAAAGTAGCTGATAATCTTAACGACTCACCCATTAAAGAAAGCATTCGAAACATGAAATGGCTTGAAGACAGTCATTCCTTTCTATTTTATGGATCTCCTACTACTCTCCAACAACTCCAATCTATTCTTTCCAAGCTCGACATAGCCTCTTCTTCAGGAGACCAGCAGTCTTTTATTTATCAAGTACAAAATATTTCTCAAGCACAAGCCCTCTCTGCATTAGATGAATTGGCTAAGGCAACCGAAGACCCATCCCTTATCAAATCGCTTAACAACGTCAAATGGATTAAAGAAAATAATTCTCTTTTATTTAACGGATCCACAGAAACACTAAATAAACTAAAAACCATTTTACCTACCCTAGATTTTAAAAATTCCACCTTTTCAAAATCTCATTTTATCATCTACACTCCTATCTATCAAAAAGGAGAAGTTCTTAACAAAGAATTGAGCGATCTCTCTACCAATTTAAAAAATTCAGGGCTTGAAAACAGCGACCTACTTGACACTTTAAATTCTATTAAGTGGACTCCTTCTACTAACTCAATTCTCTTTACTGGCGATTCAGCCTCTTTAGCTAGAGTCCAAACCATCCTATCTGATTTAGATAAACAAAATGGAACCATTGCTTCTACTATCTTCCTCTATTCCCCTCTACAAGCTACCCCCTCTGAATTAAAAAACTCTTTAATTCAATTAGGGAAAACTCTAAACGTTGCCGATGCTTCCAACCAAACACTTATAGCAGCTATACAAAATGCCGAACTAGTTCCTGAAACTAATGCCATTCTATTCTCATCCGACGAACAAACCTTAGTCCGTTTAAAACAACTTATCGCTACATTAGACCACCCTGACTCTAAAAAACGACCTGATAAAACCATTTCTAACCCCCAAGGTTTTTATCTTTATAAACTGCAGCAAGCTCCTGGCAATATCGTTATTCAAAACTTAAAAGGACTTACAGAACATATTTCGTCTGAAGACCCCCGAAATGCAGGAATGATTAAAGTTGTTCAAGAGTTAAAATGGATTAAAGAAAACAACTCTATCCTTCTTACAGGATCGTCAGATTCCATTGAGCTTGTAAAAGCTCTTATCTCTGAATTTGATATCCCAACAAATAAAGGAGTAGAGGCCTCCGACAAATCTGAATTTTTTATTTACAAACCAAAGATGCAAACTCCAGAGCAAATTCAAACCTCTTTAGAAGACTTTGCTTTAGACCTAGAAAAATCCAATTTAAATGATTTGGATTTTATTCAAACACTAAGGTCTACCCGTATTGTAACTTCGTCTAAATCGCTTGTTTTTACAGGCACCCCTGAATCCTTAACTAAGCTAAAAACTATACTTATTACGCTAGATGAATCCACAGGACACTCCATCCCCATTCAAACCATTGGAAGCACCACATTTTTGATCTATAAAGTTCAAAAAACATCTGCTACTGAACTTATGAGCTCTTTACAGACATTTTCTAAACAACTTGGAAAATCTGATGTTAAAGATAAAACCCTTGCGGCTTCTTTAGATTCTGTTAAATGGATTAAAGAAACAAATTCTCTACTGTTTACTGGAACAGAAGACACCTTACGCAAAGTCGAATCTTTAATATCTAAATTTGATATACCTTCTGAAAACTTACCTACCATCTCTAGCGACAGAACTGACTCCTCCTCCACTTTTTTCGTATACAGTCCTAAATATCAAGATGGCAGCGAATTAATTCAGATCCTTAACGAGTTCAAAGAAAATCTTATACACTCCGGCATTTCTGATTCGAGTCTGTTTGATGCTATCTCACACCTGAAATTCATAGAAAAAACAAATTCTTTAATCGTTTCCGGAAGCGATCCAGCTATTGAAAAAATCCAAGCCCTTCTGCTTAAATTCGACGTCCTTGGAAAAGGTACTAATCAACCTGAAATTTCTTCTATTGACGATACAAACTTCCTTATTTATAAACTTCAGTATCATAAAGGCCTTGAAATTCAAACTGCTTTAAAAAAGATAGCTTCAAGTCTTTCTACAACAGAAAAAGCGACGAATAAACCGCTCGTTGAATGTATAGCTTCGTTGCAATGGATCGAGGTAACTAACTCTCTTTTAGGAACAGGAGAATCTTCTACTCTAGAAAAAGTAAAAGGACTCATCCACAACTTGGACGTTCCTCTTAAACAGGTATTTATCGAAGTACTGGTCATTGAAACTACTATTTCTAATAGTCAAAGCTTTGGATTGCAATGGGGATCCCAGTTGCAGTATCTCAATAAAACAATTGGAGCCATGGGCAACTTTCCACCTTCCGGAACCGGGGCAAATATTCTGCAAACACCGCTATCGCTAACAACCGCCGCAAATCCTCCTGTACAAGGATCTCCTAGTACTAATTCAGTGCCTTTTACTAATGGATTTGACATCGGAGTCATTGGAGATATCATATTCCACAAAGGAAAATCCTTTCTTTCTTTAGGAAGCTTACTCAACGCTATACAAACAGACGCTGACTCAACCATTGTCATGAACCCTAAAATCATGGCACAAGACGGTCATACCTCCAACATTTTTGTTGGACTTAACATTCCTTTTGTAGGATCTTATGTATCCAATACTTCTAACAACACAACTCAAACCTCTAACATAGAATATCGCGATGTCGGCTTTAATTTAACAGTTACACCAACACTTGGAACGAACGACATCATCACGTTAGATATCAGCCAAGATATCAGCCAACAAGTAGGCACCTCTATTAATTTTAGCGGCACAACCGTCACGGGGATTGAAACATCTCACGCAACGATGACAACTCGAATACATGTACCCGATCGCCACTTTCTAATTTTAAGCGGCATGCTCCAAGACACGAAAGATCACTCAAAACAGGGACTCCCTTGCTTAGGAGGCTTACCTATGGTAGGAGCACTTTTCTCTCAAAACACTCTTCTAGATTCTAAATTTAATGTAATCATTTTTATGAAACCTTACATCCTCCACTCTATGGATGAATTCGACCATATTACAGGACAAGAGGAAACTCTTTTTAAAGATGATGCCGTACTCCCTGACGTAAAGGAAACAATCGATAGCGGATATGAAAGGCTTAAGAACATTGAATGATAAAATACTTTATTTTCCCTATGGGGATCGCAATATTACTTTTAGCAATTCTTTCCTCTTGCTACCGAGTTCCTGACCAGTTAGAACCTAAAGTGGACTATTATGTACAAGATCGCTATCTCCTTAACCTCCCCTCCCCTTTTACTCCTTTAACTCCAGAAGAAAAGCTGGAGGACTTTGGAAAAGAAGTTCAAATAGCTCTTCACTTTGCCCAAGAATTCGATCTATATCAAGCCATTACGGCCTTTAAAAGGGCGTCCTATCTCATCCCTAAAGAAAGTAAAACAAGAAGATTAGAAATTGAATACGAAATTCTTCTATGCTATTACATCGGAAAGAAATACACAGATGCCATCTATTTTTATGAACACTCGGATCTGCGGTTTACCGACACAACATTCCCAGCCTGCGAAGACTTGCTTATCATCCTCTTTGATTGTTATACGCAAGAAAAGCAAGAAAACAATGCGGGGCGCTTTTTAGATTATATTAAAACCTACTATCCTGAGTCTGCTTGCAAACTACAAGTTTCTGAAAGTTTACAAAAAGCAAAAATTTCCGCTCTTGAAAGCTTTGCCAAAGATCCTGAATACGCATCTGTAAATAGGTTTCTAGAAACCTATAACAAAGCTAAAAAATCGATTGTTAAAGCTCAAACTTTAAACGCTATTTTCCCTGGAGCTGGATACCTTTACATCGGACAAAAACAAACAGCCCTCACTGCAACTTTAATTAACGGCCTTTTTATTGGAGCCTCCTATTATTTTTTTAAGGCTGGCAATATCCCCGCTGGAGCCATTTTCACCACTTTTGAAGCAGGCTGGTATTTTGGAGGTATTTATGGGGTTGGGGAAGAAACCAAATTCTATAACGAACGTGTTTATGAAATGCATGCCACTGCAATGATGAATCAATCTAAAATGTTTCCTGTTTTTATGCTCCGCCATGCTTTTTAAACTCTTTTATCTTCTTCTTCTTCCTCACTTTCTTTTTGCAACCTCTGGATATCACACTCCATGGGGAAAAGACAGTGATTTACAAAAAAAAGAAGTCACTCAAACCGTTTACGCTAATCCTTCTCCTGCTACAAAAATTGCCCGACAAGTTATCCTTTTCCATCAAAAAGTTATCTCTCCTATAGACGGGCCCAGAAGCCACTTTTTCCCTTGCTCTTCTCAATACATGAAAATCGCTATGATGAAACATGGATTTTGTAAAGGATTTCTTATGGGTTGTGATCGACTCTTAAGAGAAAATAAAGACCCTTGGATCTACCGTAAAGTCGCAATTAACAATCAAATCATTAAATACGACCCGCCTTTGTAGAGTAGAGGAGCCTGTCGCCAGAGCCGCCCCCCTGATTAGATCCTCATCCTGTCCAATTAAGAAAATGGGCTCAAGATAGCATCATTCACCATGCTCATATTTGTATGAGTTTAGGTTATCCTTCTTTGGAGAGTTTCCATCACTGAAATAGGTTCTGAGTCCTCACATGATGTTCCACCTACTAAAGGTCTTTACTAGCCAGGATCCTTCCCTCCATAACCATTACAGCTAGTTCATCAGTAGTATGATCCATCCGACTTCCTAGCTTCCAGCTTAGTTCTCTCGCTATTATACTTGTCGACTAATAGTTCCATGAAGAGCAGCTAGCCCAAGTTCAGTTTTATACAGAGAAAAACGCTCAAATTCGAACTGGCTTCTCTCAATTGGATTCAAATTCTCCAACCTTCCACTTAAGAGCAAAATCTTTAAAGGAACTTTTTACACAAACAAAACAAGACGCTCAAAATATATCAAATATCCTAACATCAACCTCGAACAACCTTAAAACAAGTATTACAGATCTAAACTGGGTGAAACAACAAGTTAGCGAAATAGAAATGCAAGAGATCATGGCAACTGCAAATTCTTTAAAAAAAATACAAGCCTGTTTTTCTCATTTTATCAATGAAACCTTTGCCTCTTTTTCTACCCAGAGAAATTCTATTCCCCTGCATACTGTTAGCACAGCTTTGATAGCTGGAGCTGCATTCGGAACCGGATACCTCCTTGGGAAACGCTAAAAACACGCTTTAAGGCCTCTCTCTTTTCCTTTAATGAAAAAGGATTGTAAAATGGCTGTGTCTATTGCTATACTAAGCTTTACAGGAGTTCCTATGCTTGGTAAATTTTTAGACCCTAAAAATGATGTAGCGTTTAGAAAAATCTTTGGAAGCGAAAATAATAAAGATATTTTGATCCATTTTCTCAATGACGTCCTTGTTTTTAAAGAAAAGAGACCTATTCGAAAAGTGACTTTTTTAAAAACAATTCAAGATCCTGAAATTGCATCAAAAAAAACTAGCATTGTAGACATTTTATGTGAAGATGAGAAAGGGTGTCGCTATATTGTAGAGATGCAAGTGGCCGGAACAACCGGTTTTGAAAAAAGAGCTCTATACTATGCATCCAAAGCTTATTGTTCACAGGCAAATATAGGGGATAAATACCACAACCTCAAAGAAGTCATTTTTCTTGCTATTGCTGACTATGTCATGTTCCCTAAGAAAAAAGAATATAAATCAGACCACGTTATCTTAGATAAAAAAACTTACGAGCATGATTTAAAAGATTTTTCCTTTACTTTTATCGAACTTCCAAAGTTCATTAAAACCGTAGAAGAGCTTTCTACGCTAGAGGAAAAATGGTGTTATTTTTTCAGGCATGCTGAAGAAACTTCTGCTGAAGACTTAGAGAAACTTATCGGAAAAGATGCGATCATGGGAAAGGTTTATCACGAACTGGATCGTTTTTTTTGGAACGAGAAAGAGCTTTTAGCTTACGAGCAAGCGGAAAAGGCAAAAAATGATTATCTTTCTTCTATGGAACAGAAATTTATAGAAGGAAAAGCTGAAGGAGCATCTAAGAAATCCAGGGAAATAGCTATCAATTTACTTAAAAATGGCATTGAAATTGCTATCATAGTCGTCGTTACAGGTCTGTCAGAAAAAGAAATCCGCTCTTTGTCGACTTAAAAAGCCGTAAAATGAACTTCGAGTAAGAAATATTAGCGTGTTTTTCTTACAAAAGCAAGCTGGGTTCGGATTTTCAACCTCGAAGTTTAGGAACTAAAGCTACTAAGAGCTCAACTGTATAATCTATTTCTTGCTCTGTTGTAAATCGACTTAAACTAAATCGAATCGATGATCTAGCAAGAGTTTGAGAAAGGCCCATCGCAATCAAAATCCGAGAAGGTTCTAAAGATCCTGAAGAGCAAGCAGAGCCTTGACTTGCCGCAATTCCATGAAGGTCGAGTTGAATAAGAAGAGTTTCAGCATCCACACCAAGAAAGCAGAGATTCGATAGATTGCAAAGACGCTCTCCCAATCCATTAATTTGTACAAAAGGCAATTGCATTAAAATATTTCTTTCAAATCGATCTCTTAAAGCCCTCATATGCCGAGTTGCTTCTGTCTGATTTTCTCGAACCTGCCTAATAGCTTCTGCAAGCCCCAAAATACCTGTTATATTTTCCGTTCCCGAGCGGAATCCATATTCTTGCCCACCTCCCGCTAAAAGAGGCTTAAGACCCGAATTAACAGGGCTACGCAATAAGACAAACCCGACCCCCTTGGGACCATGAAACTTATGAGCCGAAAATCCGGCTCCTAAGATTCCCGGATAAAATAAAAACGGGTCTTTTCCAAGCTGCGCTACTCCATCGACAACGAGCGGGATATTATAATCTACCGCTAAAGAAGAAAATGCTTGCAGGTCATGTGTCACACCCGTTTCACTACTAGCCGCACTAAAGACCAAAAACCGAGTTTCAGAATTAATAGCCGCTTTAAGTTCGGATAAAGATACGGCTCCTTTAAGCCCTGCTGGCAGAAAAGAAACTTTGCACCCCTTTGCTTTTAACTCTAAAAGAGTTTTTTCCACACAAGAGTGTTCAATGTTAGATGTAATAATATGAGGAGATGAACTTGGATCAATAAGCCCTCTTAAAAGAAGATTCATAGATTCTGTTCCACATGAAGTGAAAAGTACTTCTTGAGGTTTAACTTTGAAAAAAGCAGCTATTAGCTCTCTAGACTTCGATAGCTTATGCTTAGCTTCTCGCCCGAAAAAATGTACAGAAGAAGGATTAGCGGGTGGGGATTTTAAATCTTCCAAAATGACTGCAGCCACCTGAGGATCTAATTCTGTTGTCGCATTATTATCTAAATATATTTTATTGTGTTTCATGGATTATTTTAATCATCAAGACAGTAATATTATCACTGCCCCCTTTATTTTTAGCAGTCTCTATCATCCTTTGAGCAGCTGTTTTAATGCAAGAATAGTTCGTTAAAATATCGGTAAGCTCCACATCCGACACAAAATCTGTTAGCCCATCACTGCAAAGAAAATAGATATCATCAACTTTCAAGGCCGATACACTAATATCCGGTTCAACAACAGGCCCTGTGCCTATAGACCTTGTAATAATATTTTTACCGGGAACCGGGCCAATAGAGATTTGCTGTTTTTTGTAGGAGGAAATCAAAGAGTGATCTTCTGTAAGCTGTTCTAACTTTTGACGAAATCTATAAATACGACTATCACCTACATTAGCATAAACCAGAGAGTCTTTATGCAGAAGTAGACAGCACAATGTTGTTCCCATTCCACAAAGCTCTTTTTTTTGCTCCGACAGTTGGTGCACCCACAAATTAGCTTTAACAATAGATTGATGAAGATGAACTGGTAAGTTATCTAAATCATAGGGAATTTCTGGTTTAGAGGAGAAAAACTGACAAATAGAAGTGGAGAGATGGTGGACAACTTCTTTTGCCGCCGTCTCTCCAGCATTATGCCCTCCCATCCCATCAGCTAGGACAAAAAAGCGATAGAGTGGAATTTCATGAAAAACATCTTCATTATTCCCTCTTACTAAACCTAAATCAGAAATACCAAAACTTTCCACTGTATAGGGGACATTCATACAACTCTCCCACAAAGACCTAAATCTAGGGCTCTATCATTTTCCCTAAGAAAAGCATAACATTTGATTTTAAGTCTACTATTCCGAAAAGAAATGGATGATTTGCTGTAAAAGGTATCGCTGAAGGTTCCTCTCTTACACAAGTCATTCCGATGCCAATAGCTGTTGCAGCAGAAGCCGTCACCCCTTTTTCATTCAAAGAGAAAAAAGCCTCTTGAATTGCTTTATTAATAGATAAATCAAAACGTCCATTGATTTTTGAAAAGTTTGCTCTCGTGGAAAAGGCTTCGTGTATACCTAATTTGTTAAGAGCAGGAATAAGATCATAGTTTAAACGCATTTCAAAGCGAGGGATTTCGACTTTTATCTGCATTTTTTCAGAAGAACTTATCCATTCATTTATAGGTAATTCATGTAACCTATCTTCTATTTCTTTCAAAGTCGTTTTAGGAAGAATAAAAAAGCATGCCATTCCTTCATTAGTCGCATTTTTTCCAGAAAAAGGAAGGAGCACAAGCTGCATTTCTGAATTTTCATAATAAGAAAATTCACCAATTTGACTCATCATCGGGATCGTCTTAGACTTATGAGGCGTCGTATAAAAAAGATCTTGGTGAGTTTTTGCTAGTTTAAACGGCTTTGCCCAATCGTCTTTAAAATAAAGAGCGCTCACCAGCATAAGTTGCGTGTCTCTTGAAATGTCCTGAGGCCCTAACAATTTTTGTATTGTATTACATGTCTTTTGACTTACCCATTGATTGATTAGATCAGCAGTTTGAGCCGACTTTCTAAAGTCAAGAGACTCTACATCTGCAAGAAAATCTTTTTGAAGAATCTGTTGATAACTAGAAAGTAAAAAGGCATTTCGATCAATCCAAACGCTATTTGCTATATTAAGTTGAAAACTCCGATTATGAGGAAGTAACCTATAAGCAAGATCATTTATCGATTTAGGAAGATCTTCTTGGGATATCTCCAAACAAAGAGCCTTTCTTATTTCCATTTCAGTCGGCCCATCCGATCCAATATAAGCCATGCTCAAACAATTAAAAAGACAGTACGGAGAAAACAGTTCATTTTTATTAGAGCCTGCTAAAGATTCTTGATAAAAATGCGAGGCAAATAAGTTGACACTGGCATCTAGAGGCTCTGAACCCAAGAAAAATGAAGGAAGAGAAAATGCAAAACACGTTAAAACGTATATATATTTTTTCATAATGAATCGATTGTAAAAATTATTCTTAATGTACTTACTAAATTAAACGTCGCATGAAGAATAATAGAAGCAAAGAGTGATTTTTGTCTTTCATAAATAAATCCGAGAAAACAAGAAAAAATAAAAAGAGAAGGAACTAAAGAAAAATTACCCACGCCATAACTTGGGGACACATGAAAAAGAGCAAAACAAAGAGAGGCTAGTAAAATAGCGGCTTTCATTCCCAAATGCTTTTTAATCCAGGTTTGTAGAAGACCTCGAAACAAAAATTCCTCTATTAGAGGGGCTGACACCAAAATCATAAGGAGAGCTGCTATAAGCTCTGAAGGAGATTTAAGAGCCATCTTTAAATAGAGAACCGCAACTTGCTCATACGTTTGTAGTCCAAACAAAGAGTAAACAATCAAATCTGCCGTTTGTTCCACTACAGCAACAATTGGAAAGGCTAAAATCCAACTAGCAATCCCTATTAAAATATCATGAGAAAAAGAAGATCCGCTCAAACTTACTTTCCAAATCTGTTTAAATGACTTTTGAAGAGTGCTCTTACAAAACCCCCATAGAATCAAAAAAGAACAAAACATAACTGAAACTTGAGCCCAAGCCGCAGCTTCTTGATATGAAATAAAAAAAGGGTGAATTTTACTTAAAACCCAAGGAGCTAATAAAACTGAATTTATGAGGTAAATAACAAAGCAAATAACTACATGAATAAGAGAAAGTTTTATTTGAGTAAATGGGATGTTAACAGGGAGCTTGTAGAAGCTTTTTTGAAAAGCGATTCTATTTAAGACAAAACCTACTAATCCAAAAAAAAGGATGAGCTCAATATGTTCAATATAGTAGGTCTGTCTTAGTAAATCCATAAATCAGTTTTTCGATAAAGAAATATAGTCTTCTATCCTAGAACTAAGCTCTTTAATAAGTAAAGAGTGCGCTATACCAACAGGCGTGATGCTAAACTCTTCACTATTCCAAGGAGCTTGCTGAAAGTTGTAGTTAGTAAACTGTCTAGGAATGAAGTGCGAATCTTGAATGATTTCTTGTAAAATAATAAGAGGCTGATCTTTTCTTACATCAACAATAAGAAGACGTACAGCTAAATTAAGATCTGCTGATAAGGATTCCGGATCTTTAATTTTTTCTGTTTCTCTAATCTGCTCTTTATGCTCCATGAGTTCCATAAAGACAATAAAATCTTCTCCTGGGAACGTCTTTTTTACCCAGCTTAAATCAGAGCCAAATGGATTTTCATGAATCTTGTTTTTTTTAATTTGCGTCTTAGTTTTTTGAGGATCTGCAATGTTTAACTTACATTTCTGAATGAGCCTAGAGCTTAATGAATACGTAATTTCATCGGAAAGATCCCACTTAAGTCCGCTTTCGCTATGATCTATAACAGGAGCTATAGCAATAGATGGCTTAAATGCCTGGCTTTGCGAAGTCGCTGAAAGCCTATCAGAATCTTTCTGACAGCTTGCAAATAAAACACTTACAGAAAGTATATAAAACAGAAATTTCTTGTTCATCATTTTGCCTTTTTAATCTCAGAGGATAACAAATCCCTGAAATTTTTTGCTAGGATCAAAATAATGGAACTTCTCTAGCAAGCAGTATCCAACTCAAACACAAAAAACTATTTAATAGACATCACGGCATAGGTAATAGAAAAACTACTGTTTTCTTTTTTATTTTTAGACGTCTTTTTTCTTAGAAATGAAAGCCCAACAGCTCGAACCTTTTTATTTTTGTGAAGGAACGGTTCATAGTATTTTTGAGTTCCTATCTGATTTAATCCCTTTTCAGGAGGTTGATTTATTTTAAGCTCAATGATGTAAATGATGTTTGGAAGTTCTAAAACAAGGTCCATTCGACCTATACTTGTCATTCGCTCAGACTGCACTTCTATCCCGGCAGCAAAAAAAATTGCTTGTAAAAGAGAATGATAGAATCTCTCATCTTCAATATGCAAAGAATAGGGAATTCCACTTAAAATAGTTGTTAAAACAGCAACCATTTCATCCATTTTTTCTTGAGCTAAAAAGCCATACACATCACCAATAAGAGGATTAATGTAAGCTGTTTTCTTTTGAGTAATAAGAGCTACAAGATGCCTATGAAATGAAGCGTTCACCTCCAAATTCGGATACTTTAACTGATAGTTTCTAGTCAATGGGTCATAAGATTCTATGGTAAGATATCCCATCTGAAAGAGTAATGCTGTTAAAGGAAGACTTTCAATTTCAAAAGTTTGTAGCAACTCTCCAGTCCCTCTTAGCTGACTCATTTCAAGAAGCTTACACTCCCCCTCTCTTTTATTCATCTCATCTAGTAACACTTGCGGCGTTGCCGACTCAAACCAAAAATTGCGTAATTCTGTAATATGCAAAGCGCAGGTAAATGAAAATGGACTGTATATAGTTAAAGAGTTTTCGACAAAAGCGTATCCATTATACCAAACCTTAAGTTGATGCCTGATTTCTTCATAAGATATCTTTTCAAGATCGGCCCATTTTTTTATATGACCCTTGAAGTATCGATCAACTTCCACATCAGTATACCCGCAAATATCAAAAAATTCTTTATTCATAGTAAGATTATCTAAGTTATTTAGTCCGGAAGAAAGACCTGATTTGCTAAAAGCACTCACCCCTGTTATAAAAACAAATTTGACAAGATCTGCCTGAGCCTTGACAACGCAAGAGAAGCTCTTCATAATAGTTCGAATTTCTACGGCAAGTTGAGGCTTGTGCAACGTATGTAAAATAGGATAGTCATACTCATCTATAAGGACGGCAACAGATTCAAAATGATTTTCACGATCTACATCACATAAAGCCTCGATTAGCTCCCCAAGTGCAGAATTTAAATTTAAATCATCAATTAACTTAATCTTATTCTTTTTTGCAATGGACTGTAGCTTTAGAAATAAACTCTGCTTAAACGCTTCTTCACTTTCTATACTTAATTCTGAAAAATCAAGTCTAATGACTCCCACAGGCTTCCAAGAGTAATCACTAGTTGCAATCCAAAGCCCATCAAAAAGCTCTTTTTTTCCATGCAAAGCAGCTGTTAATGTTGAAACAAGAAGAGATTTGCCAAACCTACGGGGACGAGAAAGAAAGGTTCTACGATTAGTTGTGAGCATAGAATAGATGTGTTTTGTCTTATCAACATACACGCAATTTGTTTCTCTTAACTCTGGAAATTCACTAATTCCTATAGGAAGCTTTTGCATGCTTAGTCCTCTTTTTCTTCTCTTAAGAATAGTTATATTTGATTTAAAGCTCAACTTCCAAATATACTATATTAAACACTAAAAGTGTCTGCTGACCTATACTATATGCTCCTTTATTGCCTTCTACAATTTTATAAGAATTCATAAAGAACTCCTTAAAACTTATAAAATATTTCAAAAGACAAACTACATAGAAAACCTTTTAGGTTGCGGAAAACTCAATTAGCGAATAACGCTTTAACTCTCTAATAGAAATCTTAGAATCCAAAACGGACCTGCCCACCATAACTATGGTCACTATAGCCATGAGTAAATTCCCCATTATAGTAAAGATCTAGTGCTAGACGATCTTCCCACATAAGACCTGTTACTAAGACTCCAGGTGATAACAAGTTACGATTAGCAAACTAGCCTGTTGATACAAATGGTACATTTGTATTTACAAATTTAGATGTAAAATCCTCTCCTTTCACACGAACTTCACGCACCCAAGAAATTTTTGGAGATACTGTCCATCTGCTTTCCCCAAAACAAAGGCCTCCTGCAAATTGAACTCCAAGCTCATTTTTGAGCATAATTGCATTGCTTTTTCTAACATCTAGATTTAAAACCCCAGCTATTCACTGGTTAAAATGTACATATGTTTAAAGTCTCTCCGATTTAAACATAACAACCGAGTAAGAGGTTAGTAAGTAAGAGCATTGAAAATGCGCTCTATCTCCTTTATTTTCGACAAAATCATAGGGATGTCTTAATGAAGTATTTAAGACTTGAGACCACACTTGATTTTCCAAACTTGGAAGCTGAAGTAAGACGGAAGTGTCTTGAGCATTAAAGCTAATAAAAAACCGTTCTTTAGTGGTAGAATTTTTTAACGTATAAGCTAGAAAACTTTTTCTAGAACTCCAGTCAGGTTTAAAGGCTTTTTCTCCATGCCAAACAATATCTTCATCTGTAAAAAAAGACTCACGACAAAAAAAGCTCTTGTGCTCTTTTCTAAATTTAATAATTTTCTGAAAAAAAAGAAACAGTTCACTGTTTTTTTCTAAAGAATCCCATAAAAACCAATTAAGTTCATTGTCTTGACAATAGGGATTATTATTCCCTTTTCTCGTATGAGAGTACTCATCTCCCATAAAAATCATGGGAACTCCTAAGGAAAGCATAGCCGCTACTATAAAATTTTTTATTTGCCTCTTTCTCAAAAAAAGAATCTTTTGATTACTCGTAATGCCCTCTACTCCGCAATTCCAACTGTGATTATTATTATCCCCATCCTTGTTTTCTTCCCCATTATCTTTGTTGTGCTTGTCCTGATAAGAAACCAAATCACACAAGGTATAACCATCATGGGATATGATAAAATTAATAGTTCTTTCTGGCGATTCCTTTGAATATAAATTTTGAGATCCACAAAGAGCTCCTGCAAAATCACCAACAAAACCGTCAGTTCCTTTAATAAAACTTCTTGTGACATCCCGAAATTTCCCATTCCACTCTGACCAATTCTTTACTCCAGGAAAAGAACCTACTTGGTAAAGTCCTGCAGCATCCCAAGCTTCCGCAATAAAGTGCGTATTTTGGAGAGAGGGCTCGCTTGCCATAGCTTCTAATACAGGTGGAGAGGAAAGAGGCTCCCCGTCTTCTCCTCTTGTCATAATAGAGGCTAAATCGAACCTGAATGCATCCACTTGCATTTCCTTAGTCCAATAGACAAGAGAATCTATAATAAGCTTTGAGGCTACTGGATGATTGCAATTAAACGCATTTCCAGTTCCTGAAAAATTATAATACTCTCCCTTAGGATCTAGTAGATAATAGACGCTCTTACCCAATCCTTTAAAAGAAAACGTAGGACCATCTTCCCCTTTTTCAGCAGTGTGGTTGTAAACAACATCTAAAATTACAGCAATGCCATTTCTGTGTAACTCTCGTACCATTTCCTTAAACTCAAGAATGGGGGCTTCCCATTTTTCTGAAGAAGCATACCTTTGCATAGGACAAAAAAAACTCACATGCGAATATCCCCAAAAATTAACTAAATCTCCTTTTGTATTAGGGTTTTTTAATGGATTTTCACATTCATTAAATTCAAAGACAGGCAACAGCTCTATCGCATTAACGCCTAAACTTTTTAGATGAGGTATTTTTTCAATAACACCAAGAAATGTACCCGGTTTTTTAACAAGACTTGATGGATGATTGCTAAATCCTCTTACGTGCATTTCATAAATGATCCATTCTTTAAACGGAGTTTTAGGCTTTTCTACTTCTTGCCAATCAAAAGAAGGTTCAGAAAAAAAACGCGCTTTATGAGGAAAGTCTTTTTGTATACCCCATTCGATAGGTGAAGAAAGAGCTTTAGCATAAGGATCAAGAAGTAAAGGGCTCCAATTAAAATTCTTAACTATCTTATATGAATACTCGAAAGGGGCTTCTAAATTTTCTATACAAACATGCCATATAGAATCTGTTTTATATAAATCTGGAGAAAGTGATGCGACAAAAAAAGGATCCGCTTCACCCGGCACAAAAACATGGATTTCAGCTTGATCTGACTCGCTAGAAAAAAAAGAAAAATTAATACCGCCTGGAACCTCTGAAGCTCCAAAAGGCCCCAGAGACCCTTTAGAAAGCACAGGAATTGACTTTACCATATAAAAGCTCGCTGGAAGACTAAAAGTTTACGCTACAAAAATCATATATATTTAACAAGCTTTTATCTCAGGAAAATTAACCGCCATTTTAAATGTGGAATGAATTCGTTCCATCATGTATAGATCTATAGAATAGATATGATTAAGAAAATGATAATTTTATAGCTCATTAAAGTTGCCGCTGGATTTTTAAGCGATCGACTGCTATTTTTCTTTTCAGTTCCTAAGACCCCAATTGCTATACAAAGCAGCAGGGACGAAAAAAATATATTTAACGTAATTTCAGGAGGATCTTCCATGTCATTGGAAAATGCAAAAGCCAATCTAAGAGAATTTGCTAAAGAGTTGAATTTAGAGTTGGTGTTAGATGAAAACTACACGTGTATCTTAGGCATTGACAACGCCTTTTCCTTACACGTTACCTACGAACCTAATTCAGACCGTTTATATCTATATGCTCCAATTTTAGATGGACTTCCTAAGGATGACAAGCTGAAATTAAGCCTTTACGAAGCTCTACTAGAAGGGTCTATGCTTGGCGGACAAATGGCTGGCGGCGGCGTTGGTGTTGCTGTACTCGAAGAACTAATTTTAATGCATTGCGTTCTTGAAATGGGTCTTGGCGCCGATGCATCTTCCTTACGACGCTTCGCACCACTTTTCGTAGAATCTGTTGAAAAATGGAGAGAAAAAACAAAAAACATCATAGAAGGAAGAGGTTCTTCTTCAAAAGACACAACCCCACTTCCTATGCCAAATCGTCCTGGCGATCGTTTTATAAAAATATAACGTGCATTCAAAGGCTCTTAAAAAAAAGAGCCTTTCTTTTATAAAGCTCACACCATTTTTTGCTTGATTAACGTAAGAGCTTTGATAATTTCGTTATCTTGATTTTTGATCTTTTCTTCGACTGATTTTACGCTTGTCATTACAGTTGAATGATCCCGCTCAAAGTATTCTCCAATTTTCATAAATGGCATTTTGAGCTCCTTACGACAAAGAAACATAGCTATTTGTCTGGGACCTGTGCACTCTTGAGTCTGAGACTTACTTAACACTTCTTTTGCATTTAAGGAAAAAAAATTCGCTACACAAGAGACTATATAGTGAGGGTCTAACTCTCTCTTTTTTTCCATTTCAATTAAATCATAAAGAATATCTTTTGCCATCTGAGAAGAAATCGATTTAAATGGCGTTTTAGATGTCCGAAGAATCAAAGCTTCAAGTGATTTCTGCAATGCTTTTATACTCGATGAAAATGTGTCAATGAGAAATTTAAGAACAGCATCCGAAACCAGGAAAGAAAGATTTTTACAGCGGATCTTCAGCATTTGCAATAGGTATTCTTTTTCTAATTTATGAATGGGCAAAACAAGCCCCCACTCAAAGCGACTAATAAGCCTGGGCTCAATATCTCTCAGTAAGGCTGGAGGAGAATCCGCACTAAGGATGATTTGCTTTCCTTGACCATGAAGACTATTAAAAGTATGGAAGAACTCTTCTTGAGTCGCAGACTTCTTTGCTAGATATTGTATATTGTCTACAATAAGAACATCTAAATGACGGTGCTCTTTTCGAAAATCTAACATATTACTGCTTCGAATAGCATGGATTACATTTTCAGTAAACGTTTCAGCTTTCACATAAAGAGTGCGTAAGTTCTTTTTTTGGAACCCTTTTGCAAAAGCTTGTAAAAGATGACTTCTTCCACAGCAAGATTCTCCATAGAAAAAAAGCGGGTTAAATTCTGAATATATCGTTTCTTTCTCTATAAGATTTATAAAAAGCGAATCAAGAATTTGATTAGCTGGACTAAACACAAAGCTTTCCCGAGACATTTCCTCTAAAAGAGGATCTCTAACAAGAACGAAAGGAGCCTTTTCTTGAAGATCTACCTTCTTTACTAACTTCTTTTCTCTTGGCTCTATTTCACTAGAAGTAATATGAATTTTAATAGGACGAAAATTATTGTTCAGAAATTCTTTCTTTGCTTTAACCCGAACATGCTCTTCAAACCAATCGATTTGGAAAGAATTTTGAGCTTCTAAATAAAGATTACACGCATCGAAATGAATAAGCTTCAAAGGACGAACCCATTTTAAAAATGTCTCGTCCCCGAAATGTTGCTGCAAAATTCTTAGGAAAGATTCCCATGCCTGCATAATGCTCTTAAAAAGTTATTTCACCTTTGAAATTATCATCGGCTTCATTTTTTTATTGGTTACCCATTGCTGTACAATTCCAAGCCCCATAGAAGAAAGCCAGTAAATATTCAATCCTGATGGGAAATGGTAAAACATAACCGTAAATACTACTACCATAACATTTCCCATAAGCTTTTGTTGCTTTTGTTGCTCTGTTAGAATCTTTGTATTTTTAGGTAAAGGAGAGGATATCTTCTGCTGCAAGAACATAATTCCTCCCAGTAAAACAGGAAGAAGGTGTAGGCTTGTTCCAAAAAAGAAAATCGGATAATTCCACGAAAACACTACATCTGGGGCCGTAAGGTTATCTATCCATCCAGGAATGAAGCTTGCCCCTCTTAACTCAAATACTGACTTTAAAAGATCAAACATCCCGATAAGAAATGGAATTTGGATAATCATAGGAAAGCATCCAGTCAAAGGATTTACGCCCTTTTCTCTGTATAATGCTACCACTTCCATTTGCGCTTTCTTCGGATCTTTTTTGTACTTTTCTTGAATTGCTGCTGTTAAGGGAGCCATTTGCTGCATTTTCAAGGAAGACTTAATAGACCAACCATTTAAAGGATAAAGCATAACTCTTAAAGCAACAGTTAAGAGTATAATAGAGAATCCCCAAGAGTGGGTGATTTGATAGAAAAACTTCATTAAAATAAATAGAAACTTTGCAAAAGGTTCTGAAATAAATGTAAACCAACCTTGAAAACTCATAGCAGAAACAAATCTAGGATTCCCTTCTGTTTGAGCAAGCAGAACATCTATATTTTGTAAAAGATTGTCTTGATACGGACCTGCAAAAAATCGAATTTTAGTCGACCCTTGAGAAGTTTTCAATGGCACTAGATATTCATATCCTGGATACTTGTCTACAGGGTACACATCATAAGCCGAATCGATCAAAGAAATTCTAGTGGGAGCTAAAGATCCACTAACATAACGAGATCTAAACCCTACACCCGTTTCGGAAAGAGGTTGAATAATAAGACCTAGAAATCCATTAGAATTACTCATCCAGTTAGGCTGAATCGAAGAGTAGGTTGCTATAGCCTTTGGCAAGGAAAGCGATTCCACCTGTGTTTTTTGATTTTTATTTATAAGATACTTAAGAACGGGAGAAAAATTTCCAGATATCAGTTCTACTTCAGGAATTCCTGTCGTAATCCAAAGCCCTCTCGAATCCCCTTCAACTTTGATTTCTACATCGAGACAATATGGGGTCTTTTCTGAAGTCAAAGAGTATGTCTTTGTAATTTTTCTTTTATCATCAGAAAATTCAAATTCAATAAGGTCTTTCTCAAAACGTGTTAGTTGATAAGTAGGAGCTGAAAACACTTCTGAATCCGAAATAACTTGAAAAGCAAAATTCTGTGCTGGCATTGGATAAATAGGAAGATTGCCGATTCCTACTACGCTCCTTCTTAAAAGAGGATAATACCCGCTTAGAGAAGTTTTCTCTGCTTTTAAAGATTGACCCTCTGTCCATCTATAAAAAGGCGCTGAAGGATAGTGGGCGTTATATGGATACTCTTTCTCCATAACACGATCGAATCCTATAGGAAGAACTAAACTTTTTTTATTAGTAGCTGACTGAAAAGGTAAATTAATTTCTGCAATAGAACCTCCCACGGAGGAAAAAACCACTTGCTGAAATTCATTTTCAAGAACATATAACGCTCCATCTTGCTCAGTAAATACAGGTGAAGGAGTCTGCAAGATGGGAGAGACTTTTTCTATAACTTTAGCAGACTGTGCAACTTGAGAACTCCGTCTTTCTGAGTCTTTCGAATTGAACCAATGATTGATGAAAAACAAGCCTACAGTTAGGGCTACTACAAAAAGAAGAGAACGTTTATCCATAGCGAAAGTCCTTATACAAAAGAAATAAATCGATAGGGATGTTATCACAAAAAAGCCTCAACTGCCAACACAAAATATTCACAGCTCAAAATAAAAAAGCTCACTTTTTTATAAGCGAGCTTTTTTATTAGATTATTGAGCGATTAACAACTAAACTTTAATAGCAGAAGCAGCCACTGGAGATTTTGAAGCCTCTAAAGAATCATCACTTAACTCTTCGACTCTATCACTTGGAGCCAGAGAAACATCTCGTAATTTAGATTGATCTTCAAAATAGGTTAACATACTTGAATCTGCAAGCAAACATCCTATTGCTCCGAAGAAAAGAATGCTAGCCATTACATCCGCCATTACAGCCATTGTATACTCTTCAGCTTCTTTCCCCTCTAAAACTCTCGTAATGCCATTTTCACTTAAAACGACTCTCGCAAATGATGAAGTTCTATCTTCTAGCGATTGGATTTCTATCGGCTCTTGCTTTTGTATAGTATTTATTTTATTGCCAGCAGTCAATTCAGTAGCTGGAGAATAAGGATGAGTTATAGTAGGCATAAGACTCATAAATATGTCCTTTTGTTTATTTTAAGTTTAAAAAAGCTCTTTTCTAGCTACATTATGCAAGCTCACTGAATATAAATCAACTCTATCACAAACAGAGCTTGTCATAGTCTGAAGAAAATTCTTTAAATTCTTCTTTTCCTTCTACGAAATCAAACCGTAAAAAAACATGAAACCTCTAAAATTTCCTGCGTTAATTTCTTCGGGTTGATAACCTTTTCACGTTCTTAATTCAATTTTACATTTCCCTCTATAAAACCGTCTCTAAGTGTGTTTTTAGATCCGTTTTCTGTTGAGAAAAAGCCACTGTTTGATGTATCTAAGATATGAAAATCACTCGGATCCGGCAACGTAAGAGCCTCTGCAATTGACTCATATCCCGCCACAAGAGAATCTGGAACGGATTCATTGATGAGATCTTGGATCTCCTGCCGGATTCCACATGCAATCCAGCGCACCCGGCACTAGCTGTATGAAGATGAGCAAAAACACTAGCGACACAGGGCATCTTCTAATAAACACCGGGGGAACCTTTAATCTAGCTCCCTGTAAAGTCCAAAGTAAGAACGCAGGAACTAGCTCTTCTACGGCATTACGGTCGAGGAATCTTGCTCTAATAACACACCTTGTCTTTGACATAGGAGGCTTAAAGAATCCCTTGCTCCCTGATTTGCAGCATGCCAGTATGTTCGTTAGACGCTTACGCGCGCAGCAACACTTGAACAAAAAGGCTATCTCCCCTTTTGGTTTAGCTGTTTAGCCTTGAGCGGATTTACTTAGCTTATAGGATGGGATAGAATCAGACGTCTTCAGAAAAGGGATCTAACTTTCCAATGCACTTACGAGTGCTATCTGGCCGTTTTTTTCCTTATTCCAAAAGGAAATGCATTCATAGGCGTATGTGACGCCGCTTTTCTTGTTTTTCTATTTATTTTAAATGACTTATGGAATTCATATGTATAATTTTCGGGATTCTAGGATGCATGCGTTATGACATTTTCATCCATTGACTAGAATTAACGGATATTATAGTATCTATTACAATAGATTATAGCCAATAAGGGATACTATTATGGCTCAAGTATTTATGACTCCTGCAGAAGTTTCAAGACAGATAGCAACAGCCGCTAAAGAAAAAAGACTTTATTTTAATTTAAGCCAGCAAACTTTATCAGAACGATCAGGAGTAAGCCTTGGGGTTCTTAAAAAATTTGAAAGAATGGGGAAAATTTCTCTAGACTCTCTTTTGAAACTGGCTCTGGCTCTGGGAAGTTTAGGCGATTTCATGAAAACATTTCATCAGACCTCCCCTGAAGAATTGCCCGCTCTTGACGATCTTCTTAAACAAAAACCACGCGAAAGGGGTCGCAAATGAGTTTTCAACACATAAACGTTATTCACGTCAAATACTGTTCCGGCCATACAACAATTCCTATGGGACGCTTAGCTCTCGTAAACAGAAAGATTTTTTTTGAATACGCTCCGAGCTTTTTAGGCCTGGGTATTGAATTATCTCCGTTTAAACTTCCAGTAAAACCAGGTGTTATCGCCTCCGAAGACTACATATTTGATGGGCTATTTGGTGTTTTTAATGATAGCTTGCCCGACGGCTGGGGTAGATTGCTTTTAGATAGAAAACTTTTAAATCTAGGCATGAATCCGGATTCCATGACCCCACTAGACCGCCTTAGGTATGTGGGGAGTCATGGACTGGGAGCTTTAATGTATGAACCTGAAATCCCTCAAAGGCATTGTCTATGGCAGAAAGATTTGGATATTATTTCTGATGAATGCCTGCAGTTTCAGGATCAAGATAAAGATCAATTTGTGGATGAGTTGCTCGCTTTGAATGGATCTTCAGCAGGTGCTCGTCCCAAGATTTTAGTGAATTTAACTTCGAATAAGACAGGACTTGAAATTGAAAGTGATCAGAGCAGTTCAAATAATCATTGGATTATAAAATTCCGTTCTTCCTTGGACCCTAAAGATGCAGGGCCTATCGAATACGCCTACCATTTGATGGCTATCGAAGCAGGATTGGATGTTCCCGAGGCTTACCTTTTTAAATCAAAACAGGAGGAAGGATATTTTGGAGTCAAACGATTTGATAGGCAAGAGTCTGGTTTTTTACATATGCATACCTTTAGTGGTTTATTACATATAGATCATCGCATTCCAAGTGTAGATTATACAATGCTAATAAAGGCTACTCTGTGGCTAACCAAAGATGTTCGAGAGTGTGAAAAGCAGTTCCGCAATGCTGTTTTTAATGTACTGGCACATAATCGAGATGACCATTCGAAGAATTTTTCTTTTTTGATGGATCAAAATGGCACATGGCGTATTTCTCCCTCTTATGACTTGATTTTTTCTTCGGGTCCTGGAGGCGAGCATCACAGTACTATCATGGGGGAAGGGAAAAATCCTAAAATTTCACATCTTTTAAAACTAGCAGAAGTTGCCTCTATTCAACCTCAAAAAGCATTAAGCATAATAGATCAGGTTAAAGAAGCTGTTTCTAAATGGCCCCATTTTTCTAAACAAGCCTTTGTCAGCACTAAATCCTCCGATCGAATTCAAAAAGAGTTAGCACGTGGGTTGATTAGAAATGCATTATAGCTCTTCATGCTGGTGTGATTTTTTTTCCAAATAGTTCAAAAACTCTTGAAAACCATCTGAACACCTAACATGATCAAGCCACTCATCTTCTAATAGATCTTCTATATCAGGTAGAGCATTAAAAAAATCTGTTTTCATTAAAAATGTCAAAGACTTCTCAGACTCGCCTATCAAGGAAAAAAGACAAGCTAGTTGATAATATCCCTGTAAATTTCCAGCCTTAATAGCTTGAATAAGTTTAACTTCAGCATCTCTATAACAAATCTCGATCTCTAAGCTATCGCTAGAATTTTGAGCAATATTGATCAAAGTCACTCCTAAGTCCACTAAAATTTGATCATTTTCTTCTTCATGCTTAGCCGCTAACTTAAAAGAGTGCAAAGATCTATAAAAAGGCTCAATTTCTCCTGTTAGTTCCCCTAAATGCGAATATGCCAGCGCCAAACGGTAATGTATTTGAGGAAAATCAGGATCAATCATCAAAATGTGAGAAAAAATTTCTATAGCTTTCTGATAATAGGACTCTTCTTCAAAGAATTCAGCATATAGATCCAGTGTTTTTGCATATTCAAATAGCCAGTCGGGATGTAAATAAATTGCATTTTTCTGCATCTGTAAAACTTGCTCAAACTCTTTAATGGACGCTTCAAAAAAGCGCTCTTCCTGGCAAAGCTCCCCTAATTTAGATAAACAAGCCGCATATTCAAAATGATAGTAACTCGATCTCGCATATAAATTAATAGCTTTAAGGTAAAAGCTTTCAGCTTTTTCTAGCGATTCAACATCTGACAACATAACGCCAACAAGAGAATAAGCTTTAGCCATAGAAAACCACAAATCATGACAAGTTCTATTAAGAGAAAGGCCTTGCTGGAACTTTTCAATAGCTTGGTAGATATAGTCATATTCATTAAAGTATTTACCCATAGAAATAAAACTTTCACCCAAAGCCATCCAAGCTCGTGGTTCCCCTGGATTGGATTCTACAACTTCTAAAAGTTTATCCTGCCCATTTCTAATATACTCTATTTTTTCAGTTAACTCTCCTAGTAAAGCTAAAGACTCTCCTAAGCATATCGCAATAAGTGGATTTGAATCATTAATAGAGCTCGCTCTAATACACTTTTCCACAGCAGACTGAACCCGTCTTGAGTCGGAGACATTTCGACCGCTTTTACAAAGAAAAAAGGCCCATTCTACCCAAATACTATCAGACAAAGGATGCATGCGAACACAGGTTCCAAAGCAATCATTCGCTTGGGAAAAATGATCTTCATCATGAGTAGATTCATAAAGAAAACTCATAGCAAAAGTTAAATTCTTCCATCCTTCATAATTATTTAACTCATACGTAATTGCATGCTTAAAATTATGTATTGCCTTAACGCACAATCTAATGTCATTAACTTGAGTTGCTAAAGAAAAGCAAGCCGACCCGAATTGGTTCCAAAAATCAGGTTCCATTTGGTTATTTAATGCGGTAGATTTCTCAAAAGCATCCATAGAAAGATACCAATCATGAGCTTCTTTAGATCTTTTAGCTATTTCCATTTGAACTTGAGCATATTCTCTATATAAATCAGAAAGAACCTCTGAAGACTGCCCTAAACTAAGATTCATTGCCTTTTGCAATTTTTCTTTAGCTTCAAGAAAATAATGATGCTTTTGACAGGCCTTACCCAGGTAAGATAAAGTCATTCCCCAAAAAAACCAAGCTTCAAAATACTCAGAAAAAAGCGTCGTTGCTATTTTAAACTTTTTATTAGCAAGAGATAAAACCTTTTCCTTTCCTTCCTCCGTTCCAAATTCGAATAAAGAAACTCCTTGCTCAAAGTAAAGTTTCGGATTATTTGGCTTAAGCGCACATGCTTCTGCAAAAAAATTACAACCTTCCTCTAAATTTTGCTTGATAAGCTCCATTTGCCCCAGGAGCTGCAGCTCTTGAGACTGATGCTCTGCCAAACAAATCGTGTCTATTTCTTGTTCAGACGATATTACAGGAAGTATTTGACTCATACGCTTTATCCTTGGCTGAAATCAGCTAAAGGTTGCAATTATAGAAAACGGGCATTTTTAGCACAATGAAGCAAAGAAGAAAAAAGAGTTAAAAATAAAAAAAAGATAGAATTTAATAATTTCCTTCACTCATTGTAAGTATTTTAAGAATTATCTGCCCACAAAAAATTTATATTTTTTTTTATATAAGGAGCCTTAATGTTTACTCATTCCCGATCTATTTTTTTAAAAGAAACTGATGCTACTGGGGTCATTTACTTTACATCTCTATTTCAGTATTCTCTAGAAGCATTTGAAATGTTTCTAAATGAAAAAAGCATTTCTTTATCCCAAATCTTTGCTAAGGGCTATTTCATGCCGATTGTTCATGCCGAAGCTGATTATAAAGCGGCCCTTAAAGCTGGAGATACTATTTCTATTGAACTATCTCTTTCTCATATAGGGAATCGATCCTTTTCTATAGATAGTATAATAAGGATAGTCCCCGATTTTAGAGAAGCTGGCCGAGTAAAAATCGTACATGCTTTTATAAAACAAGGCGATGAAAAATCCTCAGAAATCCCCTCCGAAATTCGGGATTTACTGAAGGAAATTACTTTGTAGCCACATTTTCAATTCCGACCTTTTGAGTTTAAAGCTCTTGGCTACTAATCCCAAAGGAAATGGCAAAAAATGAATAGGTAAACTAAACCTGGGAAGAAGAGCAGAGAGTTTCTCGTGAAACTCTGCCTTATTCAGCATTTTATTTTGCATATGAATAAAAGCTACCGGTCTTTGACCGAATTCCCTATCCTCTAAAGGAACAACAATCGCCTGAAGAACCCCGGGAATTGTCCCTAACGCTTCTTCTATAGATTCTGGGTAGATATTCTCGCCTCCAGAAATAAACAAATTATCCTTTCTCCCCTTATATTCTAAATTAAATTTCTTGTCCCAAGCCCCTCGATCTCCGGTTGCAAACCAGTTCCCGTCCTGTAATGTTTTTTGAACTCCTAATAAAGAGTCATACCCTAAAAAAAGAGATGTACCTTTCACTAAAATCTCTCCATCTGATGCTAGCGTCACCTCCCTGCCTGCTAATGGCTTTCCCATATGTATAGGTAAAAGCGGATCTCCTAAAGAAGTCATGGTGATTTGAGAAGCCATTTCCGTCATCCCGTAGGTAAGACATATTGGGATTTTTTTGTGAAGAGCGCTTTGAACAAGACTATCAGAAATCTGAGCGCCTCCAACCAAAGCACATTTTAAATGAGGAAAAAAGCAGTCTTTTTCTAAAACTCTAATAAGTTGCGTAGGAACTAACGAAATATGAGAAGCTAATGCATGGCCCTCTAAAAGATTTGAAGTAAAGGCTATCGAACTTCCAACTATTAAAGAACGAAAAAGAATAGTAAGACCGCTCACATGAAATAAGGGAACTGTCAGCAGATAACAACTTTCTTTAGTAAGACATAATCTTGAAGTTGCTCCTTGTGCATTTGCTAAAAAATGCTCTACTTTTAAAGAAACTAACTTAGGAACTCCCGAGCTTCCTGATGTAAAAATAAGAATGGCATTTTCTTTTGGATCTATATTTACTGCACACTGTTGCACTGAATGCGTTTTACAATCTAAAAAAAACGAGGACTGAGACTGTTTAAGATAATCAGGAATTTTCTCTACAGGAATTCTTGTACTCAACAAGCACGGACTTGCCCCAATTTTAAGCAAAGCATAAAAAAGTAAAATGGAATCTAGATTCGTTTCAGCTATAAAAGCAACTCGGTGCCTAGAGTTAATCCCCTGTTGAGTCAAACTCAAAGCAAGAATCTCTATTTTAACAAAGAGCTCTTGATAAGTAAGGCTCTTTTTTTCTATCCAAATAGCTGGAAGCTTTTTATGATCTTGGAAAAGCATTGCTAGCATAAAGAACCTCTAGAACGATAAGTAGCATCTTATACTATTTTAATTTATGGCATCTATGCAAATTCCCCCAATGTCCAGATAAACTGGACTATTTGGACTATTTGCACTATCGACGTTATAGAACACAGCACATCACCGCCTTGAAGAGGATTGCGTACACAAGCAGATCTCTAGATTCTTCAAGATTTACTAGATGGAAATATTGAAATGACATTCTCATTAACTGAATATCTCCCATCATTTGCCCTCCAGTTCCAACGCATAATAAATCTTTTTCTTTTTCTAACTGGTTAGAGGTCTGATTGATTATTCTATCGGCTAAGATTTCATGGCTCGAGTATTGGACACATCCCATCATAAAAAAAACAAAACAGAAATAAAAGCAGTTTTTTTTAATCTCATGGTTTTTCTGCTAAAACCTTTAAAGCTTCTTCATAAGTTTCTTCGTGAAGAATTGGCCAGTCACCCGATTTATTAAGTGTAGCAATCTTATATAAAAGTGTATTGCTTCTAAGAGTAACGCATTGTATATTTCCAGGGGCCGGCTCATAACCATCTGGTTGGTAGATCCATATCGTTATTTCTATGTTTTTTGTATTAAAAGGATATTCATGTAAATAAGGACGTATTTCCTTATTACCGTTAATATTTTTTAAAAATATTTGAATTGCATATACAAGAAGCTTTCTAGATTCTTCGAGATTTACTAGATGAAAATATTGAAATTCAAGCCCTACAGCTTGAATGTCTCCCATCATTTGCCCCATGTTTCCTATAGGGATTAATTCTCTTTCTTTTTCTAGTTGTTGGGCGGTTTGATGAAGTATTTCATCTGACAATGTTACATATCTTGGACTTGTATGATTTGGAATTTCACAACAAGAAAGGATTAAGCATACGGTAGCCGAAATAAATGTGTTTTTCATTAATCTCATAGTTTTTCTGCTAAAACCTTTAAAGCTTCTTCATAAGTTTCCTCGTGAAGAATTGGCCAGTCAGCAAACTTGGCTGGTTGTACAAGTTTATAACTGAGAATATTTTTTTTTAGCGCGATGAATTCAATGCTTCCTTGAGGAGGATAATTCCCATCAGACTGAAGTATCCATATCATTATTTCTATGTTTTTTGTAGTAAATGGATAGTTATGTAAGTAAGGCCTTAGTTCTTTATTGTCGTTGATGTTTTTAAAAAAAGTTCGGATTGCATGCACAAGAAGTTCTCTAGATTCTTCGAGATTCACTAGATGGAAATATTGAAATACGATTTCCATAGCTTGAATATCCCCCATCATTTGCCCTCCAGTTCCAACACAGAACAGATTTTTTTCTTTTTCTAACTGGTTTGTAGTTTGTGATCGGACTTGCCTTGCTAAAGTTGGATAGTCTTCTGCTTGAGAACATCCAAACATTAAAGCAAAAAAAACAGTAATAAATGTGTTTTTCATTAATCTCATGGTTTTTCTGCTAAAACCTTTAAAGCTTCTTCATAAGTTTCTTCGTGAAGTACTGGACGAGGAGTAAATTTTTCAGGTGCAACAAGTTCATATTTTAGAGTTCCATCTTCAAGATAAATGCATTTTATGTCTCCTTGAGGGGGATAATGGCCATCTGGCTGAAGTATCCATATTGTTATTTCTATATTTTTTGTAGTAAATGGATAGTTATGTAAGTAAGGCCTTAGTTCTTTATTGTCGTTGATGTTTTTTAAAAAAGTTCGGATTGCATGCACAAGAAGTTCTCTAGATTCTTCGAGATTCACTAGATGAAAATATTGAAATTCAAGTTCTATCGCTTGAATGTCTCCCATCATTTGCCCCCCAGTTCCAACGCAGAACAGATCTCTTTCTTTTTCTAACTGGTTGGCAGTTTGCGATCGGACTTGCCTTGCTAAAGTTGGATAATCTTCCGCCTGAGAACATCCTATCATTAAAAAAAACAAAATAGAAATAAAAGAAGTTTTTTTTAATCTCATGGTTTTTCTGCTAAAACCTTTAAAGCTTCTTCATAAGTTTCCTCGTGAAGAATTGGCCAGTCAGCAAACTTGGCTGGTTCTACAAGTTTATAACTGAGAATATTTTTTTTTAGCGCGATGAATTCAATGCTTCCTTGAGGAGGATAATTCCCATCAGGCTGAAGTATCCATATCATTATTTCTATGTTTTTTGTAGTAAATGGATAGTTATGTAAGTAAGGCCTTAGTTCTTTATTGTCGTTGATGTTTTTTAAAAAAATTCGGATTGCATGCACAAGAAGTTCTCTAGATTCTTCGAGATTCACTAGATGGAAATATTGAAGTACGATTTCCATAGCTTGAATATCTCCCATCATTTGCCCTCCAGTTCCAACACAGAACAGATCTTTCTCTTTTTCTAACTGGTTTGTAGTTTGATTGATTACCCCATCTGCTAAGACTTCATAGTCTTCTATCTGAGAACATCCCATCATAAAAAAAACAAAACAGAAATAAAAGCAGTTTTTTTTAATCTCATGGTTTTTCTGCTAAAACCTTTAAAGCTTCTTCATAAGTTTCTTTATGCAAAATCGGCCAAGTAGCGAATTCGCTAGGAGCAACAAGCTTATATTTTAGCATCCCATTTTCAAGCGCAAGACATTGTATCTTCCCTTGAGCGGGCTCATACCCATCCGGTTGGTAACTCCATATCGTTATTTCTATGTTTTTTGTAGTAAATGGATAGTTATGTAAATAGGGCCGTATTTCTTTATTATCGTTGATGTTTTTCAAAAAGGTTCGGATTACATACACAAGAAGTTCTCTGGCTTCTTCAAGATTTACTAGATGAAAATATTGAAATGAGATGTCCATTACTTGAATGTCTCCCATCATTTGCCCTCCAGTTCCAGAGCAGACTAAATCTTTTTCTTTTTCTAACTGGTTAGAGGTCTGATTGATTATTCTATCGGCTAAGATTTCATGGCTCGAGTATTGGACACATCCCATCATTAAAAAAAACAAAATAGAAATAAAAGAAGTTTTTTTTAATCCCATTAGAGCTCTCCATTTAGTTTAAAATATTTTTCGGTAGAATTTTTAATCTCATTTTTAAAAGTAGGACTATCAAAATTATGATCAATCAACTTTGTTCCTTTATGTGGGGATAGAAACTTTAATTCATTAAAATGCTTTAAGGAGTAATTAGGAAAAAAGTGATCTTGGATAGGCCCATAGCAAACTAAAGCTCCTGCGCAGCGCATTAAAGGAATAAAATCTCTTTTGCTCATGTAATTATTCGATTTAAAGCAAATTTCTTTTGAAATGATTGTGGCCGGTGCTATAGCCAAGACCATAAATCGTTGCTGGATATCTGAGTCCCACCTTTTTAAATACTGATACACGAGAGTAGCTCCATCGCTATGACAGGTGATAAATGCTTTTTGGTTTCCTTTTGGATAGAGATCAAGAAATCTTTTACAAGTTGTTGCTAAGAGATCTGAAGCCATTCTTTGCTTTCCAAACACTCCTAAAGCGGCAGATGAAAGCGTTGCCACATTGTGGATCCCGTGTACTTTCATTCCGTCTCCATGGTCACTAATGATTTTGGCATAATTTTTAGATTCTTGTAAATTCGTCTCAATTCCATTAATAAAGATACTAAAGCAATTGGGTATTTCTTTCGACCCCACAGTATATGTGCTGGATTCTTGAGGACGCGGCCCTTCCCCAAACTGGGGACAAAGACCAAAACGAGTTAAAACTACATGATTGCTTGCAAGCTCCGGAGACTCTATTGCCTCCATCATGAGCCCATAGAGATCAAAATGAGTAAGGGGAGCATTCAAGACAAAGGCGTAGAGATTAGATCCAGCTTCTAGTCCTAGGGGATCCGGAGTCAGCCATCTACCCAGCTCTGGAAGATAGTATCTTCTACCGTAATAGACAAATCCTGTTTCTGGATCTACGCGTTTAGAAGAAAAACGCCATGGATTTTGGAGGGAGGACATTTTTTCCTCTTCTCCAAAAACTGAGTAAGAGTAGTTTTCTAAAGAGCCATCTAAGAAGTTGATAAGAACAGCTATGTTTCCTTGAAGGTCATGGATAGGCATGTAGATTTTGCCATAAAGCTCTAAGGCAATGGCAGAGCCTATTTCTGCATGAGGAGAGTTTCCAAGAATGCGAACCTCTATAAACTTTTGTAATAAGTTATCAAAGGCTCCGATTTCATTTTGATCGTCATAGAGATAAGACAGATCTGCTGTAAGAGAGTTTTCTATATATGTTTTTTTAGAAAGGCGTCTATGAAAAGCATCATAGGTATATAGGGTTTTTTGCTCTGCGTCCTCTACTGAAATAAGGCGATCTAATGCGTCGTAAGAAAGTTTTTTTCCTTTCCATGAAGTGGGATTCCCAGAAAGGTTATAAGACAGCTCAGAGGTTTGATTGAGTGCGTTTACTGTAAATGCGCTTTTATCTTTTTTAAGACGGTTATGTAAAGCGTCATACTCATATGAGTGATCTTTTTCAGAGGTTAACTGATATAAAGCATCATAATCGTAGGAAAAGGATTGTTGATTGCGATTTTTGGTTAAAACATTGCCAGCCGCATCAAAGGCTGTTAGCTGCTCTGAAAAATAATCAGAATGGATTAGTGTATGCCTTCCGACTACGTCATATTGATGAGAGGTCGGAACGTTTATAATAGGGATTTCTTTTAAGAGATTCCCTGATAGATCGTAGGATGTGTATCTATGGGTGTAAATGGATTGACCGTTTTTAAATCGGGATACACTTCGAAGATAAAGAGCGTCATAGTCATAAGAAATAGCGGACTGATCAGGAAGTATTAGCCGGCTTCTTCGTCCCATATAATCATAGGAACTTGTAAAGGAAAGGCCTCCTGGCAAGGTTTCTTTTAAAAGCCTGCCCTGCGGCGTATAGGATCTAAAAAAAACATCCCCTGTTAGCTGGTTGGTGCTTTGTTTTAAAAGACCTATTTTATCATGGATATAGCTGTAGTGGATGGTTCCATCAGAAGAAATCTGCTCTTCAAGAGTTCCAATAGGCGTATATGTATGGGTTAAAATAACACCGTCTGGTTTAGTAATTTGATATGGCAATCCATTAGGTGTATAGGAATAACAAGTTGTCTTTTCTTCAGGAGTAGCAGCTCCTTCTATTAAAAGAATGAGCGCATTCATTTCATTATAATCCCAACACGTCAAAATTGGCTGATCAAGAGTGGGACTTGTGCTCTTTTTTTGGACAAGATTTTGGTTTAAATCATAACAGTAGCTTTCTGTAAGAAGAAGGGATCCTTGAGGAGAGTATTTTTCAAGAAAAGTGATGGTATTTTCGGGATTGAAGGATTCAACAGTTTGTAGGCCTAAAGGATCCGTTATAGTTAGCTTGTGACTCTGGTCGTCATATGTTCTAGTTGTGCTATGGCCTTCTGGGTCTATTTGAGCCTTTACTCTATTAAAGGCGTCATATTCAGTGCGGATTTCTGAGCGTTTTCCATCGACATCTGTTATAGTAGAGGTTAGATTGCAAGAAGCGTCATATTTATATGAGACAGTTTCAAAGGGATGGTCTAAAGCATCTACCTTCTTTTCTTCTATGAGCTGATCTAGTTGATTATAGAACTTGAGTAAAGAAAAATCTCCAGAGGTTATTCGATGCAACCTTCCAAAACTATCATAAGCATATTGAAGAGATTCTTCTCCATTTTGTTCTAAGATTTTTCTTCCTAGCGAGTCATATTCATAGACAGTAACATGTCCTTCTGCATCGGTTTCTGTAAGGATATTGAAACTGTCATATGTAAGGCTTTCCTCTGAAAAAGGAGTTCTTTTACTTAAGACTCTTCCAAAAACATCATAGGTATAAGTTGTTTCGAGTCCTTCTTGATCCACATAACTTTTTAAAGTTCCATTTTTGTTGTAGAAGAAAGTTTCAACATAACCATTGGGATGCTGAATGTGAAGGGGTTTGTCATAGGCATTATAAAGAGTTGTCGTTCTATTACCGACGGCATCTTTAAACGAAATCAAGTTGCCAGAAGAGTCATATCCAGAAGTGGTCACACCACCCGATGGAAGATAGGTTTTTATGGGATGACCAAAAGAGTCATACTCATAAACTGTTTTGTTGTGATAGGAGTCATACGACTCTATTTTTTGTCCTTTAGCGTTATACTTGCACTCATGAGTAAGGCTCAAGCCTTCTCCTGATTCTTTAGATAAAAAGGGGCGGTTGACAAGGTCATATCTAGTTTCTGTAGAGGATCGCCCTCCAAAAACTGTATGGCTTATACGATTATTTAAAGCGTCATAGTGGGAAGTAGCCTTATAGTTTAAAATATTGGTTTCAGAAGAAAGGCATCCTTTAGAGTATGAATAAGAGTCGGATGTTCCTAAAGATCCATTTTTATCAAAAACTTGCTTTTGTAAAACCCTCCCTCCCTCTGTATAGGAAAGAACTGTTTTTCTAAGCAATTGATTCGCATGGCCCTTTCCAAAGGTTTCATCTATAACCATGGGAATCTTAGGATATTCATAAACTGAATGACTTTTACGGGGGGATGAAGAATCTTTATTAATAAGGTTTAAGACTATATATAAATTCCCTTGAAGATCTTCTGTTGTATCTTGATAGAGGATCCCTCGTTTATCATATAAATAATGCCTGCGTTTTTGTGGAATCCCTTCTGCATATTGAACTTGAGTTTCTAGAAGGGGCGTGTTTCCAAAATATGTATAGGATACAGAAAGGCCGTTTTCTTCTTTTTGAAAAAGAAGACGGTTTTTTCCATCTTGTGAATAGGAACTTTCTTTAGAGTAACTCTCAATAGCAGACTCAACAAGTAATCCTTGGGAATCTAACTGCAAAGGATCTCCTTCGCCTGTTAGATTCCCATAAAACGTTTCTTTTTCAACATTCCCATATGAGTCATAGGTATATCGCAAAGCCGAAATCGGCTTTTCTTTTTCATCGAGGATGATTTTACAAATAAGGTTGGAGGAATCCTTCGACCCATTAGCTCCCCAGATAAATCGTTCTTGATTATATAAAGATCCCTGTTTTGCAAATCTGTTGATTTTAATGAGTCTGAGATCGTCGTTCCAGTAGTATTCTGTTGGGACATCATGCGGATCGAGTACTGTCGTTTTCTTATTCGGAATGTCATAGAAAAATCGATGGGTGACTATGGGCTCTGAATTTTCCCCAGAGGGGGAAACTAGTTCTTTAACACGAAAGCAAGCTGGATCTTTTTCTTCAAAAGACTTTCCAAA
>CAMDHO010000018.1 GCA_945898205.1 Chlamydia trachomatis | reverse complement strand
GATAGATCCTCAATTGCATCCTGGCAACTCTTCCCTGGCCTGAACCCGTAGGAACACTCCAAGAAAAGAGGTTCCTAGATAGTTTCAAGAGTCTTCTGCAGCATCATTTGAAAGATTTTGTCTTCAAAATTGCTAATCCCTAGAGGCCTCATGGCTCTACGGCTTCCTTCTTTTGGAATAAGCACCTCCCTGACAGGGTTTGGTCCGTATCCCATTTCATGAATTCTCTTTACTAGCGCTTGAAGATTTCCATCTAGATCTTTGGCCTAGACTTCTTTCTTTACACCGTCTATTCGAATCGCTTTCTTTCCATCCATCCTATTAAAACATTCTCTTAGCGACTCTATATTGAAAACATTCATCAAATTGTTGAATTGTATTTCTTTGTTTTTCTGGGATAACCAGACTATCCTGTTCAGTTTTGTTCTCGTTATTAATTGAAGCCCTGTAGTCTCCATAACATCTCCTTTACTAGGGTTAATATTTACCGAGGATCCTTTCCTCCACCATCATTACTGGTTTCTTTGCTAGTATGATCCATCTGACACCCGCCTAAGGCTTTCTCTTCTTCCTCGCTTTTATACGTGTCCAAAGACACCTAAACCATGTTCAAGGCGCCTTTGTGGATATTCCAAGTTCATACGTAAACTTTTGATTCTCATCCCATGCTCTCAGACCCCGGAGTGTCAGCTGACTCATTCCCTATTTCGAGTCGGCCGATGTTGTCTTCCGTCAAAATTAAAACATCGACCCTTCTCATTGTAATTTTCGAGGCTCAATCAGTTTACCCTTTCGGATTACGGCCTAATAATCTCCCATATCTACGCTTAAACCCTGTTGTTACCTTCAGAGCTCCAAGACTTGCTACAGAGCGGGTGGGTGCCCCTTGCTCCGACTGCTTTTTCATGCAGTTAGTTTATGTACGCTTCTTGGCGCACAATAAATTATTTAGATTTTTTTGAAATAAAGGAGGTCTGACGGGTTACGAATTTATCGCAGGCAAAACGATCCAATCTCTGTGATTATATTACATACTGAAAATAAGATGTTTATTAAAAAAACAGATAATTTTCGTTTAATAATAAACAAATTAAAACAAATAGTAATAAAAAGCAAGCTAAATGAAAACGTTTAAATTAAATCATTTTTAGTTTAAAATTTAAATTATAAACATTATAAACATTAAATGGACCAGTAAACAACACAGCAAAAGGCGAACTATGATTAATAGGCTCAGTTGTAATATTGGCAGAAATTTAAGCGTTCGAACAGAGTCTTCTTTGAATTGTTTAGTTACTGGGGCTGCAGGCCGGTTAGGACAAACAATGGGACCTATGATACAGAAATTAGGAATGGATGTATTTGGATCTTCTCGTGAAATATCAACAGCTTCGCAAGAGGAAATGCGTAGAGCTTTGCGTAAGTCGAAGATTAAGGTGATAGTAAATGCTGCAGTTGTCAGTGAAGGTGATAGGGATCAGATGCAATCTGTTAATGTAAAAATGCCTCTTCGACTTGCAAAAGCAGCTAAAGATGAAGGCATTCCTTTTATCCAGCTTTCAACAACCGCTACTCAAATCCATGGAATTGGTAATCATACCCCTTACGCAGCTACTAAGTTACAGGCTGAGGAAGAGTTAATGAAATTAAAGAATGTGAAAATTAGTCGTTTAGATGCTCTTATAGGAGATAGAACATCAAGTAAAATACATGTAGGCCATATGGCAGGAATTGGGTCTTTTCTCCCTATTAGTATACACTTAAAAGGCGGAGATAATTTTTTCCAACCCGTTTCTTACAACCTGGCTAGCTTTGGATTGGCTAATATGTCTTTGTTGTGTGCAAGAGAAGATTCAGTAGAATCTATTCCATCCATTATCCATATTGCTGGGGATTCAATATCAATCAGCGATTTTGTACGAGAGCTTAACCAAAACGCTTTAGAGCTACACATCTCTCCTGAAGAGCTTCTAGGAATTGCGGAAATTGTGCAAAATGGATCACTAACTCCAGAATTTTTACATTTAGCTATGCACGCGAGGCAAAATCCTACAACTTATTGCAATGCGGATTTTAAACGTTTATTAGGAAATGAAAGATTGCCTAGCCCTATAGAACTAGCTAAAGAAATGAGTGGTCTAACTAGTTCTTTTGAAATTTTAAAAAATGGTTGCGACATCCTTAGCAATATTTCAGATAAAAGAGGTTTGGCTAAAGAAATTCAAAAATTAATTTCAAGAAATGTGTTCTTCCGGCAATAGTGCGTAAAAAAACAACCATGCTATGATATCCTGACTTTTTTATGTGAGGAGCACCCATACGTCTTTGATAGTCATGTTTTTATTAGAAAAATTCACAAAAATTCAAGCCTCTATCGATCAAGCTTCCTCAGATGAGGATCCCAAGCAGATAAATTAGGAATGAAAGGCTTTCTGGAAGATCAAAAACAATAGCTGGAAGAGTATATAATTACCCCAATTTCATTCGTCAAAAGGGTGAACTTTGATTTCCTTGCTTATTGGCGAATTGGATATTCTAAAACTTCTTGTAAAACAAGAACTACTATCAAAGTTTTCGATCAAGGATATATTGATCCATCTGTCGCACGTAAAAAAATCAAAATCAACGGAGTAAAGTGGCATCAAGAAGAAATTACCAATAAAACAAAAAAAGTTATTCAACAAGCTAGGTTGTTGGCTATTACGTAACTTTTAGCGGAGTTAGGGATTAAAACAATTAAAGTGCATTCTGGTCCTCTATCTTCAAACCAATGGTGTTTTGATCCATCTGCCTGAATTAACTATCCAAAAAAAAAAAAAGCCTTCTAGGTCTCATTCGATGGATGACTGGATCACCCCCCCCCCTTAGGAATCCACAATTTATTGGCGATCATTAGTTTGCGAATAGATTCCTCTGAGATCTTCATCCAACTTTTCCATGCTGAGCGCAGGTCCAAAATCATGATATATTGCTCTTATAAACGTTAGATCTTCTGAATTAATATCTTCTGACAATTGATGATTAGTTTGCTTTCCGATTTTCTTTGATATAACTCCTTGACCACCAAACTCTTTATAGTTCTTAAAAATATTACGAACTTGACGTTCGGTAATATCTAGCAGTTTAGCTGCTTGCTCCTGCGTCAGCAACTTTTTCAGTAAAAGTTGCATGATTTTTATCTTTTCCAGGTCTTTTTCTGTCATGATAATAACTCCGTTCATAAAGCCTCCTAATTACGGCATTTACACATGTTAGTTATTGCAATAAACGGAAATTTATACTTTTTAGAATTAGGAAATTTTAACTTTGCACCTAATAATTAAAGAAATAACTAATTTAAATATTAATCTTATTGTATAATACAACTTAGAGCGAATACATTTATTTAAACCAACTAGAGCCGATTGCACAATAAAAAAACAAATTACACAAAAAGCCGGAAACAAAGAACTTACATCTTTTTAAAGATATTAAGTCAGATTCCTTAATTTCTATTTTAACGGGAGGTGAGCTAATGGAAAAGCAAGAATTTAGCCACGAATTCAATTTACATATCATTGCCGAAGAACTGTATTTTTGGCTTATGCGCTCTCTAGCATCGCCAAAAGCCTACGCAGACACCTTTAGACTTCTATCTCAAATCATGAGAATTTCCCAAATTTCAAATGCGGGTGGTGATTACCTTCCTAAATATGTTGAAAGAGAAGCCTCTGAAGCCCTTTCTTTCATTAACGAACAGCTTTTAGACAGGAAAATCCAAATAAGTAATCTCTTTGAAGCAATTGAAAAAGTCTTGCAAAGACTCATTCAAGAAAACACAAAAGCACAGCTCATTGCTTACGCGACTGAAGTAGAATATATTTTTTGCATTCATGCTACATATAAATCATCTATCGAAGCATCATACCAACAGAATTTTAAGGAATATCTTAAAGCCCTAGTTAATACTGTCCATAAAAACCTCTCAGAAATACAAGCTAAAGCTATTACTCAAGTTTTGTCTCAAATAGCCAAGAATCCTAGAGATTTCTCAACCGATCCTAAAAAAAGTTTGATCGATTCCTTAGGGAAAAGTGGAATTATTATCATAAATCTACCTTCTATCCGAGATCTCGAATCAGGTTAAAAACAGTTGGGGTTTTTCAGATAGTAATCCCAAAGTGAATAATGGGGAAGGCTATGCCCGGTATCACTCCCTATCAAAACACTTATTTTCCCGCCGTTGTGTTTTTTTAGTAGTTCAATAAATAGTTCATCATCCCGATTCGATACAATTTTATCCGGAACCTGAAAATGAACAAGAATATTTAAAAAAAGATTATTCCATTTTTTTAGACTTTCTATCGGATCCATTCCATTTTCCTGATATCTTAGACCAATTACTGCAAGCTCTGGCGTCATGCCATACAAAGCTATTATTTCATCAATTGATTTTAGTGGGGTATCTAAAATAATATCCCCCTGAGAAATAACTTCTAATATTTTTTTCTTATCTTGCGCTAGGATTCCTATTTTTTTAAGTTCTTTATCATAAGAAGAAGAGTTAAGGACGGATAAACAATTGATTAAAGCAGCCCCTCCTGCCGAAAATCCATAAAGACAAACACGATTAAAGCCCTTATCAACAATACTTTGCTTTAAAACATATAGAGCTGGAAGTATCTCTTCTATTGTTCCAAAAGAAGTCTGTTCTTTATCTAAAAAACCTGAACTTTTGCCATAATCTGGAAAATTAAAGCTAATAACTGTAGCTTTTTCTAAAAAAAAAGGTTTTACTGTATTACCTATTCGATAGTCTCCTCCAAATCCATGAAAACAAATTACAGCGTTTTTCTGAGAATCTTGATCAGAAAAAAGATGTAAATCGTAAACAAATGGAGACTTTTTCTGAGTTGTACTAGAGCAAGAAAAAGCAAATAGAGCTATAGAAAACAAACTCAAAAAATGCAAAAAAAACATACATTTCACCTAGTTTAGGATTCAACAATTAAAAGAGACCTGGCAATTATCTCAAAGTCTAATGAAATCAATTCATTTATATTATGGTGCTTTACTAAATACATTCTACTTTGCATTTTTTCAAAAAAAGGACCCTTTATACAAGATAAAATTTCTACTTTAGGTAAAAGTTTACATAAAAAACAGATAGATTCCTCTACCAAGTTCTTTGGAAGCGCTTCCCCACTTAGCAAAGAGGAACATCTTTCCATGACCTTAGTCGATGTAAAATGAAAAGAAATCGGAGAATGATCAAGTTCCATGCAATAAAGCATATAAAGAGCATAAAAAACAGGGCTTAGCAGATAACCATGAACACGATCTAAACAATACCCTTCGCTAGCAAGCGGCATCGGTTTTAAAGGTGATTTCGCATTAAGCCTTAAAAAATAACCACCTACAACTGTATCTCCGACCTCTTCTGAAGCTATTGTAAACGCCGCACCCGTTATATTCGTAGTATCCTTAAAATGACTCTCTATACGACGTTTCTTAAGTCGCATCCTTTCTTGATTAAGTCCTGATAAGGTATCCAATAGTCTACTGCTTATTTCTTTGTCTAAAACTTCCATTTCTAGCTTTTTTTTAAATAATAAAAAAAGCACTATAGCAGAGATTCCCACTTTTGAAAAGCCTTTTGATGCATTAAAAGAATCCTTCTTAAGACTCCTTCACTATCCACCTTTGATTTTTCAGCTATTCGAACTATTTCCAAAAGACGACCGGCGATCTCTTCTTCAGAAAGGACTGGGATAGAGTCTAATGAAGCAAATCCGCTTCGACTAAAAATGCTAATCATTTTTTGAGCTTTAGCTAAAGCTGGAAGTTCTTTTAAAAATTCTTTTTTCCGCTTCCCCTCTTTTTCTTTTTTAATCCTCTCCCAATTTTCCACAACCTCTTCTTCCGAATTAACCTTTAAATCCTCAAAAACATGCGGATGCCGTCTAATTAACTTTTGATTTATCCCATCCAAGATCTCTTGAATGGAAAACCTCTTATCTTTCTCAGCTATTTTTGCATAAAAAATTACTGTATACAAAAGATCCCCGAGCTCTTCTATAATTTCTTTATCATTTCCCCGATCCACAGCTTCTACAACTTCATGAGCTTCTTCTAAAACATAAGGTTGAAGAGAGTTAAAAGTTTGTTTATGATCCCAAGGACATCCGCTTGGACCATTTAAATAAGTTGCAATATCCAAAAGGTCATCAAACTCTTTCACAAAACCCCCAAATAGATTGAAAAAAAACAATAATAAGACAAAACTCTAAGAGCATCAACATATTTCCCTCAACTCAATACTTTTTTGGCTCTATGGAAAAACATTTTACAGCAACAACTTACATTATCTCCTCAGACAAAATACTACTTCTTTTTCATGCTAAAATAGAAAAATGGCTCCCACCTGGCGGGCATTTAGAGGAAAATGAAATACCCTCCATCGCAGCTAAAAGGGAAGTGTTAGAGGAAACAGGCCTTGAGATTGAATGGATTTTACAAGAAAATCTATGGATCGACAGATGGAACGCTAAAAGTATTGAAAGACCTTATCTATGTCTTTTAGAAAACATTCAAGCTTACGGTGATGTGGCCGAGCATCAACATATAGATTTTATTTACATTGCTAAACCTAGCGGAGGAAACCTCTTCTTAGATCCTTTAATTCGCTGGTTTTCCATCGAAGAGGTTAGATCCTTAAAAGCTGATCAAGATATTTTTCTAGAAACGCAAGAAACTATTTTCCATCTTTTCAAATCTCTTCCATTGCAATTCTCTTCCTCAAACAGCTATACTACTCAAGTTTTTTAGGTAGGTTATGAGTAAAAAATTAAATTTTAGATCTGTTGTCGCACTTGTAATAGGAAGTCAAATTGGTTCTGGCATTTTTTTGCTACCTACCAGTTTAGCTCCTTTTGGCCCTATCAGTCTATTCGGATGGTTGATCTCTGGAACTGGGGCTCTTTTACTTGCCCTTGTTTTTTCTCAACTGAGTATGCACACCTCCAAAGGCGGAGGCCCTCATGTTTACATCGAAAAAGCTTTCGGTCGTAAGCCAGCCTTTTTTGCCGCATGGACCTACTGGATTATATCTTGGGCTAGCAGTATCGCCGTTATTGTAGCGGCTATTGGATATCTATCTCCTCTTATTGGAATCTCTGGGCCCCTCCTCACTTTAACTTTAGAGCTAACTATTGTAACCGTCATCACAGCTGTTAATATTAGAAGCGCTTCTTTAGCGGGCTCTTGTGAAGTTTTTCTAACCTTTTTAAAATGTGCTCCTCTTATTCTTATTCCTATTATTGGATTTTTCTTTTTAAAGGCCTCTCATTTTGAGATGGTTTCAGGACCCTCCATATTAACATCACTTAACACAACTTCTTTGTTAACTTTCTGGGGATTTATTGGAATCGAGTCTGCTACAACAGCCGCCGGAATCATTGAAAATCCAACGAAAACCATTCCAAAAGCAGTGCTTTTAGGAACGGTTATCGTTGCTTGCATTTATTTTCTTAACAGCTTTGCTGTAATGGGTGTTGTGGCTCCCGAAGTTTTAATATCAAGTCAAGCTCCTTACGTAGACGCAGCTAAGATCTTATTCGGAGCTGGGTGGAATCATGTAATTGCTATTATTGCCTTTATCTCTTGCATCGGAACTCTAAATGCTTGGGTTCTAACTAGTGGACAAATTGCTTCAGAAGCTTCTAAAGAAGGCCTTTTTCCTGCGTTTTTCTCTAAAACAAATCAAGCTGGAACCCCTTATATCAGCTTATTAATAGCTCTTATCTGTACGCAAATCCTACTATTTCTAACCTTAACTCCAAATATTCTTCATCAGCTAAATAACATCATAGACCTTTCTGTCTCTATCTTTTTACTGATTTATCTATCTTGCTCTATTGCGTTCCTAAAGTTACTCATAACACGTCAAATGACCCCTCAACGCCCCAAGCTATATTATGTTATTACACTGTTAGCTTGTGGCTTTTGCCTTTGGGTATTGGCCTTTACCTCCTTTAAAAACCTGATGTTTTGCTCTTTTTTTGTTTTAAGCGGTCTTCCTATTTATTTGTGGCAACAAAGAAAAAAGGCTCAACTCACCTAGAAAAAATCTCTTTTTTAAGTAAACTACCTAAAATGATAGCCGCTACAAACATAGATAAGCCGCCTACCAACATAGGCATATAAGACCCATTTCCAACTAACCAACCAGCAGCTAGTGGACTGATTGCAAAAGCAGCAGATTGAACCGATTGTAAAACACCTAAGATCTCTCCTTGAGCATCTTTATTTGCTTTATCAGAAACTAGAGCCATTGAAGTTGGGAACACCAAAGCGACTAAAAAGTTTACAATCGGCAGATATACCCATATCCAAAAAGATCCGGGCAGTGTTATTAAAAGAAGAGTAATTACACCTAGAGACATCAAAGAATAAAAAAGAACTGCATTATGTTTATATCGTGCAATAATTGGTCTAATTAAAACGCCTGAACTTAAGGCATATACCCCTGCTCCATAGGCATAAAAAAAGCCAATCTTTCCACTATCAAACCTAAAATCTGCAATCCAAGTTACCGGAATAAATTCATAAAAAAAAGACCATCCGAAGCAAAAAAGCAAAATTGTAAGAAAGAGAACCTTTAATTCTTTGATCTTAAAAGCTTTTTTTAAATTGCAAATCCCTTCATTCCATCGAATTTTACTTTTCTCTCTTGTTTTATGCGTTTCTTTAAAGAAAAAAAAGATCAAAGCTAAGCTTAAAAGAGTAGCCATCCCTGACAAGAAAAAAGGAACTGCAAAATGTGACTTAGAAAACAATCCGCCTAAAAAAGGCCCTACAGTGAATCCAACTCCACTAGCCATGCTATAAAGACCAAAATTTTTAGCCTTATCCCCTTCTCTACTTAAATCAACAATAGACGCGCTCACAACAGCGGCATTTCCTGCGGCAATGCCTATAAAAATTCGAGAAATAATCAAAGCAAAAATGTTTTTCATTAAAACGGCTGCGACAGAAAATGCGTATCCAAAAATACCTAAAAGAATAGTGATTAAGAATAGAGGACGTCTTCCTTTTTGATCAGAAAAAGAACCTATAATCGGAGAACTAAAAAACTGAGATATCGACATAACCGCCAAAAGAATCCCTAAATACCACCCTCTAACAGTTTCCGAAACAGCAGGATCCAATATTGAATAATCAGGATGAAAAAGCATGGAAGAAAAAATAGGATAGACAAGCCCTATTCCCATCCAATCTAAAAACACTACAAATAAAACAAGCCAAAGAGAAACTTTATTTTTCATAAAAACCTCATAAGGAAATTATGTTAATTTTTATATTTTTTTAATGCATTAAAAACTTTTACTCGAAAATATCAATGTTATTTCTTATAAGAAGAAAAAAAGGGAGGCTTCATTGAAAAGCTTTTTTATTGCATCCACTAAACAACACGTAGGAAAAACAACTCTTTCTCTTGGACTTCTTTCAGGCTTACAAAAAAGAGGGATAAAATGCTCTTATATGAAACCTATTGGTCAAGAACTTGAAAAAACAGAGTCTGGTCTTTTGTTAGATAAAGATGTCTGTTTGATCAAAGAACACTTTGGATTAGAAGGAAATGTCGAATCTATGAGCCCCGTACTCATTGCACCTGGATTTACTAAAGACTATCTTGATCAAAAAATTCAAACAGAAACTCTAGCCAAAAAAATCACATCATCTTATCAAGAACTTCAAAAAACAGGACTTACTCTTTTAGTAGAAGGAACCGGTCATATGGGAGTGGGCTCTATCATCAACCTTAATAACGCGCAGGTAGCTAAACAGCTAAAGCTCCCTGTACTTTTAATCGCATCTGGTGGATTAGGTTCTTCTTTTGACGAACTCATGCTGAATAAAACGCTATGCGATTTATATGGAGTGCCCATTCTTGGAGTTGTCTTAAATCGAGTCAAACCAGATAAAAAAGAAATGATTGCCTCTTACATGCAAAAAGCTCTTAACACATGGAATATCCCTCTTTTAGGTTGCATTCCTACGGATTCCATCTTAGAAATCCCATCACTCTATGATTTAAAGAACCTTTTTAAAGGTTCTTTCCTATCTGGTGAAGATTCTAAATTTAAACATTTTAAACAGATTAGACTCGCGGCCGCTTCAGCCCCATTCTTTCGAGAAACGATAGAACCCAATCAACTTGTCATTACCCCAGCTCATAGAGAAGACATCATTCTGGCTATCTTAGCTAAATATTGGGAACTTCACTTACTTAAAAATGAGTACCATTTACCAGTAGGTCTGATTTTAACCGGTCATCTACCACCTAGAAATTTTATCATAGAAGAACTTAAAAAGGCCCATATCCCCGCTTTTCATACTCCACTTCATAGTGATGAAGTCCTTGAAAAGGTTAATTCTTTTACCGCAAAAATTCAAAAAGAAGACCATGAAAAAATTCAAGAAGCTATTAAGGTTGTTGAAGAAAATATAAATTTCGATCTTCTTTTAAAAATTTTAGCTTAAGTTAACGAAGCCCCGGGAAAAGTTCTAATATCCCTCGAGAAAACACATCAACTGCAATGAGAGCGATAATTAAACCTCCCAAATTATTAAGTAGCTTGATTCCTGTCTTCCCTAATTTCTTCTCTAAAGCGGAGGCAAAAAACAAACAAAAAAATAGAGATATTGAAACAAGTAAAAGATTTAGAGAAATAGCGATAGAATTCATCACTCCAGGATGATTTTCTACAACTATAATCACACTACTGATAGCCCCAGGCCCTGCTATCAATGGAATTGCTAGCGGCACAATTTCTACTGGATCCGTTTTGTGCTCTTCTCGTTCTTTTAGACTGCTTTTTGCAGTATCCATCCCCCCCCCATGCAACATCGTAAGCGCTAATAAAAAAAGAATAACACCACCTGCGACTTGAAAAGTAGCTAATCGCACTCCAAAAAAGTTAAGTAGTGAATCTCCAAGCCAAGCAATGGAAATTAAAACACTAGCTACTGTTAAAGCAGCAATCAATCCAACCCTTTTTTTCTGCTTCGAAGTTCTCCCATTAGTCAAACTTAAAAACGCAGAAATAGCTGTAAATGGACTACATATCATAAAAATCCCGATATATATCCTTATGAATTCTTGAAAATCCAAAATAACCTCCAAAATGTCAAAAAAATATTTATACATGTTTTTTCATTTTCTGAGGAAGCAAACAAAACGATTTCCAATTAGCTATTTATAAATCCTAAAAAGTGTAAAATTGTAGCCAATAAAGAAGATGTGGATCTCTTAAGATTTACGTTCCAAAAGGAATTTTTAATGGATACTGAATGGTTAGCTTTCATAAAAAAAACGACTCCCGACGAGGGAGAAATTACAACAAAAGATGACCTAGGCAATTCTCTTATCCTAGAATGGACAAGATCTGATATTTTATCACCCATTCTCGCCAGTTTTAAGAACAGTATTTCCGATCTTGCAAGCGAAGAGTTAGCTTCTGTCGAATTACATTTTTTACGCAAGCATCCGGAAGCTGCATCTCAAGAACTCTTTCTAAAGGACTGTATGCCACTTTTAGAAAATGGGATCGAATTGAGTAAAACCAAACAAATTAACAAAAAAGGGAGCGGCGTTTCCTCCTCGACCTAAAGGACGAGGTATCCACGCCGTCAAATGGATGAAAAAAATACTATTTCCCCTGATCGCAATAACCCTCACGGCTATTTCTCTTACCGCAACTCCTAAAGCCATAGTGTTTGACTTCGGAGGAGTTTTGACAAAAAATCAAAATCGAGAATCTGTCATTACCTTTATCCGTCAATCATTCCATTTCTCTGTAGAAGAATTTGAGAAAGCTAACCAAGAAAAACGACTTGCCGTAAAACAAGGTAAAACAGACCAAGAATTTTGGATTTTTTATGCAAAGAATAAAGCCATCAAACTTCCAGACAACTGGACAACCTCTTTTAAATCAGTGATGAAAGAAGCTATTGGGGTCAACTCAGCGATGTATTCCCTGGTCGCTAAATTAAAAGAACAACAAATCACAGTTGGCCTCCTTTCCAATATTGATGAGCGATTATCGAACATCGTTCGAGAATGCGATCTCTACGACCCCTTTGATCCTTGTCTCCTCTCCTGTGAAATCGGAGTCGAAAAACCTGATATAAAAGCCTATAAACTGCTTCTCAACACATTAAATTTGCCAGCTAACGAGATCGTTTTTATTGACGATAGACCCGAAAATATTGAAGCGGCAAAAACAATCGGACTTGATGCCATTTTATTTGAATCCGAGTCACAACTAAGAAACGAGCTAAGCACACGGGGCTCTCTAAAATGACGCAGAACAACTCTAAAAATAACTTATTTGAAAAATGCACATAAAAACTTATAAAACTCATCTCATTACAGCTCAAGATTCCATATATAAAATTCTAGACACCTATGTCTTACCTCTTCAAGAAAAAGAGATTTTAGTCATCACCTCTAAAATCATCAGTATACTAGAAGGAAGTGTCGTTTCAAAAGACCAGGTATCTTCTAAATTAGACCTCATAAAAAAATCTGCTGATGCCTATCTAGACGGTTCAACTATTTCTACTCTCACATTAAAAAATCATCTTTTAATTCCGGCTGCCGGTATTGATGAATCTAACGGAGAAAACATATATATCTTGCATCCTAAAAATGCGCAAAAATCAGCAGAAGAGATTTGGAATTATCTTCGATTACGAGATCAAAGACAAGAAATAGGAGTTCTCATTACAGATAGCCATACAACTCCCTTAAGAAGAGGTGTTATAGGAACTAGTCTTGGGTGGTGTGGGTTCAAACCTCTTTATAACTATATTGGAAAACCTGACTGCTTTCAAATCCCCTTAGAAGCTACTCAAACCAATATAGTAGATGCCTTATCAGCTTCCTCTGTTCTTTGCATGGGAGAGGGCAATGAACAAACCCCTATTGCTCTTATAACAAATGCCCCCAAGGTAGAATTTGAAAACTATCCCCCTCAAAAACAAGACATCGATCACTTCTATGTAAAAATGGAAGAAGACCTTTACGCCCCATTCCTTAAACATGTTTCATGGGTTTATCAGACAGATCTTCAAAAAACTTAAAAACGTAACATCGCAAAAATGGGAAAGCATCCTTTTCCATAATCTGCTACTTTTATAAGTAAAAAATTAACTCAATAGAAGTCTTGCACATGGATCCCTCAGAAGAATACGTTAAAAGAATCTTAAAAGTTATGATCTTCATCGAAGAAAACATCGATGAAGAGTTAACTCTAAGTAAACTCGCTAAAATAGCTTGTTACTCCCCTTTTCACTTTCATCGCATTTTCCAAGCAATTGCTCGAGAAACAGTCCATAGATATGTGAAAAGACTAAGAATGCAAATAGCAGCTGGAAAATTACGTTATACATCCATATCTGTTACTGAAATTGCTTTAGATGCCAGTTTTGAGACTCCCTCTGCTTTTACAAAAGCTTTTAAGCAATTTATGGGTTCGTCGCCGAAGAGCTATCGGAATCTTTACTCAGCTATCCATATAACAACTCAAAAAATAAAGGAATTACCTATGATTCAACCAGATACAATTGAAAAATCTATGCCTGAATTAAATCTTCTTTTCGTTAGGAGAAATGGAAACTATGTCCAATCCGCTGGATCAGCTTGGCAAGCTATGACAGACTTCATCCATAAAAACCACTTATCCCCTTCCAAAGTTCGATGTTTTGGAATTTCCCATGATGATCCGCAGGTAACAAACAAAGAGAACCTGCGCTACGATGCTGCTATTTTAGCTCCTCATGAAGTTAAAGAAAAAGGAGAAATAGGAAAGCAAATATTAAAAGGGGGCAAATACGCCATTTTTACTCATCATGGATCTTACGACGCTCTAGAAGAAGTATTTAATAGCATTTTTTTAAAATGGCTCCCTGCTAGTCATGAAACTTTTGATGAAACAAGAACCGTTTTCTGTGAATATTTCAATATGGAATACGTTAAAATAGAGGCTGAAAAACTTAACACAAAACTCTATATTCCATTGAGATAGTGTAAACTTTCTAGAAAGTAAAATTATAGTCTAAAGGGCCCTCAAAAACAAGACATCGGCAACTTCTACGTAAAATTTTTCACGGGTTTACCAGACAGCTTTTAAAAAAAAACATTAACACCATTAATTTAGATTCGCCTTAAATCATAAATAAATGTTATTACATAAAACACAAATTGATCATACAACGGAAAGTAATGATAGAAAACACAATAGAACAAAAAAACACCTACTTACTTGCAATAAAATCAAACAAAACTATTACAAAATTTACTGCCTTTTTTTTACTCCAGCTCTCTCTTATTTCTATGCTATTTAGCGAAAAGCCTGAATCTGAGATTTCTCCAGAAAAGTTCTCTGCTTGCCCAGGAACACCTAACTGTGTAAATAGCCAAGAAAAAAGCAAATGGGGAAAACTATATAATATTGAGCCGCTAACTGTTCCTAGACATATTACGGATCCTATTGATACACTAAAAAATATTTTCAACAATATAAATGAACAATATCTTAAGGCTCCAAATTTACAGCTTTTAGAAGAGCGGGAGAACTATTTACATTATGCTTACGTTGTCGTTATCCATTCATTACCTCTTAGAGGAACCTATATAGATGACATTGAAATCTCTTACGACAAAGATAGGCAAATTTTAGATATCCGATCGGCTTCTCGCTCAGGGTATAGAGACGCTACAAACTTAAATTTCAGCATTCCGGGGGCTAATAAAAACCGAGTGGAAGCATTAAGAACCGCTTGGACTAAATATACAAAAACAATTTAGCTGCCCTGATGCTTTACTTAATTTAAATTTCTGGCGATTTAAAAGCCCTATGGAACGAAGAAGCTCCGTGAGCTTCTTCGTTTTTTATAAAATACTATGAGTTAACAATATTTCTGATTTAATTCAAATCGTACTAGACAAAAAAAAATGCTTTCATTAAATTGCCGCCTAATCACGGGAGGACATCATGAAAAACTGGATAGCCTCTGTAAGCTTGTTCTTTTACGTTCCTTGTGCGCATGTATACCTTTTTGCAAATATATTTGAGCATCCATTACTTAGCAGCGATACAAACAAAAAGAACATGATATTTCAAGAAGATTCTCGTTATGATTGCAATAGGTTTTCAGAATTGTACGCTTCTAGGGGAGAGGATTATTTAATCTTAGGAGACGATCAAAAGGCTCTTGAAGATTTCTTACTCTCCTATGAATATGCTTTAAAATCTGAAAGTGGAATCGAAGAATCTCGCCTATCCTTTAGACCTTTATTTGGTGCTTTTCTTGTTTATATCCGTCTAGAAGATTTAGAATCTGCTAAAGAGGTTTATTCTCATTTAAACTCTATTTTAGACGATTGGACTTGCTCTCAATGCACAAAATCAACGATTCAATCGAACAATCAATTTGCTAGACAGGTTCAACTTCACCGGTCAGATTATCCTATTTATGGACCTGATCAAATTTCTACTAGAGAATGTTTAGACAGAGTAGCTACTACTTCAGAGGCAATCACAATTCTTATTGCCGCAGTTAGAAAAACAGAGGTAAGAACTTTAGCTTTTGCATTCATTAGACAACTAGAGAACAACGCTAGAAATTGTTGCGCAGCGGGGGGAATATGGAAAGGCTGCCTACAATCACTCATAAATAAATTGCATTACTGGAAAGTGCTCGGAATCCCAGCAGACCCTGCGTGGGACTAAGCATTAAATTTAAAGAAATGAAGCTAATAACCTTAAGGTTTTCCATGAAAAAAGCAACTCTTTTTACCACTTTTTTTTTCTGCTCTTTCCTATTCTTAGGGCATTCTAAAGAATCCCTTTTTCTTCTCTCATCAGATCCAATTGTTCAAGAAAAGCAAATTCCTCTTAAACAACTTCACTCTTTTGTTTTTTTCCCGTTGTTAAAAATAGAAGAAAAACAGGCAAAAAAAACAATTGAATTAATAGATCTAGAGCTTAAAAAAGCGGGTTATGTTATCACAAAACAGGTTCTAACTCCTAACGGAGCTGATTTGGAGTACTTTTCTAATCCAACAATTCAATTTTCTATTAAGCAGCTTGTGGATTCAAACAACAAACCTTTTCCTGTTTTACAAGCTACCTTGTCAATAAGGAATACAGTAGAAATTGGCAATCCAGGTGAGCCGTCTTCTCTAAATACTAACCATTGGTCTATTTACTTAAAAAAGACAAATGATGTTCGAAAGGTTATCAAAAAGACCCTTCCTTTTTTGCTTAGTCAGTTCGTGACAGAGTTTCAAAACTCTCACCCTTCCGATGAAAAACCTACATTTTATATTACTTATGATAGTTCTTGGTGGAAAGATCCAACTGCTAAATAGAATTTTACATATTCTACACTACGTTACATGCTATGCACGCTAACATGTTTTTTTTACCTATTTCGACTCTTTGCTTAAAAAAAACTGACTTTATAGCGCCGTTATAAAAAAGACGAAACTAGTTAGACCTTTCTTTCTTCAATGACAACGAAGGAAAAAGAACCTCTAAAGCTTTTTGAAAGTCTTGAGGGATAGGAGCTTCTACCTCTATTTTCTTCATGGTAAAAGGATGAATAAACGTAAGATTCCAAGCATGAAGAAGCTGCCGAACTGGCTGAAAACTGCATTTAAATAGTTGCCTGCCATATTGATGATCTCCTAAAAGAGGATGCCCTTTTTCACTAAAATGCACTCTAATTTGATGGGTTCTGCCTGTTTTCAGATCACAAAGAAGCAAAGAAGACTGCTCTCCTTGCCCTAATCTGCGATAATGAGTAATCGATCTAAGACCCTTATCAACAACTTCTCCATAAAGGGTCTGTCCTTGATAACTTCCTTTTTTACCTAAGTTATTATCAATAATTCCGCTTTTTTCCTTTACTTTTCCATCAACTATAGCCAAATAGAGTTTTTTAATTTCTCTTTTTGCAAAAAGAGATTTAGCAGCTTCTTCTGCCTTAGTTCCTTTTGCAAGAAGAAGCAATCCGGAGGTGTCCTTGTCTAAGCGATGAACAAGACGCCAATTTTTAGCTTCAAGACCTATTGCTTTAGTTATAATCTCATCTAGACACACAAGACCTGGACATTTATTTACAACGGCAAAATACTCGTCTTGAAAAAGAATAGGGACTTTCTGAGAAGAGACATCAATCCCTGTAGATGGGGAGAATTCTATTTGATCCCCACTCATTAATTGATATGACGAAAAAAGCTCAACCCGGCCATTAACTTTACAAGCTTTTGCTTCAATTGCTTTTTTAATTTTATTAGAAGAAAGAGTCTCTTTGCATTTTTCTTTAAGAAAAACAAGGAGAGACTGACCGTGTTGCTCTGTAGAGACTCGAAAGTTCATCACAGTTGCTCTAAAAACTCTATCATAAGTTTTACGCCTACACCTGTTGCATAAGAAGGGTTATAAGCTGAAGCTTCAGAAATATAGGCTGTCCCTGCAATATCTAAATGAGCCCATGGAAGATCTTTTGCCACAAACTGATTTAAAAATGTCGCTGCGGATCCAGCAGACGCCTTTCGACCACTTCTTGCATTTTTTAGATCTGCAATAGGCGATTTTAAAGATTCTAAATACTCCGGATATAAGGGTAGTTCCCAAACCCTTTCTCCAGTTATCTCTGCAGCTTCTTTAATTTGATCACAAAGCTTCTTATTATTAGAAAAAAGACCTGATGCTTCAGATCCAAGAGCAACAACTACCCCTCCAGTCAAAGTCGCAAAATCAATCATCCGAGTTGGAGAGCAGTGTTTTTGCACATAAGAAAATGCATCTGCAAGAACTAACCTGCCTTCCGCATCTGTATTTGTAATTTCCACACTTTTCCCGGAATGACTGATATAGACATCTCCTGGTTTATATGCATTACTGCCTATTACATTTTCTACTGAGGCAACAACCCCTAAGACATTTTTCTTTATCTTTAATGCAGCGCAAGCTTGGATAAGACCTAGAACTGCTGCAGCTCCTGCCATATCTATTTTCATTTCCTCTATAGATCCCGTAGGCTTTAAATTAAGTCCTCCCGTATCAAATGTTACACCTTTTCCAACTAGGGCAGTAACATCTTTACTCTTAGGATCTCCTTTATAATCTAATAGAATTAAAGCTGGTTCTTGAGAGGCCCCCTTATTCACTGCAAGCATGAGGTTCATCCCCTCTTTTTCCAGTTCTTTTTTTGCTAATACTTTTACATCAATCGAAGCATACTTTTTAGCCAATTCCTTTGCTAAATTTGCTAGATAAGGAGCTGTAATATCTGCAGCATTTCCATTGACGAGATCTCTAGTTAGATTAACCCCTTCCATCACATGTTCATTTTTTTGAATAAATGCTTGAAGTTCTTTTGTAGCTCCCACTAAATTCACTTTTTTAACAAGTATGGTGGGCTTATCTTTCAAAGAGTCTCTTTTAAAAAAATCATATGAGTAGTTCGATTGAGAAAGGCCATCTAATATAGCTTTTACTAAAGGAAAATCTAAATCTTGAGGAAGGAAAAGATTTAGATTTTCCAGCTTCTTTTTTCGACAAATCTGCAAAGCTGAAGCAAATGTCTTTCTTAAAGATGTTGCATTGCATTCTTCATGAGTACCAAGCCCGACTAACAGAATTCTTTTCTCTAATCCTTCTACATCATAAGAGAATAAAGACTCCCCAGAATTAGCAGTAAAATCCTTTTCCAATAAAGATAACAAGTTAGAATTGAATTCCTTGCTTGAAAAAGCAGCAGATATTTTTTTCCCTTTCTTCCAATAAGGTAGAATAGCGATATCAGCTGATTTTCTCTGGCTTTCTATTGATACTATGTGGAACTGCATACCGGCTCCTTAAAAGGGGATTTCATCATCTGAAAACGCAACATCCATTTGCCCTTGAGAGGACTCTTGAGCTGATGCAAATGCCATTTCAGGCTCTTTATGAGCTGTGCTAGAGGAATCTGTACGACCAAAAGGACTAAATGTTAAATTTGTCGCTGTGATATTCATCGATACTTGGGGTTTCCCCTCTTTATTTGTAAAGATTTCTGGCTTGCTTAGATCTCCCATGACCATAACAGCGCTTCCTTTTTTCAGATAAGTCATCATCTTATCAAACTGCTCACCCCATATAGTCACTCTCCACCATATAGTAGCATCTTCTTTACTTCCCTTTCTTACCTTTGAACCCAGGTTTAACGTTGTTACCTTTTGTCCTGAAGAGGTAAATCTCACCTCAGGATCCGCTCCTAAATGCCCAGCCACCGTTATATAATTCATAAATCGCTCCTTTTCTTAATAAAAAATAAAGATTTTGTAATGAGTCTCATTATTCCCAAGAACTAGCTTAATCCTCAAGGGAAATACCTAACTAGGCCCAAAAATACCAGTTTTCTCTAGGTTTTTATGAAGTATTTTATTTAAAATCCAATCAGACATCACTTTAAGAGCATCAGGTGAAATCGTTTCTTCTATCTCTCCATATTCTAAAAAAGATCCCGTTTCGCAAGTTTGAAAAAGATGGTTGAGCTGTTGCAATATTAAAGCAGTATAGTCCTTATTCCCAGCTTGCTTTAAAGCTTTTATAATCGCTGGAATATTTTGGGAGGCTGAAACCTGTAGGTCTAACTCTTCATTAATAGCTAAGACAGGAATTGTCAGTTGGCTTAAAAAAACTTCAGGCTCATGAATAAGAAAACAGCGAAACCATGGACTATTTACAGCCTTGATTTGAGATAGTTTTAAATAGATCACTCAACTTCCCTTTAGCACCTTCTTGGGATATTTCTTCTTCATTAACCCCATTAGACCTCTGAATTAAAGAGCCTTGCTCGTATATAACCTTCTCTCCATTTACTCCAGGTCCTGCCATAAGAACGATAAAAGCAATATCTTTAGATTTACAAGCAACCATCGGAGCGATTAAACCAGCTTCACTATGACAAATTAAACCTATTCTCTCTTTATTAATATCTTTTCGTGTTTTTAAATAATCAATACTAGCCATTACATCTGATGCAAAATCTTCACTCATAGCTATTTCAAAGATCCCCGTCGACTTTCCAACTCCTCGATCATCCACACGTAAAACAGCAATCCCTTGCCTTGTTAAATATCAGCTAATACAAAAAAAGGTTTATGACTAAATATAGTCTCATCGCGATCATGTGGGCCTGATCCTGCAATCAATACTAACACAGGAAAAGCTACGGATGAGTTAAGCTAGCTGAGAGCGTGATTTCGGCCTCCTTATTATCGTAACTGACATCCTCTTCTGTATATGGAAACGGGGCTTTAGGCTCTTGAGGTCTGTTTTTTAAAGGGATTTTAGTTTGCAGTGTGAAAGGAAAAGATTTGTCTTGTTGAGTAAATACTCCTACCATTTGATCCTCATTTGGATCAAGAGTTCCTGTATATTGAGCTTGCATCCGATTGATTTTCAGTTGTAATAGTTGGTTTTCAAAGTGAACTTGATCAACTGAAACACCTGTTACGCCTTGATCAGTAGAATCGAGTGTAGCACTCATGACCCCTTCTTCATCTTGAGTTACATGAAAAACCATCGTAATTTTTAGTCCATTAACATTCAGTATCCCAGACCAGTCTTTTAAAATTCTTGATTTATCAGAAAAGAGCGACATACTATTTACCTCTAAAGGAATCGAATTGGCAAAGCCTAGCCCTGAAAAAAAGAGAAGGAAATTAGAACAGAAAAAACGTATAAGCGCAAATAACTCATTTAACTTTTAACTCTAACGATTTCTGATTGCGAAAAGGCTTCATTACAAGGAAAACTAAACAGATAGCAGCAGCTGCAATGACTCCGCTAGACACAAAACCAGCAGACAAACCATATTGACTTGATAAACAACCCATTAAAGTATTTGCTGAAAGCAGGGAAAAAGCAATTACACAATAGTAGATTCCAAAGGCTGTCCCTCGAAGTCCTTTATGTGTTGTATCCGCAACCATAGTAGACAAAATGCTTTGAGTTACACCCATTTGCATCCCCCACAACATGGACCCTATAAGAATTCCTGATACTCCACCTAAAAACACAAGAAATACATTAGAGGTAATCGTCATAAAAAAACCAATAGTCAGCAATATTCGACGATCAATCATATCCGAAAGTCTTCCCATCGGAAAAGCTGCTATCATCGTACCTAGATTTTGAGCTATCATAATTATGGAAATGTCTTGGAGAGGAAACCCTGCGTTTTCTGCTTGAAGGATTCTATAGGCTCCGCTGTAATTGGAAACCATAAAAACAGCCGTTACACAAATTACAGTCCAGAAGCCTCCACTGAGATGTCGTATCTTTTGAATAAGCTCAATAAAATATTTCTCTTTTTTCTTCTCTTGCATTTTTTGTTCTGATGCCGCAGTAGAAGAATCTTTAACAAAAAAAACTAAAGCTCCTAATGCTAAAACAGGGGGAATACTCGCTATCCAAAAAATCAATTTATAATCATTATGCGTAATGCGCATAAGATACATAAGGGCTGCAGCTCCTAATAAAGAGCCTACAACACCTAAAGATTGACGCAATCCATAACAAGTCCCTTTTATCTCAGCGGGCGACACATCTCCGACTAGAGCTTCTCTCGGAGTTGCTTGAAATCCATTAGAAATCCTATCTAATAGTTTTGCTCCATATACACATATTACATTTGGGGCTATCGCGAAAATCGGACGCGCTATAACCGTTGCTATACACGCAAACAGAAGCACAGGTTTTCTTTTATTTAAGTAATCGCTTAAAGCCCCCGCGAAAACACGTGTAATCCATGAACAGAATTCAACGCACCCCTCAAAAACCCCTAAATACATAGCTGCTAACCCCATTACTTGAGTTAAATAAAGAGGTGAGAGACTAAAAATCATAATGGAAGATAAGTTCAGCAATAAGGTCATTACGCCAAGAATCCATACAGTTCTAGGAATCTGAGATATTTTTCGATTAGCTTTGGTTATTGTCATATTTTTTTAAATTACAAAAAGTTAAAAACACAATTAATCCATATATTCTAACAGGCTCTCCTTGAAAAAATCCAGACAATTCGAACTGTTTTATATAAAACAAATTCTAACATCTCAAAAAAGCTTCTTTACAAGAAAAAAAAAACAGATATCTTAGTTTATTAATCTTTTTCAAAGGAATATATTATGACAGGTTTAAAAAAAGTAGAAACATCAAAAGCCCCTATTCCAAAGGGCGCCTATTCTCAAGCTATAAAAGCCGGTTCTTTTCTTTTTATTTCAGGACAAATTCCAATTAACCCTCAAACCAATGAACTAGTTGAAAGAACTATAGAAGCCCAAACAAAACAAGTTCTCGATAACCTAGCAGCTATTTTAAAAGAAGCTGGATTAGGATTTGAAAACGTTGTTAAATCAGAAGTTTATTTAAAAGATATGCAAGATTTTCAAAAAATGAATGATCTTTACGAACAAACATTTTCCTTTCCTATAAAACCTGCAAGAGTAACTATTCAAGTTGCAAAGCTTCCTTTAGATGTTTTAATAGAAATTTCTTGCACCGCTTATTTCGAATAATTTTAAATCCTAAATATAAAAATAGACAAACTCTGACATTTGAAAAATGAATTTTTTTTAATTACAGAGTCTCTATTTCAAAAAAATCAAAAAAAACAAATAAATATTAGACAAAAAAAAGATGTTTAAGTTAAACAAGAAACTAAATACATAATTTTTTTTACTCAACCGTTGCAGAAGAAAAACTAAAACATGCCAAAAAAAACAGCTACTGAATCTTTCTCTGATAATTTTTGGTCTAATTCTTTAGATTCTAATTTACTTTCTACTCCTTCTTCTTTTTCTTTAAATCGCAAAAAAAACAATCTAGCCAACCAAGATCTTTTAAATTCTGTAGATGAATCTCCTGAATTCCATGATCCCTATTCTGATTTGAGTTTATTTCTATCTAATATGATCAAAAAAGAAATGAAAACCATTGATCCGTCACTTCGCTGGACTTTACAAATCCAAGAAGAACTTCTTTTAAAAATAACACCAGAATTCCAAAAGAAGTTTCCTCAATATAGATTAGGAGTAACGGCAGTTAAAAAAATATGGAAAAAAATCTTATTTTATACACAACAGATACAAGGCAAAAAAGAAGCTATTGATTCTGAAGGGAAATTAAACATTAATTTCTTCATTAAAGAAAACCTAAGGCAGTACTTTCAACAAAAAGCAGTTTCTTTCTTAACCCCCTACCAATGCGCCTATCAAATCGCTTCTAAAATGAGCGAATGTATTGCTACATTAGAAGGGACTAAACCGAAACTAGATCTTCTTACACAAACTATTTGGGCTCTACAAAAACACTTACTTAATATTTCCCCTTTAAAACAAACTAAGACGCCATACGACGAATTTGATAAAATCGACAAACTTATCGTTAAAACGATCTTAGAAATAACAGCAAAACACCCCCATATTGGGCTCAGTGAACTAGAATATAAAACAAAAGAAACCCTTCAATCACTTCACGATCTTCCAGATTTTTCATCTACTGACAAAGTTACTTGCAATGTTTCTGCTATTCTAGCTGAAAAGCTATACTCCACATCCCCCTTTCATTTCCTCTTTTTTCCAGAACAAAAAGAAGCTATTTATGATTTTATAAAAAAACACAGCTCTCTTTATAAAGACACTATTGCCATGCCAGGACTTCCAGACCTTGTAAGAAGAATTATGGCTCTTTACACTCTAGCAAGTCAGATGCCCAAAGACGTTTGCTCCTCTATTTTTTACCAAGCAGTTAATGCTCTTCAAGACAGTTCTAAAAAACGTCCAGACTTGAACCAATCTGTTTATGCTTTTATTTCAGCAGAGTTCCTGCTTTTAAATAAAACTACCAAGAGCTCTTCTTTAGATGAACTTCAAAAGGTCGTATTTGAGGCCTATCAAAAAGCCTTGCAACTACCCTCTTTTGGGCAACTTGATAAAGAACAATTAGAAATAATCATTTGGAAACTTTTAAGTGAAACAGAGGGCTTTTTAGAAAAACTCCCTTATCGCATAGGGCAAAAAATAGACGAGGAAATTGCGGGTATTTTAATAGATACCCCCTCTAAAAGCTTTTCCTCTATAGTTCATGAGACTATGCAATTTTTCAAACAAGTGAAAGAGCTTACTGAAACAAAAAAATGGAATGACGCTCATAAAAAAATTCATCTCTGGTGCATTCAAAATGACATGCTCTGCAGATCTATTCGACTTAATGTAGAAACTCCCTTAGCTAAATTAATCCATAAAAAATTCCTAGAAAAAGCTACTCTTCCTATCTGTCATTCTACACTAATCAGCGAAGTCTGCCAGGATTTTCTAAAAAACTATCCATCGGTAACGATCTATTTAGGACAGCTCAGCTCTAAAGCTTGGACTCTTTATAAATACATGTGGTTTACCACATTCTCTAAAGAAAATGAATCTTCTTTAGACCGTTTTTTAAAGTGGCACATCCCATTTATTAACAAAAAAAATGGAAGTCAGGAAGATCTCTTGAAGCAACTAGAGGAACTTTGTAAAAAATGCCTTCCTCTGATCCCCTTTGACCCCAAGCAAGCTTTGGAAGCTCTTTCTTCTTTTTCACTTTAATTCTGAAAAAAACAGCCTGTTTTTATTTAAAAAAATGTTTTTTAAAATCTTGTTGTTATGGGGAGTTTTCCTGGTCGCAGTTTAGTGCCCCTTAGAAGGACTCCAACTAGCTCTTTCGCTAGAGCGATTACAGATAAGGGAGGCAGACGCATTTATCAAAAAAGAACCGAAATCTTCAGAAAGCTAGAAAGTTAACTCATGCAAAGAGCTAAATTTTTAGGCTTTTTAGATCTTTCATAGAAATAATTACCTAACTTATCAGACTTATCCGTCCATTCATTTGAAAGAAATACACTTTCCACAGCTGAAGAAAAAACTGCAGAAACAAGAGACACTATCATTAAAGATAGTCCACTTGTTAAAATAGCCGCGACTATTGAACCCATACCACTAGCCAGCATTAAGACCCCACCGGTCAGTGAGACTTCTTGCCTAAAGAGCTCTTTGTACATAGCTTTATCGATCTCCACTAAAAACTCTTTATTAATATTAAAGTCTTCTCTAAAGATTTTCTTAGCAACTTCCGTTCCTAGTCGACGGGTTAAATAAGATATGCCCATTGCCGATTCTTTTTTTAAACAAAGATCGATCTGTTGATTAGTTTTACAAACTTGAATTTTTTGTTTGGGGCTTAACTTTCTAAAATCTTGAAGCAAAACTTTTTCCTTAGCCGTAAGCTCAAGTTCTACAAACTCTGGAATAGATTCTTTATCTTCTTTTGTCAATTTAAACTGCCCTAATTCTTTTTTTAATCGATCCCTTTCTTTTTTAATAAAGGAGATAGCAGCTTCTGGACTTTTTACAAGCTCTGAATGAAACTGGCTACGAAAATTAGAAAGCATATAATTACATTTTGCAAAACGAATGATTAGATTAAAAGCTCGTATTATAGAGATCACTCCTAGTCCGACAAGAAGAGTCTTAAGTGCGATGGTTACAGCACTCCCTGTTAACACAGGAGAATAATTAAAAATTTTGGCTACAGATTCACTGCATATAGATAAAACGGCAAATGCTATTTGTGCTATACCAGACAATACGCTTAACATTTGCTGTATTACTGTAATTTTTTCTATAATTATAGCTTCTTTAGCATCTAAAATCTCCCGATTGGTAAGTGAAAGATGAGACTTTAATTTCAGCTCCTTTTCAGCATTATCCAATTTTTCTAAAGTTTTCCGAACGACCCATGTAGTTCCATTAAAAACAGACGTTAGACCTGTAAATAAAAGACTTGCAGGAATTGCTACTGTAGATATCATAGAAGGAAAAACAACTTGAACAACCTTAAACATTTGACGTGTAAATCCAGCTATGCGAGAAGAAATAAGAAGGTTTTCTGAGCGGTTTTCTGAATTTAAATTCCCTTTCCAAAGATATTTTTTTAAATTAGGAAAAGATGTTTTATAAAAATAATTTCTTACAACTTCTGCACTCCACATGCTTTTAGAGCATAAATCATTTTTATTTAAATGCATTAAAACCTCACACCAAATCGAAACACAATTATAACAAGAAATCAATTACATAAAACAATTAAAACAAAAACACATCGCTTTAAAAAACTTAAATAACACATTCTACTTAATTTAAAATTTTCCAAGAAAACTCTTTATTTTTTGCCAAATAAGTATCTTTTATTTCCTACTTTTCCAAAGTAAAATTAGCCCCATTACGACAAAAGGGATGCTAAGCCACTGCCCCATGCTCAACCAAGAAGAATGGAGCCAATTGCTTTGCTCTTCTTTAACGCATTCAATAAGCATTCGAAATCCAAAGACTAATAGAAGGAAAAGGCCAATAAGTCTTCCTTGCTTTTCTAGAGAACGATCTTTTTTCCAAATCCAATATAAAAAAATACTCATTATAAAATAGCAAAGAGACTCATATAACTGTACAGGATGTCTTGGAGTTGGAAAACTTCCATCCGATGGATGACCAAAGACTACTGCCCAAGGAAGACTAGTCTGTGTTCCTAAAATCTCTTGATTAAAGAAATTGCCCAGTCGAATAAAGCCACCAACCATTGCTATAGGGATACAAACTAGATCTAAAACCCTTAAAAAAGAAAGGTTGGCATATTGAGCCTTAATCTTTCTAAAAAAAAGCCAAAAAGCGATGACAACCCCTATGGCGCCACCATGGCTAGCAAGGCCACCTTCCCAAATCCGAAAAACCGACAAAGGATCTGATATAATTAAACGCCAACTTTGATAAAAAAGAACATCTCCTAAACGAGCGCCTATAATTGTTCCTATAACAGAATAAAGAAGTGCTTTTTCAGCTAAGATCTTAGCTCTCTCTTTGTTTTTTTTATCTTCTTTTAATGAAGGATCCTGGTCAAAATAGCTCTTCAACAAGTAAACTAAAAAGAAATAGGCTAAAAAAAAGCCAAAAGCAAAGAAAAAACCATACCATAGTACAGGTCTTCCAAGGATCGGGATGTTCCAAGGAATTATCGCTTTGTCTGGATCCCAAAAAATAACATTTAACATAGATTATTCCTTATGTATCGAATCAAAATCTTTTCCATCGGTAAAACTAAAGAAAGTTGGCTAATAGACGCCATTTCTGAATATGAAAAAAGACTAAAAGCTATCATGCCCATTGAGTGGATTTTCGCCAAAAACAATGATCAACTTCGACTCTTTTTAGAAAAAGAAAGCTCTTTCATTGCCCTAACACCTTCTTCTGAAGAAGTTTCAAGTGAACGCTTTGCGACTCAATTATACTTTTGGCTAGAGCGATTTGGATGCAGACTTAGCTTCGTTATAGGCGGCGCTGAAGGGATCCCTCAAGATCTTATAGAAAAGGCTTTTTATAATCTCAGCCTATCCAAATTAACCTTTACTCATCAAATTGCCAGACTTATTTTAATTGAGCAGATCTACCGTTCTACAGAAATCCATAAAGGATCAGAATACCACAAATAAACCAGCCTTTTGACTAAGTAAAAATTATAGAAGGCTGTTTTTTTCCTCAAGAAATTCTCTAGGTATATTCAAAAGGCCTCGTACAAACATTCCAAAGATCAGTATTTTTTTCATTCAGCCATTTTCCCCAAGAAGTCATCGGAAAACCAATACCTGAAGAAGGCTCTAACCTCCAAAGTTCTAATAAATTTGTTCCAGGACTTACAATAAAACCAAAGTAAAATTGAGACCAGTTGCTATCTGCAAAAAAAAGAGGGGCAGGAGGATCTAATTGTAATTCCTCTGCTTTTTTACTAATTACTTGATGAAGATCAAAAGGAAATAAGAATTTTTTTTGGGATAAAAGATAAAAAGCTTTAGCCATCTCTTTAATTTTTTTAGAACTAATTACCTCTGAAAATTCATCCGGATACGAGTCTAAAAGAGATTCTAAGTTAGTTGGATTGAGGTCTGATAGCAACCTTCTAACAGAAGATTTCCATTCAAATCCAGAAATCAATGGGGTCATTTCATATAAAAAAGAATCTAGTTCAGATTCTAAGTCAATATGAGAAAACACTTCTAAGATCGAATTCCTAAAAGAGATAAGAGAGCTTTCTTGAAAATAAGGAACTTTATGCAATAGATTCGACAGTTGTATGGGAAGCTTTTTAGCAAATTCTTCCAATAGAAAAGACTGTTCTAATGCAGATAACGTCATAGACTCATAAAACCTTTTTCTAGGGACGATTACATTATCTCTTACCCAAGTATAGGTAAATAACTCATCTTGCCACCCCGACTGAAAGAGTTCTAAAGCAGGTATTAAAGTAAAAGCATGAGAAGGGGAAGACATAAGTAACTTTTTATTTTCTAAAGCAAGAGGAAGGGTTTTAAGAGTATCTAAAAGAAATATAAGAAGATCTATTGGGCTTTCTGTTTTTTTAGACTCTTCTGTAATAGGAACTTCCCTTTTATAGTAGGTCTGTAAAAGGATTTGCATGCTGCCTCCAGATACATAAGCCCAAGGAGTTCCAACCTCTCCTCTTTCTGCATGAACTTTTTTTATACGCTCAAGAGCTGACTCTAAAAATTCAGAAGTTCTAATATGAGAAACAACTAAAGTTGTAATCTCTATTAAAATTTTAGGAGCTAATTCCCAAGAAAACTGAGCTGCTATTTGAGGTTCTACTAAAATAAAAAAATCAACAAGAAAATCTATATACTCTTCTGCTGTATAGACCATCGTCCATAAAAACGCGTTATTTCTTCCATGCTTATAAACTAAACGAAAACCGGCAGCACTGTCTTCATATTCTTGACTAGAACTATCTCGAAGATCTGCATCATAGATCTCTTGAAAATACTCAGGGAATTTAGCATCATACTCTTTAAAAAGAGTCGATAAGAAACTAGAGTATTGAGAAGCATTTGCATGCAACGTATCCCTTATTTCCAAACAGGCTCTCATATGATAAACACGACTTAAAAGCTCTGCTTGTAAACGTCTAGCATCTGATTCATTACTTGCATTTTTAAGCAAAGATTCCGTAGCCCTTACTTGATCATAAGCAATTTGATATTCTATGTCATACTGCTCCATTTTTTTTTGATCTACCTCTAGTTGCTTTTGCAAACACAAGTAAATAACCTCTCCAATTCCTCCTTTTTCTTCTGGATCTAGTCCTAAACTCGAATATAAGTTAAACTTAGAGAACTCCATTTTACTTTCTGAAAAAGAAGCGAGAGTAAACTCCCATGCTTTTAAAAGGGCATGATCTGTGCAGGCTTTAAAAGCTGCGTGTGCCTTTTTTTCCAGGTCTAATAGTTGTTCGCAAGCTCTTGTTTTTTGAGAAGTCAGTCCCTTTTTCAATCCTCCTAAAAACTCTTTGCTTTTTAAAAACGTACGAGTTGCTTCTTTATAACGTTCTAAATCTATTTCTTTCAGATCAAAATGCAAAAGAAGAACATTATGAATCAACTCCCTGACCGACATAGATCGATTTTTTTGAAAAACAGGAACGAGAAGAGCTTGAACAGTTTCTTTTTTTCTTAAAAGGTACTTTTCCTTGGGAATGATTTGCGCTGCTTCAAAAGCAGCATAGAGCCCTGGAGCCCCACTAAGATCTTCTGTAAAAACAACTTTCTTATATAAATCTCCTCCACCTGAACTTGGACTTAAGGGAACGCTATTTTCTATTCCCAAAAAAATCCGCTTTAACTTACCAGTCATTAAAAGTTCATATAAATCAGAGAGTAATTTCTCTAGTTGCTCTTGTTGTATTAGGATCGCTGGGGCTGTCGCAAAGCAAGATCCTACATTTTGACGTAATGAAGTTAAGCAAGCTGAAATAACAGACCTTTTAACTTGCGCTTCTAAAGGAGTTCTACGTTCAAAACTTCCAATAGATGCCAAAACAAGTTCTTCGGCCCAAGCATGACAAAGGGGGGGGTGAAACTTTTGGAACAACAGATAAAAAGACTTATCATGACGGAGTTTTTTTAATACAAAAAGCATATGCAACGAAGCTTCTTTATCACAGTAACCATGGGGATAAAATATGAAACCTTCTTTTTCAAGTAAATTGATCACATGATCTAATTTACCTATATCCAACTTCCCTTGGTCATCGATTATGTAGTTAGAAAGTAATGAAGCTCTCCTTTGTAAACGAAAACTATAGCTATCTTGAAATTTAGTCTGGTCGTATAAAAAAGAAAGCTCAAATTCTTCTTTAAGATCCAAAATATCAACTAAGGAACCTGTGTTAATAGGGTTCTCTGTTAAACTCCAAAGGGCATAGAAAGAACACTTATCAGTTAACATTTTTTCTTTCAAAAGAACTCCCGAAGTTTAGAAATAACTTCTTCTTTTTCTTTTGGGCTATATGATTTGCGAACAGGATGGTCCCAAACAGTTTGTGGCCAAGCTGGATCTGAGGTAAATCTTGCAATCACATGCACGTGTAATTGAGGAGTTTTATTACCTATTGCCGCTAGGTTAATCTGATCGGGATGAAATTGCTCGCATAAAACTCTCTGGGCAAGATCTAACTCTTTTAGTAACTGCTCTTGGTCCAAGATCTCTAAATCCATGATGCGACTAATTTGTGGGCGTCTGGGAACTAGAAGCAGCCAAAGATAATGACTTTCGTCTTCTAGTAACAGCCTACAAAGTGGCAACTCTGCAATAAAAATCTTAGTTATAAGATTAGGATGAAGAAGGAACTCCATTTTTAACCTAGCCTTTCAACAAAAAAATCTGGTAAATCTCCGAATAAGCAATCTTTAATCGCAGTATCTAGTCCCATTAACTTAATTCTATCCGCCATAATTCCAGTTTGAATAATCAAAGCTGTAGACATCCCCGCTTTTTTACCCCCCCTAATATCTGTTTCAGGAGTGTCTCCCACCATAAGAACTTCGTGGGGTAAAATAGTTTCATGAAAAGAGAACTGCTTCATTGCCATTTGATAAGCAATAATCTCTGGTTTTCCCGTATAAAAGACTTCTCCGCCACCCTCTTTAAAAAGAGCTGCAATAGTTCCTTGCCGAACTACTGCTTGCAAAGGATCTCCTTCATGAGCAAATCTATCCGGATTTACACATATCATTGGAATATCAGAGTCTTGGATTTTATTAATTTCTTCTTGAAATACCTTAGGATCTATCTGATCCTTTCCCCATAGATGAGGAATAGAAATATAAATAAAATCGGCTTCAGAAAGAGTAGAAGTTTCTTCATATTTAGTTCCTTCAAAAAGAGCTTTATAGGAAGAAAATCGAGGGTGTTGCTTGCCAAATAACCAGAATCTTTTCTTAGGGGAAGGAAATGGCAATGTTTCAGAGGAAAAAATCTCTTTGGCAATTTCCCCAGATGTAACAAAAAAATGAAAATGCTCTCCTAAATGCAAGCCATGAGCCTGAACTTTATCAATTTCCTTTCGAGCTAATTGAGTTGTATTCGATAGGATTCCAACAATCTTTCCACTTAATACTAATTTTTTCATAGCTTCTTTAGCACCTGGAATAAGTCCAGCCGCTCCCCCTTGCCAGAAAACTCCATAGGCATCTAGTAAGATGCCTTTAAAAGGAATAGCCACGCTCTCTATATTCGACCTAATAGGAATAGTCACTTTACAAGTTCTTTTGCATTGTAAAATGACGAAAATAAAAAGCTGACCCATTTGTCAATGCAGATCCAATGGCTATATCAATAAGTCCCTTTAGGTCATATGGCATAGAAATCCATTTTAAAGACATTCCAAGAGTGATCATTGACGCAAGAAGTATCAAATAAGGCTTTGGGTAAACACTCACTATAGAGCATGGGTTTGGTAAAGAAACAATACGCTCTATTACCCTTTTTGCTGTCTTACTCAAAACAAATCGCCCCTTTAAAAACCCAATAACCAACCCTATACATACCAAAATCAACGAAGCCTGCTGCACACTACCAGCTAAAGAAATCAATTTTGGTAAGAAAAGAGTAGAACAACCTAAAGGTTGCGGCGTTAGAATTAAAGAGAAACCTTTAAATAATAAAAGAATACCAACTCCCAACCATGTCATTCCGCTAAAAGCAATGGCCACATTTTGACGTATTTTCATAACCCCCCTAATAATGTAAAAAAAACATCTTATCAATTTCCTTCTCAAATGGGAATTGATTTTTCTTTTATCACAATTTTGAGATCCTATTTTCATAGCGTTTAACCTATGGTTCTGCAGATTTTCTACATAAGGCTTCTCAATTTCAAGGAGGGATACAAGTTATTTTTCAGCTGCATTCTACACAGCTTGTTCCCAATAAAAGAGGTCTTCTCATCGATGTTAAAAGCCACTTCGAAGGGACTAGAGCGGATGCGATTTACAGAAAGATATTCATTCGAGGAGCAGGAGAAGAAGAAATAGTTTTTATTAATGCACAGAAGCTATGGGTAGACGCCCATCAAGCAAAAAGAATGTTTATTGCAATAAGATAGTCGAAAGATAAAAAAATAAAACAAAGTGTCGGGGGCAAAAAAGCCCCCAGCACCCCCAATTTTATCTTTAAAAATGGTAAAATAAAAATTAAGGAGAATGGGGTTACAGACACAACTCTATTATACTAGTTAAAACAAGTGAATAATCGCTCTAAATGATGCATTTATTCTGTGAACCGGCATTTGCTATCCTTTTCTTTAATGACAAAAAATAGCTTGAGACCTACAATCATATTTTATAATTTGAAAGACTTAAAAACGCTTTATAACTGCTTTTAATAAGGAAGAAAATGAATATCACTCTCACTTTTTTAAGATTGTTTTTCTTTGTCCTTTGTATTTTTTTCATGACAACTTACATGCTTTCTTCGCCTACTGGAACTGTTCCTGAAAATGCACTTATCGGCATTGTTTTAGGGGGGGGGCTTGGATTGCTCTTGATAGGATTTGACACTCTCTTTCGTAAATTCAATCTCCGTTCCTTTAACATTGCCATCATAGGACTCTTTTTTGGCTACTTAATGGGTGAAGCTCTAGTCTTAATCCTCAAGGCTATTTTAGACATCAGCTCAGCAACCGTCTTGTTCCAACCTCAAACCATTGAAATGATCGAAATCGCCTTATTCCTATTTGGAACCTACTTAGGTACGATTATGACACTTAAAGCATCTGATGAACTATATGTGAGCATCCCTTTTATAAAATTTTCACCTTCTGAACAAAAAAAGAAAGATCTAGTTTTAGACTCTTCAGCCATTGTAGATGCAAGACTTATCGACTTGATTGCTACAGGCCTTTTTGATTATCAATTAGTCATCCCTAGATTTATCATCAAAGAATTTTATTCACAATCCGAAATCGGCGATGAAATGTCTAAATCCAAAGCAAAAAAAGGATTAGATCACATTAAAAAACTAGAAGAAATCTCCCACCTCCACATTCGATTTAGCGACACGGACTTCCCAGAAGTCAGAGATCCTCAAGGTAAATTAATCCGCTTAGCGCGCCTTATAGACGCCAACATATTTTCTGCAGACATCTCTAAAATCCAAATGTCTTCTATTGAAGGCATTAAAGTAATCAACCTCCACTCCCTTTCTACTGCTCTTAAACCTTTAATGCAAACAGGTGAATATATTAAAATTAAGATCCAACGACATGGAAAAGAGCCTAGACAAGGTGTCGGCTACTTAGATGATGGTACTATGGTTGTTATTAATGGTGGTGGCAAATATTTAGGGGAAACAATTGACGGCCAAGTGCTTTCAGTAAAACACACCTCATCCGGTCGAATGGTATTTTGTAACGCCTGTGATGAAGTAAATATTCCAGATGATTTTGAGGACACAGACTCTTATGATGAGCACAAATAAAACACTTCCTATAAAAGGAATTGGCAATGATATTATTGAAATCGAACGAATTCGCAAGAGCTATGATCTTCATGGGTATAGATTTCTTACTCGCCTTTTTTCTATTAAAGAACAAGACTACTGCTTGAAATACAAAGATCCAATCCCTCACTTTGCAGCTCGATTTTCTGTGAAAGAATCGATTGTTAAAGCCTTAGGCACTGGATTTGGAAAGCATGCTTCTTGGCTTGATATGGAAATTTTAAATGATTCTTTAGGAAAACCAAACGTCACATTTTCAGACCACCTCAATCAAACATTAGACAACCCCCTTGTTTTAGTGAGTATTAGCCACTGCCAACTCTATGTAGCTACTGTGGCAATCTGGGTTAATGCTTAATAAGAGCAAGCAACCTTCCCTAAAAAATAGAGAAAGGAAGGTTATAAGAGACTTGAATAGCCTGTTCTCTTGTTGGATAAGAATAAGCCCATACTCTACACGCATAAGAGAGGCTTAAAACCCCCAAAAAACCAGGCATATAGCTATACTTAGCCCCAACATCAACAGAATGATGGCGAATAAAACCCCACCCCTTAAAATGGTCGATATTTATATCTTTTTCACTTCCATAGCCAAAATAACCAAGGCTAAATGCCTCTATCGACTGAGAGTCCATAATACGCAATTCAAAAGCTGCTTTATATCGATTCCAAAAAGAACCGTGATTAGCAACGCCTATGGAAGTAAATAAATATCCTCTGGTCTTCCAGTCCTCATCTTTAGTAAATTCTTTTCCGATAGAAACTGTAGCTTCCCCATTCCAGTATGAAGCGTATGGAGAACTAACATCTTTTACTGATCTTCCGGTAACAACCCTCGTATTAAGCCCTAAATTCAAGCTAAATAAGTCTCCTGCAATATCGTCCCAAAAAAGATATCTTGCTTGTAAGGCTGCACTTCGGAATCCATAAGTTTGACCAGGCGTACGAGCCATATTAAGCTCTAATTCCACGTCAACATTTTCACTTGGAACAAAACCTAGTGAAGATTCGGTAACATAGTTATTGTAAGAATAAGATGGCTGCTGAATTGCATGATTTATTTTACTATATTGACTATAGTAAAATCCTGTATTGAGCTCAAATTCGTACACATCACCAATCCAAGGAAGCTCATCTAAAGAAAATAGTTCTAAAGAAGCTAATAAAAAAAATGCTATATGCCTCTGCACTTTCATTTAGGTGCCAATCCTTTATGTGTAAGCCATCTCTCAACATCTAAAGCAGCCATGCACCCACTTCCTGCTGCAGTAATTGCCTGTCTATAAATATGGTCTTGAACATCTCCTGCCGCAAATACCCCCTCTAGATTTGTCTCTGTAGAACCCGGTTTTACTTGAATATATCCATTCGGATGTAAGCCAATTTGAGAGTCCAAGAAACCTGTATTTGGACTATGTCCAATTGCAAAAAACACCCCTGCCGCAACGCAAGACCTTTGCTCCTTAGTTTTTACATTCTCTAAAATCAAAGAACGCACTAAGGAATCCCCCTCAACTTTAATTACTTCATGATCCCAAATCACTTCTATCTTAGGGTGCGATAAAGCTCTATCGACCATAATTTTAGAGGCTCTAAATTGATCTCTTCTATGCACTATATAGACTTTACTGCCGAATTTTGTAAGAAAAACAGCTTCTTCTATAGCACTATCACCCCCTCCGATGACATAAAGTTCCCTATTACGAAATAAAGGAGCGGCTCCATCGCAAATTGCACAAGCTGTCACCCCTTTTTGCCAAAATTCTCCATCCAAAGTACCTGGAATATCAAGCCTTTTAGCTGTTGCTCCTGTAGCAATAATTATAGAAGAAGTTGTTATTTCAGTTTTTGATCCATGAACAATAAATGGGTAGCTTCCAAATGTTACAGATTTTACATCCTCTGTAAAAAAAACAGTTCCAAATCGTTCAGCTTGCTTCCTAAAGTTTTCCATTAAATTGGGGCCTAAAACTCCGTCGGGAAATCCTGGGTAATTTTCTACATCTGAGGTAGTCATAAGCTGTCCTCCTGGAGGACCTGAATAAAAACCTTCAAAAACAACAGGAAATAAATCAGCGCGTGCGGCATAAATAGCTGCTGTATAAGCAGCCGGACCAGATCCAATAATCACTACTTTTTTTGTATTCATGTAAAAGAAAACTCCATGTAAAAAAGACTCTTTCTTTTACATGAATAGAAAATTATAAACCAGCAAATATTACAATTGCGAGCTCTGGTTATAGAGATGCTAGAAGCTTAAATTTCAGCATTCCGGTCACTAATAAAAATCGAGCGGAAGAGTTAAGAACCGCTTCTACTAAATACACAAAAACAATTTAGTCACCCTAAAGCTCTACCTATTTGAATTTTTGGCGATTTAAAAGCCATGGGGAAGGAAGAAGTTCATGGAGTTTGTGAGCGTTGTAATAAGAATTAAAAAAGATCAGACGAGGATTTTGCGTTTTTTATAAACTAGTATGAGTTAATAATATTTCTGATTTGATTCAAATCGTGCTAGACACAAAAAATGCTTTCACTAAATTGCCGGTTAATCACGGGAGGAAATCATGAAAAACTGAAAACAATATAGCTTTCCTATCTCAATATGACTTGCTTTGAAGATAGCTTCTTGTTTTTCAATGATAGGAAGTCCTCCTTCTTCTAGCCGAGTGATGATGTGATCAAGAGGATGTCCCAATCCTCTTAAGAGCATGTCGAAAATATTCATTTCCCATATCTTCAAATGGTTCATCTAGTGTTGACAATTTTGTTTGTATGTATGCCCATAGAGCCCAACGAATGTCAGCAAGGATCCTCATAGAGTAAAAATGATTAAACTCTTCCTTATTTGGATCTCTAGCCAAATAGCACTGCAAAAACTCATACATTTCATCGTCTGAAAAATTTTCCACAGAAGTCAAAGTTGCTAAGTCAAAAAAAGGATCGCCCATTGCAGAATATTCCCAGTCAATCAACCACAATTGCTTTCCATCATCCAATATATTTCCAGACCACAAATCTAAATGAGCTGGCTTTTTTTCAACCTTCATTGTTAGAAATTGCGATTTTCGTAAAAAATCAATCCAAGGCAAAATCGAATTTTCTAAAAAAAAAGGTAAGACCAGTCCTAATTCAAGAGCATTTTCGGTATAATTACGTATGGTTTCAAAAGGACAAAATTGAGTTGGGAACTCTAGATTTAGATTATGTACAGAAGAGATTAAATGACAAAACTTTTGCAGGCTCTCCTTATCTCGTAAATCGACCTTTCCCCCTATTGCTTCAATGAAATTTGTAACAATAACACCATCTTCTGCTAGATATAAAACAATTTGAGGGGCAATTTTTTCTTCTGAAATTTTGTTAGTAATTTGCCATTCTCTATCTAAAGAGGATCCCAAAATATCACTATTTTGATTAGTACAGCGAAAAAAATAAGAAGAGGCTCCTAAGGACACTTTATAATTATAGTTAGTCAATCCACCACTTAACCTCTCGATATAGATGCTCCCCTCATTTAAAGTACCTAGCTGTTTTGCTATACACCAAATTTTCTCATCCTCTTTCCCCTCGCAGAATAAACTTGTAGCCGCGCATAAATAGAGAAAAAAGGACATGACAGTTTTTTTGATATTATTTTCCATAAAAACACACTTTATTGAATAGATAATAGCGATGCAACACTGACTTGTTGTCCATCTGGGTTTATAATTGTGATTGTTTTCGATCCTTTTGTAGCACCTTTTGTCGAAACATTTACCCGAAGTTCCGTGGGGCTAATAACTGAAAAAGAACGGATCTGAAGATTACCAATCCTCACAGATAAGTGTTTTTCGAAATCAATCGGAGGATCGTAAAAAGCAGAACCATTCACACTTACCCCCTTAATCACTAATGATACGGATGCCTGATTCAACGCTATACGTGGGGGTGTACATGATATTAGTTTCGCAGGAGGAGCTGCAAGAATAGTAGCAACTCTACACCCATAAGAATTTTTACTATTGCAATATTCTTGAATTGTCCACATCGTAAGGTTATCTTTAGGATCTAAACTTGTATGAGAATAATCACCCCAACGACGTCCTCGATAGCCCCCGGGGTCTCCCGGAGGATTATAACTCGCTGAGCTTCCAGTATAAATAACCGAAGGACGGAGAGTTCCTGATGGATCTGCTGCATATCTTAATGCATATGCGGCATTAGCAAAAAAGGAGCTCCCCGCTGAACTAGATCCGATCGCCATTGTTGACAATCCATTTGTCATAATTGAAGGCACCAAATAACTGCGTCGATGAGTTGCGTTAGTAAGAGGGTCATAAAGGGTTCCCGCATGAAGTAAAGAGGGTTGATTTGGATTTGCCAAACTGATTTCATACCAGCGACAGCCATTTGCTGTCATCGAAAGCGAAGCACTACTAACTCCGCTCGAATTCGTTCCAATGCTGTGGGCTGTATAAAGCTTTCCATTTCTAATATGAGTGCTGCAAAGACGATCATCAACAGCAGACAAATATCCTTTTACTCCATTTAAATTACCTTGATGTGGAACTGTAATTGGATAATAGGTAGACAATACAGTCAGCCCGATATTCTCTGAAAGCGTCGGAATTCCTCCTGGATTTGTTACTTTCCTAAAAGTTAACTTTCCAAATTGACAAGCATCTATTCCTACAAAATAACCTACTGTAGCATCCGGATCGAAATTATCCACTCCTTGTGGGGTATAGGGGCCCGCGCTATTATCAATGAGGTTACGAAAAGCATAGACATTTAAAGTTCCTGCCAATAAAGCTGCTTTTGGGATAACAAACGCATCTGAATTAAGAAAAGAACCAGACGGACTAAAAAAATTAGCCCCAATATAAAGGGCCTTAGCATCAATTCCAAGCGTCGGAAAGTCGGCAAAATCATTTGGAGAAGAACGCCTTGGAGTTACCATTGCAGGAAGAAAGTAATAAAAATGCCAGTTTGTTGATTTCGTGATAGAAGCATTTCGAGCTACCGCTATCATGATTCTATCAGGCTCTCCCAATTGAGTAATTCCCAACATAACAACAAACCAACTTCCAGATAACCTATCATAACGAATTCTTGGATCACTCGTAAATCCCCTGCGCTGCAAACTAGAGGAAAAAAACGTCTCCGTAGTGAGGTTCAAAACACCATCTGGCAACCCTGTTTCTTTACTAAAGGAACGAATTCGACCATTGCAGGCGGCAATAAATTGCGTTGGCCCCACAACTCCCATAGAATCTGGAGGAAAAGCTCCTGTATCATTTAGAGTAACTGCATCAAAATTAAATATGCTTTGAACTGCAGAGACTCTAATAGGAACCGAAATAGACGATGTACTTGTCGTTAGTTCTCCCGAGTGCTCCTTAAAAAAAACGGGACGATCTACCTCACGTTCCGGCACATCATCAGTGAGTTCTATAGGCTGCGAAGCTAACTCTTCTATGGTTCGAATGATTTCAGAATTAGAAATGAATTCGGTCATTCCCATATTTCCAAAGGAAAGGATCGCTAAAAAAATAACTAGTCGCATAAAGTCTCTATTTTAAGGGTATGAAGAATTTGGTAAAGCATTGGGGTCTTGTTTTTTTCTCGGGTCGTGAAGAGGTGAATTCGGAGCTGTTGGATGCAGAGGAACCTGTAAAAAACCGTTCAACTGTGAGTGGTCAATTGTATGTTTCTTCAGTTGCTTTTCTCTTTCTAATCTATCTTTGACAACTTGAGATCCAAGAGTTACATCTAAAGCAAATAAATCGAATATATAGAAATGCTTTTCTCCAAGAGGAGCACAAAGAGGTTTATATCCGACACCCCCGAAGTCATTAACCCCTTCTAATATCCCATCAAGAAGTAAATCCTCATGATTGAAATTCCTTGATAGATGACTAGTCTCTTTAGGTATGTTACAGATAAACCAATAGACTTCACTTGTAGTTTGATCTGTGATTTTTAGCGCAAAGCTAGCCGTATTTTCAGGAGAATCCGTCCAAGACAGTTCAGGAGAAACGCCCCTTCCACAACAAGCATATTCGCAAGAAACTTCGCTTTGATTTTCAAATATAGAACTTTTTAAGCTCAATCCAAAAAGAGATGCTCCCATACAGATTTGCAACAGAAACAAATATCGAAAAAAATCGCCCATCTAACCTCATCAAAATAAAATGCTGGCAAAAAACTGAATATGCTGCAATCATTTTTTTAAAAAGGACATTAAATGCCAGCACTTGTGGGTGACTTCGCTTTCCCTGGAGAAACAAGGATTAAAAAAAAGATTATTCATCTTGCTCTATGAGAAGTTTTAGAAAGATCTTTCCACATCCAATTCATTCAATATGTAAATAGCTTGTTTTTCCAAGACATAAGTTAA
>CAMDHO010000017.1 GCA_945898205.1 Chlamydia trachomatis | reverse complement strand
TAAAAAAAATAAATATAAAATTCAAAAAACCTAATTAAACCATTCGGAAGGATCTACAAAATTACTCAGAATTGCTGTTGTAGGATAGTACCTATCAAAAAAATACACATATCGATAAAGAACGTGGATTAATCCCCAGCTCACCCCTTCATCGCCGATGCGATTTGCATCATGAAAAACAACTACTTTTGCGATTTGATTTAGTTTAAAAAGCTGAGCAAATCGATCAACGACTAACTCTTCATGATCTATTAACACCATACCCCACTCTCCTGGAAATGATATTGTCGGCCAAAAATCCGGATCTATCACTTGGAGGTCATAAGGATCTTTTTGAAAGTGCTTTGCCCAGATAGGATCTGATGTAATTAAATGCAGCTTTCTATTATGTATTTTTGAAATAGAAGAAAGAATCGGCGTAGAATAATGACCGCATCCCAATTCTAAAATTGGTAATTCCGGCCAAAGTAGACCTGAACGCATTGCTACCGTAACAGTCGGAACTTGGTGCGTAGCGTAGGGTTCCATAGAGCAAACTAATTCCATCAAAACCTCTATAATTTTAACCTTATCTATTTATTAAAGATTTTATATATATTTTTGCAAGGCAATAGAGGGCCTAATAATTTGAGTGGACAAAAAACAAAAAAAATCGCACTTTAAATCATCTTTAATAAGCGTAAAAAGTTCATGTCCAATTCACAAAAAGAACCTTTGATTATCCTTGGCATCGACCCCGGTACTTGCACGACTGGGTATGGGGTTATCTCACACTCTCATACAAAACAAATAGCACTTGGATATGGATGCATCCGTCCTCCTAAAACAAGCTCCCCCTCTCAAAAATATCGGGTCATATTTGAATCCATTGAAACTCTTATTGAAACATATAAACCACATGCCTTATCCGTCGAAACCCAATTCGTCTATAAAAATGCACAAAGCGCTATAAAGCTTGGCATGGCAAGAGGAATGGCCCTGCTAGCCGCAGCAAGACAAAACATCCCCATTTACGAATACGCTCCTAGAAAGGCAAAACTTGCCGTTACAGGCTATGGTGCCTCTAGTAAAGAGCAGGTTCAAAAAATGATTCAACTCCTATTAAATCTCTCTGAACTTCCCCAGCCTGAAGATGCGGCAGATGCCCTTGCTTTAGCGATTTGTCACGCAAATTCCATTCGTCAAAAACACCAACTAGAAGGATCACTGATATGATAGAATACATTAAAGGGATTTTAATAGAGTCCTCCCCCCTTAAAACTGTCATAGAGGTATCTGGCATCGGATATACAATCTCTATTCCACTAAGCAACTACGCTAAATTACCCCCTATAGGAGAAAAAACCTGTCTTTTTATTTCTAGCGTTATTAGAGAAGACTCTCATAAATATTATGGTTTTTTGACTCCAACAGAACGAGATCTTTTTGAAGCTTTAATAGAAATATCCGGTATTGGACCTAAAACAGCAGTAACCCTTCTAGGACATTTAGAGCCAACAGATTTACAAATCGCTATCGCTCAATCAGACCTTGTTAGCATTTGCAGAGTTCCCGGGATCGGTAAAAAAACAGCAGAAAGGCTTATTATTGAGATGAGAGATCAAGTTCAAAAAAACTCAACAATTTTCGCTTCAACCCCATCTTCTTCAAAAGAAGAACATTCTCTTACAAACGACGCTCTAAGAGCCCTTACAAATCTAGGATACCAACCTCTTCAAGCCCAAAAGGCCATTAAGGCTGTTCTTACAGAAACTTCCCAAGAACTTGACTTAGGTAAACTAATAACTTCGGCTCTACGGAAGCTTTAAGAAGATAGTTTACGCTTACTTTATTTTAAAAATTTTTTGCAAGAAAATCTTCTTTGCCTATTCTACAGAAACGATATACAACAATAAAATTAGAGTTATGTATAAATAAAAAGAAAAAGGCAAAGCAACAAAACCTAAAATATCGGCAAATGGCAGTGTTGGTAAAATTAAAACAAATCCAATAACGGCTGCTACCATCATCCATAAACATCGGCTTGGACGACTAGAAAAAAATGGCCGAAATGTGCGGATAACAAGAACCATAAATGTCGCAGAAACAACAGACTCCACAAACCAACCAGTCCTAAATTCTGATTCAGATGCTTTTAGAAAAAAGAGCAACACTCCAAATCTAGCATAGTCAAATAAAGAACTAATAAGTGCAAAAACAAACATAAACTTACGAATCCAATGAATATTCCAACGCAAAGGTTTTTGGAGCCACTCTGAGTCCACGTTATCTGTTGCAATTGCCATTTCAGGAAAATCTGTTAGTAAATTCGTTAGTAACACTAAAACCTCCCAAAATACATGAAAAAAAAGCACTGATAATCAGCAACTTAAAGCGTACTTGTGCGCATCCACCGGATATAAATGTTTATAATCGGCGGATGCTCACTGAGTGAACTCTCCTAAACCTTCCCATTTGACTTAATTGGGTAGGTTTTGTAGAATTAGGGAATGAGACAATTAAAATACCTAAAAAAATTAGAGCCGTTTGTCAGCGTCCCTCTTTTTACCTCGGCAGAGGCAGAAAAACAGGGCATCCCCAGGCACGCTCTGGCTTATTTAGTAAAAAGAGGCACCTTAGAAAAGATTTATCCAGGAGCTTATCGTTTCTCTCAATATGAACCTGAAGTTGAGTTCCAGTGGGAAAATTTGGCACTGGTCGCAGTTAGTATTCCCGATGGGATCATTTGTTTAATTTCTGCGCTTTGTTACTACGGCCTGACGGATCAAATTATGCGAGAGGTTTGGATTGCTGTACCGCACGAATCCTATCCTCCTAAGCGACCTAATACAAGAATCATCAGAACGCGCAATGTTACACTAGGGAAAATCAAAATTGCGCTTGGAGAATATAACGTCCACATTTTCGATAGAGAACGTTGCGTTGTTGATGCATTTCGCTATCTTAGCAAGGAAATTGCAATAAAAGCAATTCAGCGGTATTTCCAAAGCACTAAATACAAGCCAGATCCTAAGAAATTAGGCTCGTATGCAAAGGCTTTGCGTGTTAACATAACCCCATACATTTTATCCTATACAACATGACATCAGATTTAGAAAAATCATTCAAAGCAAAGCTGCGAGCTATCGCAAAAGAAAAAAATCGAGATCCTGCTGATCTTTGGCAAATTCTCACGCTTGAGCGCTTTTTAGTGCGTTTGGCTAATTCAAAACACCGTAAGCATTTTGTCCTGAAAGGCGGTATTCTCCTCTCCAAATATATCGAAATTGGAAGAGAAACAACCGATTTAGATTTTCTCGCACGAAAACTGAGTAATGAAGTTGCTGGATTAAAAGATATTTTTGAGGAAATTGCAAAGATTGACCTAAAGGATGGGTTTGTCTTTCAAGAAATTAAAGTAAGCGAACTTACACATCCTCATATGGGATATCCAGGGGCTGAAGTATCAATGATGGCCTATTTTGGAAAAACCAGATTTAAGGTTGCTATCGATATTGGCTTTGGAGACATTGTCGATGCTGTTGAATATTCGATTCCGCTGACGACATATTCTAAAGGAGTTCTTTTTGAAAGCAATGTCAAGCTATCTTGTTATCCCAAAGAATTTATTTTTGCCGAAAAATTAGAGACCATTATTTATCGAGGCTCATTCAATAGCCGCATGAAAGACTTTCACGACCTTTACTCCTTGATATCTTCTTCAGAGTTTTCATCATTTCATAATCTAGAAGGGGTTATACGATTGGTTTTTGAGCATCGAGAAACTCCTCTCACTTTGCCGATCACTTATTCTGCGGATGAAATGAAGCAATTACAAACTTTCTGGAACGAATATTTAAAAAATTTACGTGCAGAAAATGCTGAAAATCTACCAATCACCCTTGCCAAAGTTATAGCTATGATTAACGATTGGCTGCTCTTAAATACCGGAATAATTGGCAGCAAAAAGTAAGAAAGATGACAACTCAAACCCAACCTCTGGATAGAAGAAACCGAACACATTTCGGGGGTAATGGGAACTTTAATGGTAGGAGAGCATGATCCTTGGAAATTTTTTCCTGACTTATTTCAACAAACGAGGGCCGGACTAGCACCTCCTATTTTACCATCCCCTATCTTTAACTCGAATTCGACTATCAAATTGACAGCCTTCTGAAGAAACAGCTCTATAGAGTTTCTTCAGACAGGTCTGATTCCTGCTATTTTTATAAGGCTTTAAGAATGGGATTTGGATGAGGAAGAGAGCGAGTCATCATCTTGATTTAAAAACTCTTCATAGGCCAATGCATCTTTGATGAGCATGTTGATAAGCTCGTGCGCTCGATTAAGTCCACGAGTTGTAAGATATTCTCGATTGATTTGATTCTATTCTGAACGTTCGAAATTCATGCTCTTAACCTCTTTAAAGAAAAGAGTTCACATCAAGCGCGCATTATTTATCAATAGTTTTTTTAAAATTTTGTAAAAATTATGCTAATAAATCATTTAGATTTTTGAAGGGAAAATGAAATGGGGTGGGGGCTGGCCATTTACTTAAATAACACATCGGAATTTAAAATACTATCCTATCGACATCGAAACAAAACAACGATCATTTCTAAGTAAATTAGATACTTTTTATAATGAATAAAAAACTGTCTTTTTTCTTATTTTTTTGCTACACTTACCGCTTCTTATTTTTTAAAAAACATAAAAATCATGAATTTTGTTCACAGGCCTTATGTCCCAGAAGAGACAATAGCGGCAATTGCAACGCCCCCTGGGGAAGGCGGAATCTCTATTATTCGAATTTCCGGAAAAGAAGCTTTAAGCGTTGCTTCTAAGGTTTTTACTGGTCCTGTTTATTCTTACCTTACCCATACTGCCCACCTTGGAAAAATCAAAGACTCTGGAGGTCATGTCTTAGATGAAGTGCTATTGCTTGTTATGAAAACCCCCCATTCCTTTACAGGAGAAGACACCGTAGAACTCCATTGTCACGGAGGGACCATTGTAACAAAAAAAATTTTAAATGCTGTTTTCCAATCAGGGGCAAGAGCTGCTCTCCCTGGAGAGTTTTCTTTTAAAGCCTTCATGAATGGAAAAATCGATTTAACACAAGCTGAAGCCATTCAACAAGTAATCAGCGCAAAAAATGAGCTTGCGTACTCTGCAGCAGAGCAGCATTTACAAGGAGCTCTTTCTGCAAAAATCAAAACATTTCAATCAAAACTCCTTGATATTGCAGCTATCCTAGAAGCCTGGGTAGATTTTCCTGAAGAGGGATTAGAATTTGCTTCTAAAGAAGAAATTCTAGACTCCCTGTCTCAAATTTTTACTAGCATGAGCTGTCTATCTCAAACATTCTATGAAGGAAAAATCATTCACGAAGGACTTTCCCTTTGCTTAATAGGCCCCCCTAATGCAGGCAAATCTTCTTTAATGAATACTCTTTTAGGAAAAGAAAGAGCTATTGTTACGGAAATTGCAGGAACAACAAGAGATCTTTTAGAAGACAATCTCTCTCTAGGAGGGCTTCATTTTAAAATCCTAGACACCGCTGGCATTAGAGAAACAGAGGAAAGAATCGAAAAAGAAGGCGTTCGTAGATCTTTAGAGGCTATGAAATCCGCCGATCTTATCTTACTTGTTCTTGATGCCTCCAAACCACTTTCCTCCGAAGCTGAATCTCTTTTAACCTCTATTCCTTATGAAAAAACCTTACTTATTTGGAATAAGTCAGACCTGCCTCATACTATCACTGCAACCCCTCAACTTTCTCATTTTGTAAAACTTTCAGCACTCACCGGAGAAGGATTAGACCTCCTTAAAGAGGCCATCCATAAACTTATATGGAAAATAGGACCCCCTTCTAAAGAAGAAGTCATTTTAACAAATATGAGACATAAAGAAGCTTTAGATAACGCTATGGAATCTCTAGAACTTGTTATCCAAGGAATTCAAAATGATTTGTCTCCCGAATTTCTCAGTTTTGATATGAGAAAAACTCTTTTTGAACTAGGCACAATTCTCGGGATGGATATTTCTGAACAAATTTTAACCTCTATTTTCTCTAAATTTTGCGTTGGAAAATGAAACAAAAAAATCATGCCGCTACTATTATAGACATATTAAATGAGCTTTTCCCCTCTCCAGAGATTCCTTTGCGACACTCTAACCCTTTTACCTTACTCATTGCTGTTCTTTTATCAGCTCAGTGCACAGATGCTAGGGTCAACCAAATCACTCCTCATCTATTTAGCAAAGCCGATACCCCTGAAAAAATGATGAAGCTTTCAGTTTTAGAAATAGAAGAAATTATTCGCCCTTGTGGTATTTATAAAAATAAAGCCAAGGCTATTTGGGGACTTTCTAAGATTCTTGTAGAAAACTTTGACAGCCAGGTCCCTGAAGACCTTCCCTCTTTAGAGTCTCTCCCTGGAGTAGGACACAAAACAGCTTCCGTTGTCCTCATAGAAGCTTTTTCTAAGCCCGCATTCCCCGTCGATACACACATCCACCGTTGCGCTCAAAGATGGCAGCTGTCTGACGGGAAAAATGTAAAGAAAACAGAAGAAGATCTAAAAAAACTTTTTCCCAAAGAAAATTGGGCAAAAATCCATCTTCAAGTAATCTACTATGCAAGACAATATTGCCCTGCAAGAGGTCATAAAGAAGAGAACTGCCCTATCTGCAAATTTATTCATTTAAATAAAAAAATCTAAAACAAAAAGAAACCCATAAGACTTATTCTAGCAATCGATTGGTCCTCAGAAGCAAACCTTAAAAACTTAAAGATCTTCCCAAAGATTGCCCCATAAGACCTCTTACTTCCATCCTTTCTGCAGATGCATCCAAGAGGTCTTGATCAAATTGAATGGTTCCAGGTTCAAAAAGCAAAACAAGCGAAGAACCTCCAAAAGAAAAATACCCTTTTTCGTCTCCTTTCGCATACGGTTCTAAAGGAGTAAATGTTTGATGGATAGAACCTACATTAGTAGCTCCCACCTCCACAAAAAGAACCTCTCCAAAGTGATTGGTTCGTAAAGAAGTTATCTCCCTTTTATTCTCTGAAAAAATCTCGATTCTTTTTTTCAAAGCCATAGGATTAACGGAATATAAATAGCCGTTTATTAAACTTGAAGAATACGGCATGCAATTAAAAGGAAAATGAAAACGGTGATAGTCTGTAGGACAAAGCCTTGCAATTAACATAGAGCCTTTGGCATATCTATTTGCAAGATCTTTACTTTGAAGAAATTCTTCCAAAGAAAACTTTTTACCTTTTACAAGAAAACCATCGGATTTCTCTATATTAGGATAGACTAAATATCTTGCATCTGCCGGCAGTATAGCGACGTCTTTTCCTTGTGTTATTATTCTAGATTCAAACTTTAACTTTCGAATGAAAAAATCATTAAACGAACAAAAAGAATCTACAGAATCTAAAAACTCGGACGAATCCACATTAAACTTTTCAATGAACGGCTTGACCTTGCGCTTAGAAAAAAAACTCTTTTGCAAGAATCCATAGAATTTAGAGGCAAATGGATTTTGAACTAGAATTGGCAAGAGAAACCTCTGCATAAATTTAGAAAAAAAACGATCTCCATAGAAAATCTTTAGAAAAGTTTCCCCATAAACTTTTTCTTCTTCGACTTTCTTCGTTTCTCTATTTAAAAATACAATTTTTTCCATGCACAAGTCTTCTTTATTTAAGGTTTTATCGGAACACTTTTCGTTGCAAGTGAGGAAAAAAACATCAATTCTTCTAAGTATTCCGTATCAAAGAGATAAGACAAATGCTCTTCTTTTACAGAAATAAGTATTTGCCTTGCATTAGAAACCATAGCAAACGTATGACTTTTAGTTTGATTACCTAAAAGAAACCCTTCTTTTTGCTTTTGGAAGTCTTCCATCTTTTCTTTGAGTTCTTTTTGCTTTAAAAGACGTCCCTCATTAACAGTAATCAACTGATGTAAACTAGAGATTTCATCTGCAAAAAAAGGAATTTTCTTTTCTTCAACCACTTGATTTGCAGCTAATTGACAAAACTTTAATAAACAGAAAAGCAAACACAAACAAATTACTTTCACTTTTTTTCCCTAAGGCTTTTTCTTATCTTCAAGGCTTTGTAAATTGAAATTAAAATCAGATGTAAAGCCAAATCCCACCTCTTTTTCTAGAAAACTTAAGTTAACTTAAAACGATCCTTCTCCTCAAGAGAAACATTTAAGGTCCGCATTGGCGTAAAAAACTTACTTTACAGCTCGTAAAGATCTTCCTAAAGATTGTCCCATAAGACATCTTACCTCTATCCTTTCACTAGAAGCATCTAGAAGGTCTTGATCAAATTGAATAGTTCCCGGTTCAAAAAGTAAAACTAGAGAAGAACCCCCAAAAGAAAAATATCCCTTTTCATCTCCTTTAGCATACTGCTCAAAAGGAGTAAAAGTTTGATGAATAGCGCCCACATTAGTAGCCCCTACTTCAACAAAAAGAACCTCTCCAAATTCTTTGGCTTTTAAAGAAGTTATCTCCCTTTTATTCTCTGAAAAAATCTCAATTCTTTTTTTTAAAGCTATCGGATTAACAGAATATAAATAGCCGTTTATTAAAGTTGAAGGGGAGGGACTGCAATCAAACGGGAAGTGAAAGCGATGATAATCTGTAGGGCAGAGCCTTGCAATCAACATAGAACCCTTAGCATATTTATCTACAAGCTCTTTAGTTTGAAGAAATGTTTCTAAAGAAAACTTCTTGCCTTTTACAAGAAAGCCATCCGCTTTTTCTATATTGGGATAGACTAGGCATCTTGCATCTGCCGGCAATATAGCTACGCCTTCTCCTTGATTGATAAGTCTCGCATTTTGATTTAATTTTCGAATAAAAAAATCATTAAAAGAACGAAAGGAATCTACAGGATCTAAAAACTCCAAAGAATCTATCTCATACTTTTCAATAAAAGGCTCTACTTTATGCCTAGAAAAAGAACTTTTCTGTAAAGATCCGTAGATCTTAGATGCAAAAGGATTTTGAACAAGGATTGGCAAAAAAAATCGTCGCAAAACCTCTGAAAAAAAATGATTTCCATAAAAAGCATTTAAAACCGCGCCGCCATAGATTTTTTCTTGCTCAAGTCTCTTCGTCTCCCTATTTAAAAAGACAATTCCCCCCATGCTTTCAAATTCTATTAGTTGCTTTGAAAGCCCCTTTTCATCAACCTCCACTAAGAGATGTGAACTAGAAACCTCATCCTCAATCCTTTGATTTGCATGTAATTGGAAAAGTCCAATCGAACAAAAAAACAAATAACAACAAATAAATTTCATTTTTTCCTATCAAAATCCTAAAAAGTTCAGAGGGAACTAAAACGTTCAATATACAGAGTAATTACGATAAAAAAAACGAAAAATAGCCTAGCTTTGTTTTTTTCTACGTATTTTAAGAGATCTTTTTTTTGCTTTATTCCTAGAGATCGAGTATCATCACAACTCTTATATTTAAGGTGTTTTTAACTGTTACTCTAAGGGGACCCTATGATAGGCCTACTAAAAAAATTTTTCGGTACAGCACAGAGCCGCTTAATTCAGCGCTACAAAGAAACTGTTCATGTTGTAAATAAATTCGATAAAGAATTCCAATCCCTCTCAGACGATGAACTAAAGCTTAAAACAGAAGAATTTAAATCTCGCATTGCTCAAGGCGAAGACGTAAACAGCTTGCTTCCTGAAGCGTATGCCACTGTAAAAAATGCATGTAGACGACTTTGCGGAACTGAAATACACGTTTCAGGATACTCTCAAAATTGGGACATGATTCCTTACGACGTTCAAATTCTAGGCGCTATTGCAATGCATCACGGCGCTATTGCTGAAATGCAAACAGGAGAAGGTAAAACTTTAACTGCGTCGATGCCCCTTTATCTGAATGCACTAACTGGGAAACCTGTTCACCTAGTTACAGTGAATGACTATTTAGCTGAAAGAGATTGTCAATGGGTTGGAACAATTTTCCGATGGTTAGGACTTCGAGTAGAGTCACTAACAAATTCCACCCCTCCTCACCTTCGCAAAAACGTATATGAAGCTGATATTGTATATGGAACCTCTTCCGAATTTGGATTTGATTATTTAAGAGATAATTCCATGACCCAGTCGGTCCAAGATCAATGTCAAAGAGGTTATGCTTTTGCTATCGTCGATGAAGTCGACTCTATTTTAATTGATGAAGCCCGAACTCCTCTAATTATTTCAGGTCCTTCTTCAGAATCTAGGCAAATGTATGATGAACTAAAAGATCAAGTGGCCCTTATTGTTAAGTTACAAAGAGATCTTTGTAATAAGATAGCCTCGGAAGCAAGAAAAACGCTAGACCTACTCGCTTCCCCCTCAGAGATAAAACTAAGCAAAAAACAAGAAGAGGAAAAAAACGCGGCTTTAAGAAAACTTTGGCTTGTTGGAAAAGGAATGCCTCAACATAAAATCGTAAAAAAATGCAAAGAAGACCCTGATTTAAGGGCTGATCTTGATAAGTGGGATCTTTATTTCTATGCGGAGCCTAACAAAGAAGAAAGGCTAGAAGCTTTAGCAGAGCTCTTTATCCTTATTGATGAAAAAGCAAGCGAATATGAACTCACAGACAAAGGCATTCATACTTGGATGCAATCCCATAAAGACTTTATTTCGGAAGATGACTTTGTAATGTTTGATCTAGGCTATGAATATGCTAAAATAGACGACAATCTAGATCTATCAGATCAAGAAAAAATGCAGAAAAAAGTCACATTACGAGAAGAAGATTCTAGAAGAAAGGAACGCGCTCATAATTTAAGGCAACTTTTTAGAGCTCATCTTCTTATGGAAAAAGACATCGACTACATCATCGAAGATCAAAAAATTGTCATTATCGATGAAAACACTGGACGACCTCAACCTGGACGACGATTTTCTGATGGTCTTCATCAAGCTATTGAAGCTAAAGAAGGAGTTGCCATTCAAGGTGAAACTCAAACCTATGCAACCATTACCCTGCAAAACTACTTCCGTCTTTACACTAAGCTTGCTGGCATGACAGGAACTGCTATGACAGAAGCTAATGAGTTCAAGGAAATTTACAAGCTAGAAGTCCTTGCCATTCCTTCTCATCGAGTTTGTCAACGAATAGACTTTGATGATGAAATTTACATGACAGAAAGAGAAAAATACGCAGCTATTTTAAAGGAAATTCAAGAAATCCACTTAAAAGGCAGACCTATTCTTATTGGAACAGAATCTGTTGAAATCTCTGAAAAGCTTTCTCGTATTTTAAAACAAAACAAACTAGAGCATACAGTTCTTAATGCCAGAAATCATGCTCAAGAAGCTGAAATCATCGCTGAAGCAGGGTCTTATGGAGCCATTGTAGTAGCTACTAACATGGCAGGAAGAGGCACTGACATCAAATTAAAATCTGGAATTGCTGAGATAGGCGGGCTTCATGTTCTAGGAACAACTCGTCACCAATCTCGAAGAATCGATAGACAGCTAAGAGGTCGATGTGGAAGACTTGGCGATCCAGGTTCTTCTAAATTCTATGTTTCTTTTGAAGATTCTCTTATGCGACTTTTTGCTTCCCCTCGAATCACTTTATTTTTACAGAAATTTAGGCCTCCTGAAGGAGAAGCCATAACAGCTAAAGTTCTTAATAAATCCATTGAAACGGCTCAAAAAAGGATTGAACAAAGAAATTATACAATCCGCAAACATACTTTAGAATATGATGATGTCATGAATAAACAAAGATCTGAAATCTACTCCTTCCGTAATGAAGCTCTTTCAAACAATGACCCAATAGCTTTGTCTGAAGATATTATAGATGAAAGCTGCCTTGAAATGAGTCATCAATTTCTTATTAATCGTGCTACTGAAGGGGGATGGAATCCCGAAGGATATAGAGAATGGCTTATGTCTCAATTTCCTGTCACCTTTGAAAAAGAAACATTTGATGATGATTACCTATCAGAAGAAGACATCTCTAATATAGCAAAAGAAAAAGTACTCTCTTTATTCCATACAAAAATAGAATATGAAATAAAAATGATAGAAGGAATCCAAGAAAGCCTTCCTTCTAACTCACCTAGAATTGACCCTAAAGAAATTATCACCGAAGTCATTCGAAGTGTATTCATTAGAAAACTCGATAAACTTTGGCAAGAACATTTACTTCACATTGATCATCTACGAACAGAAGTTCACCTTAGAGCTGTTGGACAAAAAGACCCTCTTTTAGAATTCAAGCACGAGGCTTTTGCCCTTTTTGATCAGTTTAGATTAAAGCTAAAAGAAGAAATAGCTATGGCTCTTTTTAAATTTACCATGGTACGGCCTCAACAAAAAGCCTTCCCTACTAGAGAAATTGAAAGAGAAGAATCTAGCTCAGAGGCAAAAAGACTTCCGCCTCCGTTTAAAATAAACCTATCTTTATTTCCTGATATATCTGCCCAAGAACCTGAAGCAGCTCCCTTATAAGAAAAAAGGGCCTTAATATTAAGGCCCTTTTTTTAACCCTCTTTAGAGATTTCTTTCGATTTCTTGACTTTTTTCATTCCTATAATGATCAAAGGAATTGCTATAAGACAATAATATGCCCAATACTTACTGCTCCACTCTAACCGTAAGAATCCGGATTCAGAAAACATCGCCTGCATAAGGCCCAAAGTAAGAAGATTAGAACCTAATAAAACAAACAACATCGGCATAAACTCTGTTTTTTCTTCCTCTTGCTTTTCTAAGGATTGGTTTGATGCTAATTGCATCTTAGCAAAAGGATTCTCTGAAAGAGCTTGAGGTGCTTTAAATTTACTTTCTAAATTTTTATGATCTGTCTTCATTTGAGCAAAATTCCTATTTGAATATGGGGGTGGATAAAGTGATGAGAGGCTTTCTTGAGAAGATAAACTCTGAGAGTTAGACTTGGTATATCTATCTGATTCTTCAACTAGTGGCATCCCACAGTAGGGACAGGAATTTGCTTCTACTGCAATTCTTCCGTCACAATGAGAACAGATTTTCTCTCGATCTTTAGGCTTCATCTTCTAAACCCTCTTGTTAAAAAAATAAAAAACTCTTAAAAGCATTATCGTCTCATACCACCGCAAATCTTTCTACGTTTTTCCGAATCTAAACAAAAACTCACTAGAAAACCATTGAATATTAAAGATTTCTTATAAATAATATTCATCCTTAAACAGAGGTTTTTTATGAATAACGCAATGGCTATCTTATTTTCTATCCTTATTTTTACATCCCATTCCCCTGCAGAAAACCAAAAACACATCTTCTTTTCTCCTGAAATGACCTATTCTCATATTAAGGATTATACTTCTGAAGAAAAAGACGCCATCTTAAAAGATTTAGACGTTGTAAGAAGTGTATGCTCACCTATTCAAGAAAAAAATTCCATTCAACGGCCTCTATACTTAGCTACAGCAGGAGCTCCTGGCTCTAGAAAAACAACTATTCTCGAAAGATTTATGAAACATTATGTCCTTAGCTCTCACATGACTTATTTGGATCCTGACCAAAGAGCTTTAAAATTTATGCCCCACACATACTATAGTCAGTCTCTTTCAGCCCTTGCTATAGCTGAGGAAGAAAATTACATTCAACAAGTCCAAAATGCTTATGAAAAATGGAGAGGAGCCTCCAACTTCATTACTCTAATTCTTTTAGAAGAAGCTTTTGCTAAACGTCAAAACATTGCACATGGCTCTACTTCAACCGGAGCCCACATTTCTGAATTTCTTTCTAAGGTCAAACAAGCTGAATATGAAATCATTCTTCTTCTTTGCTCTGCGCAAGACAACTTAAGAAAAGAAGCCATTGAATACCGAAATAATGAACAAAAATTCTATCAATCCACCCCAGAAGATGCCGTCAGTAAAGGGAAAATCTTTCCTATGAGAATGCGCTCATATTTTACCTATGCCGATACTTTATATCTTTTTTGGAGCGATGAATTAGTTAAACAAGAGCAGCTAGCTGCTACTCTTTCAGCTGGGAAACTTAAAATACACGATCTTGAATCTTTTAATAAATTCATCTATCAATTTGAAAAGGATAGAGAGTCTCTCATCCAAGAAGGTCATAAAATTCCCACTTGGGATGAGCTTTTTGAAATTTATCGATCAAAGTTTTAAGAATAAGTATTTTGACAAAATAAGATATCCTTAAAATTGTCCTCCAGAAACTGAACGATCTCCGTAGAAGATCGACACGCAGGAGCTTCTAGTCGTTACTTTTTGCTTTTTCAAGGAACTAGAGAGATTCGATTCTTTGAAAAACCTGAATTTCCAAAATAAACGCATCAAAAGAAACTGGACTTGGATGCCACAGCGTTTGATTTTATAAAAAATGTGTGGGCGCGTATGTCGTGAGCCCCAGATTTATCCACATCAGACTCTTGCCTTTTAAGCTTAAATTCGATGACAAAGTAATATTTTTTTATCGAAAATCCCACCGGTAAATTTTGATTCCGCCACATTCAGCAATATTCGGCAACTTCTATTGCCGAATACTGCCGAATGTGGCACAATCACATTAATAACTCTAAATAACGGACATGAGATGGAAATTGAAAAACTGGCTGCACAACCAGAATCTAAAGTTTTGGAGTTCAAAAGCGACTTATCCTCCTTAGATCCCATTCTTAAAACAATAGTCGCTTTTGCTAATACAGCAGGAGGAACACTTCTAATCGGAATTTCTCCTCAACAGGAAATCCTGGGGATTGAAAATATTTTTAAAGCAGAAGAAAAGCTAGCAAATGCCATTGCAGATAGTATTCATCCTTCCATGCTTCCTGAAATTGAAATTTCAACTTTAAATAGTAAAAACATTCTTGTTGTTAAAGTTTCTTACTGGAAAGGTCCGTTTTATCTTAAAAAACTTGGAACACCCCACGGCGTTTATGTCCGCTTGGGATCTACGAGTCGCCCCGTTGGACCTGAACTCCTAGCTGAGATGCAAAGAACCCTATTACAACCTTCCTTTGATGAACAGCCTCTAACGGAACTATCTTTAGACAGTCTTGAATTAGAAAAGGCAAAGGAAGCTTTTAAACAAGTTGGAAAAGATCTAAATGAGCAAAAACTTCGCTCCTTAGGAGTTCTCGTTCCAACTGCCAATCGATTAGTCCCATCCATTGGAGGGCTTATTCTCTTTGGAAAACAAGAAATACGACAGCTCTTTCTCCCAGACGCTAGAGTCAGTTGCGCTAGATTTAGGGGGGATGATAAAACGGAAATCATCGATCGCTATGAAGTCGAAGGAACGATTTTAGATGCAGTTAATGAAGTCCCTAAATTCATCCTACGCAACACTCGTCTATCCGCTGAAATCCAAGGCATTCGAAGAAAAAACATTTCAGAATATTCTCTTACTGCCATAAGAGAAGTCTTAATTAACGCTTTAGCCCACTCCGACTACTCTATTATAGGATCACGAATTCAGATCGCCATCTTTAACAATCGTTTAGAAATCCTAAATCCTGGCATGCTCCCTTTTGGATTCACCTTAGAAGATTTAAAAGAAGGTGTAAGTCGAGTACGAAATCGGGTCATTGCTCGCATCTTTAACGAACTAGACTTAATGGAGGAATGGGGCAGCGGATACAAAAGAATTACCGAAGCATGTGCGGCTGGAGGATATCCAGAAGCTTCCTGGGTAGAATTAGGAACCTCTTTTCGTGTGACTTTCTATCCGCATATTGCAACAGGTTTAGGACTACAGTGTCCTAAACCTGTTACTGAAAACTTATTACCTAAACAAATAGCCATTTTAAAGGCTTTTACTCTTGGAGAAAACTTCTCCTTTCGGCAGGTCTTAGAAAAGCTTCCTTTTAGCATCCCTGAAAGATCCTTAAGGCATGACTTAACTAAATTGCGCAACTTAGGTTTTCTTACTTCTAAAAAACAAGGAAAGACCCTCCTGTGGCATAGAGTAATTTAAAGCAGCTTTTAAGACTTGTTCAGGAAAGGGAAGCTTCTCCTAGGCTAAAGACTTAGGATCTGTGCGACACGAAGTCGCATTCAGAGGTGTCCTACTCAAAAGGGACCTCCCGTATAGCAGGGAGAATCTAGAAGCCTGAATCAAGAGAGGATCTGACAATCTAGCTAAGGAGGCAACTCCGGGAAAGAAGTCGCGAGGCTAGAATCTTCCTGTTAGCTAGAAACCGGAGCTCACATTTCTGACTTTCTTTCTAAAGTTAAACAATCTGGCTATGAAATCATTCTTCTTCTTTGCTCCGCTCAAGACAGCTTAAGAAAGGAAGCCATTGAATAGCGGAATAATGAGCAAAAATTCTATCAATCCACCCCAGAAGATGCCGTCAGCAAAGGAAAAATCTTTCCTATGAGAATGCTCTCCTATTTTACCTATGCCGATACTTTATATTTTTTTTGGAGCGATGCATTATTTGAACAAGAGCGTCTAGCAGCTACTCGTTCAGATGGGGAACTTAAAATACACGACTCCGAATCTTTTAATAAATTCATCTGTCAATTTGAAAAGGACAGAGAAGCTCTCATCCAAGAAGGTCATAAAATCCCCACTTGGGATGAGCTTTTTGAAATTTATCGATCTCGATTTTATAGATAGGTATCTTGACAAAAACGAATAGTCTCAGAATTTTTATCTATAAAATCTAGAGTCCCATCAGAAGCGTTCAATAAGAAAGTACAATCTTCTGGTGCTTGGGAAGTTTTGAGTTTTACTCACTATCTATGTATTCAAGAAAATATAATAGATCATTATTAAACTGTTCTGGGTCTTGTAGAAAAGAAAAATAAAGACAAAAAAAGACTTACGTTTTTTGCTGCAGGGTCCAACTTATGTTTCTATCAAAAGTTTTGAATCTGCCGTGATCGTAAAATGAGAACTTCTCCCTGCTTGCTTCTGTGTTTTGCGCATAAAACTAATGCCTAGAAGACGAATAGCTTTTCCTCTTTGCAGATAAGGTTGGTAATATTCTTTCTCTTCAATTTGCTTCAAAGCACTTTTTGCCGATTTATTAAATTTAATTTCAATAACATAAAAAAGTTTTGGAAGCTCTAAAACAAGATCGATAGACCCATCTGCTGTTAAATGCTCTGCTAAAGTTTTCACTCCACAAGCTTGAAAAGTAACAATCAAAAGAGCGTGGTAGAATTTTTCCCTAGGGATATGCAACTTAGCAGGAACTTGAGAAACCAAATTCTTTAAAAGAGATATCACTTTTTCAACATCTTCACGAATCAGGGCTATTGCTAAATCACTTGCAAAATTTGAGATTTCCGACAAATCTAAATTAAGTAAAATACCCATCATATGCCTTTGTAAGGCAGCTTGCACTTCTAAATTAGGAAACCCTAACTTATAACTCCCTTCTGCAAAACTTTTGATGGTAAGATATCCCGTTTGCAACATCAAAGCAGGAAGAGAAATAGCATTTACATCAAAATATTTTGGCTCCATATCACTTATTCTAAATTCTTCTACATGGAAAATATTAAGATTTTTTTTCGCATACTCTCGCTTTAGAATTTCTACTAAAAAAGAAGGCGTCCCTGAATCAAACCAAAAATTACCTAATTTTTCACCTCTTAACGCTTTGATAAAAGAAAAAGGATTATATACAGCCGGCATATTTTCTGCGAAATTGTACCCATTATATAAGTTTTTAAGCTCAATTCTTAAATCAATCAGATCCTCTTTTCTTTCTTCTGCCATCTTTTCCAAATAAGGAATAAAGTACTTATCAATTTCTTCTTCTGTATAGCCGCAAACGCAAGCAAACCCTGGCATATTAGAAAGATCTTCTGGATGACTCATTCCGGAAAAAAGCCCTGCCTTAGCAAAAGAACTTACTCCCGTAATAAACAGAAAGTATACGTAATCACCTAAACTTTTAACTGTAGAAAAAAAACTTTGAACTACTTTTAACACTTCGCTTAGCTGCTCGCTATGCAGAGTGGAAAGGATTGCATGATCATACTCATCTATTAAAATAGCCACTCTGTTAAATTTAGCAAAAAGAGCTCGGGTAAGAGTATTTAAAGCATCATTTGGACTAGATGCACTAAGGGAAATAGACAGTCCATATTCAAACGCTATATTAGCCAAACTTTGACAGATCGAGGCTTTTGCAGTAGTCGCATCGGTACTGTCAACACAAGAAAAATCTAAATGAATCACTCCATAAACAGGCCATTTATAATCAGTTGTGGCAATCCAAAGATCTTTAAATAATTCTCGCTTTCCTAACAGAATTTCTTTCAATGTGGACAAAAACAACGATTTGCCAAATCGACGAGGACGAGACAAGAAAAAACTTTGCTCCTGTATAATTAACTCATAAGCATATTTAGTCTTATCCACATATAAACAATTTAAATTACGTAATTTTGAAAAAGATTGAAGAGAAAATGGAAGAGCAAGCATTAAAAACCTAAAATTAAACTTCTATCCAGAGTATAACAAAAAAAACAGCAGTTCACAAGATTTTTTGATCCTACATTTTAAAAATCAAATTACATACAAGTTCCACTAAATCATCCAATTTATAAACATCCCCTTCTGAATCGGCGCTTGTTAAAAACTTAACCCATGAAATACTAACAACTAGTTATAAAGCATTTTGGAAAAAAAGTTAAAAAATGCACAAGTTATGGAAACATTTCCTCTTATTGTCTATACTTCAAAAAAAACAATAAAAGGATTTTTCCATGGAAAGAAAGCAATTTGATCTCGTTGTCATTGGAGCAGGCCCTGGAGGCTATGTAGCAGCTATTAAAGCTTCTCAAATGGGAAAAAGCGTAGCCCTTATTGAAAAGCAATATTTTGGAGGCACCTGCTTAAATGTAGGATGCATCCCAACAAAAACACTTATTTCCAATGCTTTAATGCTTCATAAAATTAAACAAGCCTCCGACTTTGGAATTGAAATAGGCTCTATTTCATTTGACTATAGTAAAATGAAAACTAGAAAAGACAATGTCGTAGAAAAAATAAAAAAAGGATTAGAAGGGCTCATTCGCTCAAATGGAATCTCCATTTTTAAAGGAAAAGCTGAATTTACTGCTCTCAATGAAATAAAGGTTGTTGGAGAAAATAACGAACTCATTGGCTTTAAAAAAGCAATTATCGCAACAGGATCTGAACCTTTAGACATTGCAGCCTTCCCTTGTGACCACAAAAAAATCTTTAACTCTTCTTCCATTTTAGAACAAACTACACTCCCTGAAAAAATCGCTATCATTGGTGGTGGATATATTGGATGTGAATTTGCATCTCTTTTTGCAGAGCTTGGAGTAAAAGTGATTCTAATTGAAGCCCTTCCTTCTATCTTATCTCTACAAGGCTCTATGATTTCTGAAACTATGACCAAAGCTTTTAAACGAAAAGGGATCGAAATCATTACTGGCGCTTCAGTAGAAAGCATCGATACCCAAGGAAATGGCGTCTTAGTCCACCTTAAAGGAAAAGATCCTATTGCCTCAGATATTGCCTTAGTCTCCATTGGCCGCAAGATTATTTCAGCAGGCTTAGGTCTCGAAAAAGTAGGGATTGCACCCGATTCTAAGGGAGCTATTCAAGTAAATGATAGTATGGAAACAAACACTCCTGGAATTTATGCAATAGGCGACGTTACAGGTAAATTTCTCTTAGCTCATGTGGCTTCACATCAAGGCATTATAGCAGCCTCTAATGTATGTGGACAGGAAACTCATATGCATTACGAAGCAATACCCTCTGTTATTTTCACTCATCCAGAAATAGCAAGCGTTGGCATGACCTCAGAACAGGCAGTGCTCTCAGGCCTAGACTTTGCTATCGGAAAATTCCCTTTTCAAGCATTAGGAAAAGCTATTGCTACAATGGAAACAGAAGGATTTGCACAAATTATTACTGAAAAAAAGACAGGACGAATTTTAGGGGCTCAAGTCATTGGAGAAGGAGCAGCTTCCTTAATTTCTGAAATGACTTTAGCAATCAATAATGAACTTACAATAGAATGCATAGCTGACACCGTTCATGCCCACCCTACACTACCCGAAGCTTGGCATGAAGCAGCCCTTCTTTCTATTGACATGCCTATTCATTTTCCTCCTAAAGCTAAGAAAGGATAATCTTAATGACTCAGAATCCTCCTCCTAAAAAAAGGTTATTAAATATTCTTCCTTCTAACCCAGAAGAAGAATATGCAGAGGGAGACCCTTCTGGAAGGGCTCCTTCTGGAAGGTTTCCTTCTTGGCTGCATCGAAAAATCCCTGCAGGGGGCGATCATTTTAAAACAGACTCTATTCTAAAAAAATATCGACTTAATACAGTCTGTGAAGAAGCAAAATGTCCTAACCGAATGGAATGCTACTCTAAAAAAACAGCTACCTTTTTAACCCTTGGAAAAGAGTGCACAAGAAATTGTGGTTTTTGTGACATCGACTTCAGCAAAACTCCTAAAAGCCCGGAAATCGATGAACCTGAAAGAATCGCTGCCTCTGTTAAAGAACTAGGACTTAAACATGTCGTAATTACAATGGTAGCAAGAGATGACCTTCCAGATGGTGGCGCTTTTCAAATCACTCAGATTTTAAAAGAAATCAGACTCATAAATCCAGAAGTTACTATCGAAGTGTTAACTTCTGACTTTCAAGGCAATCGCAACTCTCTTGATCTTGTCTTGTCAGAGTGTCCCGACATTTTTAATCACAATATAGAAACTGTAAAAGAGCTTTCATCTAGAGTTCGTCATAAAGCTTCCTACGAAAGAACTCTCGAAGTTCTTAAATATGTAAAAGAGCAAAAAAAAGCCTCATTTCTTAAATCGGGAATTATGGTAGGACTTGGAGAAACTCCAGATCAAGTCAAGTCTACAATTACAGATCTTATTGAAGCAGGCTGTGACATCATCACTATCGGTCAATACTTACAAGCTAACATAAAAAAACTTCTAGTAAAATCCTTTGTATCCCCTGATCTTTTTAAAGAATACGAAAAATTTGGCTATCAAATGGGTGCCAAACACATGTATTGTGGCCCCTTTGTTAGATCCAGCTATAATGCACAAGATATTCAATCCCTTCTAACCAAAAGAGCTTCTCATGGATGACTTCACTTCTTTTCCGCTTGTCGACCAACTAGATCACGATATCTTAATGCATAAAGACGTTCATTTTGGAGGCAATTTTTCCATTATGATCGACTATTATGAAAAAGACGAAAAAGGTGTTATAGAAGAGTTTAACCTAGATAGAATCTATGAGCTTTCTTTAGCAGAAGAAAAAGGAGAAATCTCTCTCTCCCTTGAAATCTTAACGGAAGAAGAGCAAGAAGAAGTTACTAGAGCTAAAAAAAAATATGAAATGTTAAAAAAAGCCTATGACCTGCCCCCTGACCTTATTCATAAAATAACCGATTTAATTTTTTCTGAAGATTTTGAAGCCAAAGAAGAAATTGAATCTCTTTTACAAAGCCCAGCAGCCATTCCTTTATTAATCCAAATTGTTCAAGAAGATGATTTTTATAATCCCCTTTTTCCAGGATATGGATTTGCTCCTCTTCATGCCATGGAATGTCTTGGTCATTTAAAAGCTAAGGAAGCTATTATCCCACTTTTTGAATCTCTTTCTAAAATAGATTTTTTTGGAGAAGAAGCTGTCATTCAGGCTCTCTTTCAAATAGGAACTCCAGCAAAAGAATTTCTTTTAAAAGTTCTCAGTAAAACCCCTATTACAAAAGACAATGAAAATGCGGCTATTTCCCTCCTATTATTTAAAGACGACCCCTTAATCCCTTCTAGTTGCCTAAAATTGCTTTCTCTTCCTGAAACTCAAGCAAAACCCCTTTTCTTCACTTATCTTTTGCTTTTTTGCGATGAATTAAAAAGTCCTCAAGAACAAGAGTTATTGAAAGAGCTTGCAAAAAACCCTCATCTGACAAAAGAAAACAAAGAAGAATTAGATTGGATTTTAAAATCTTTTAAATAATGATTATTTGAAGTTTTTTTTAAAAAAAATAATTAACTTCTTTATCAATGCAAAAGCTTATTTTATGTAATAATCAAAACGTACCCTACAAGATACAAACTGGTTTAAATTCTAAGTAATCACAAGATGCGAAGACGTAACGAATGCCGTTTTTTGTCCCAAAAGGAAGACTCCCTTTTAACACACTATGTAGGTGGCCAAATACACAAACGTCGATACGAAATTCTTCTAAAATAGCTGAAACGGCAGAGTCTGCTAAATCAGCTCCAATGGGGGGATAGTGAACCATAGCAATCCTCAAAGAAGCTTTGGGATCTAACTCCTTCAAGCTACTCCTTAGCCTTTCTAATTCTTTTTGAAAAACTTTTTGATCTACTTCTGGAGCTGAGGGGCCTTTTTTTTCTTTTGGATTTTCTTTATACTCAATAAAAGAAGAAAATCTATATTCGGTTGTATCCCAAAGCCTACTCCCTCCTATAGTCACGCCTTTCCAATTAAATGCATTGTTATAAATAAAATGAATTGATGGGGGCATCGCCATCTTCATTTTAGAAGAAGAGGCCCACCAATAATCATGATTTCCCTTTAAAATGAGCTTTACCCCAGGAAGATTGTCAATCCAGCTTAGATCAACCTTTGCCTCCTCTAATGTCATGGCCCAGGAAATATCCCCAGGAATGAGGACTAAATCTTCAGGCCGAATAAAAGTTAGCCAATTGTCTTTTATTTTTTCCATATATCCTTCCCAAGAAGGGCCAAAAAAACCCATATCTTTGGATGGCTTGCTAATGGCTAAGTGCAGATCTGAAAGGGTCCAAATAGACATAATAGATAAAAATAAAGCTTATGTTTTTTATAAAATAAAATAATCAGGAACCTTTGTCCCCGACGTGACAATAATAATCCCATCACGTATAAATATACCATCTCCATCATAATGAATATGATTTTTTTTATTAGTAAGTTCAACGTGGTCGCCAATTTGAGAATTTTCATCAATAATTGCTCTTTGAATTAAGCAATTTTTCCCAATGCAAAGAAATGCTTCTTCATAAATTCCAAGATTGCCCATAACAATAGAATCTCGAATGACAGATCCTTCCCCAATGCTCGTACGAGCTCCAATCAAGCTATGAATAACCTCTTTAGCATCTATTAAACAACCCAAACTGATAATTGATCGATCAACTACACTGTTCTTAATAATTGAACTTGCTAGATGTTGACTTTCTGCGTAGATAGGTCGCCAAGGATCGTTCATATTAAGGCAGTTTTTTTGTTCTATAAGAGCTAAATTAGCCTTATAAAAAGAATCTACAGTTCCTATATCTTCCCAGTATCCATCATAAACAAAAGAAAAACTCTTTTTTTCCTTGATCATAAGAGGTATTAGATCTTTTCCAAAGTCATCTCCTTCCTTTTCTAAAAGAAGAAACAAAGCTTCTTTTTTAAAAACATAGATCCCCATAGATCCTAGATATTTGCCTTCTTGAAATTCGAATTTTTCTAAAAGCTCTTTAGTCTGAGGTTTTTCATAGAAATCTTCAATATGATTATTCGAATTGATTTTTAAAAGTCCCATCCTTTTAGCTTCTTTTTCTTCTACAGGCAAAGACGCTATCACAAGATCCGCATCTTTTTCCTTGGCAAACTCTACCATTTCTAATAAATCAATGTTATAAAGTTGATCCCCTGAAAGGATAAGATAATATTCAATATTCGGAGCTGATAAATTCTTTAAATTTTGCCTAACCGCATCCGCAGTTCCTTTAAACCAACAGATTCCTTTAGATGTTTCTTCTGGACAAAGCATTTCTAAGTTACCTTTTGAAAGGGTGTCATGCGGATATGTAGATGAAAGATGCTGTTGCAGTCCAGAAGCAAAATACTGAGAAATGACGAAAATTTTCCGAATTTTTGAATTAATAGAATTAGAAATAGGAATATCAATTAAACGATGTCTTCCTCCAAAAGAAACTGCTGGTTTAGATCGATGAAGAGTTAGTGGATAAAGACGTGTTCCTTGCCCCCCTGCAAGAATAACAGTTATTACCTTTTCATTTAATTTAAAACCCTCATTTAACGACATCAAAACCACCAGTAAATACTGCTATTAATTAATAAATATCAGTTAAACAAAAATAAAACAATCATATTCACTTATTATTTCTTTCTTCGAAAATTTCAGCAATATCTTCTAAACTCTTTTGCTTTGTTTCGGGAATGAATTTTAAAATAAATAAAAAAGATATTAGGCTTATAAAACTATAAATCCCAAAAGTTCCAGGAATTTCAATCCATTCAAGAAGATAAGGAAATGTCCATAAAACAAGATATACACATACCCAGTTGGTAATCAAAGAAATTGTCATTGCCTTATCTCTAATTTGCGGAGGATAGATTTCTGAAAGAAGTACCCAGGTAACTGGGCCCGGGCCTATTGAAAAGAAAAACATATAGGAGATCAAAGCAGCTATTGATACCCAACCCGTTGAAGCTGTGCTATAAATAGAAAAAACAGAAAGACATATTAAGCTCATCATCATACCAAAAATGCCAACCAGCAAAAGCTTTCTTCTTCCTACATAATCTAATAGCCAAACAGAAATAAAACTCCCCACGAAATTAGTAATACCGAGAAGTATAGTAGCTAATAGAGCATCGGAATGCGAAGAATATCCTGCATGTTGAAAAATACGAGGCGCATAGTAAATAATTGTATTAATTCCCGTAAGCTGTTGCACAGCTCCCAATACCCCCCCTATCAACAACAAAAAAGAAATCGTTTTATGACTTACTTTAAAGCTCTTTTGTTTAGGTGATTCAAATGAAGAAGCTGGCAGCTTTAACTTTTTTAAAGATTCCGTTGCTAAAAGAATTTTATTCTTTCTAAAAAGCCAAAGAGGCGATTCTGGAATAAAACAAAGACAAATCAGTTGTAAAAAAACCGGCCACAATCCCATCAAAAACATCATTTTCCAGTTTCCAGTTGGAGTCAATTTATAATTAATGAAATAAGCAACCAAAATCCCTAAAGTCATCATTAATTGATAAATGGAAACGATTCGACCTCTATAGACGGCAGAAGAAATCTCCCCTAAATAAAGAGGAACTAAGACAGAAACAATCCCTATAGAAATCCCATGGACAATTCTAGCAACAATTAAAGTAGGATAAGAACTCGCCATAATTAAAATTAGACAACCCAACGTCCAAAGAAAACACGTTAGTAAAAAGACTTTTTTCCGTCCCATTCTATCAGTTAAATATCCTCCTAAAAAACAACCTAAAATGGCTCCTAATAAAAGAACGCTTACAAAAGCACTTTCTTTTCCTAATGTAAGCTGGAAGCTTGGAGATATAAGAGCCAAAGCCCCCGAAATAATGGCAGTATAGTATCCAAATAAAAAACCACTAAAGGAAGCTGTTGCCACCACAAATATGCAGTAGTAATTTATCGATTTCTCTAGAGTCTTCAATTTCTATTCCTTTACCTGAAAATATTTATTTACACTAATTTCGAATAAAAATGCAAATCAAAATTGACAATCAAATAGATATTCCGCATATAAAAGGTAAATAAATTAAGAGAACCACATTGTGAATCGTCAAAATACAGCCGAACAAATTAGGCTTTCAGACAATAATCAATCTCCTGTTCCTCAATGGTATAAATGGGGCCCTTATGTATCTGAAAGAGCATGGGGAACTGTTCGTGAAGATTACAGCTCAAATGGTGACGCCTGGAATTACTTCCCGTTTGAGCAGGCTCATAAAAAAGCGTATCGATGGGGCGAAGATGGGATTGCCGGGTGGTGTGATCGCTACCAAATACTTGTTTTTTCTCCAGCCTTTTGGAATGGCAAAGATCCCATTTTAAAAGAAAGGCTTTTTGGACTTTCTTCTCAACAAGGAAATCACGGGGAAGATGTAAAAGAGTGTTACTATCATCTTGACGCTACTCCAACACATTCTTATATGAAATATCTATACAAATATCCTCAACAAGAATTCCCTTATGAAAATTTAAAAAGCGAAAACGCTAAAAGACATACAAAAAATGATGAATATGAGCTAATAGACACCGGAATCTTTTCCGAAAATCGTTATTTTGATATTTTCATCGAATATGCTAAAGCCTCTTCTGAAGACCTTTGTATCCGCATTGAGGTATTCAATAGGGGAGATCAAGCAGCTCCTTTACATATTATCCCTCAACTCTGGTTCCGTAATCAGTGGTCCTGGAATGACACCCCTACGTCTAAACCCCAAATTACAAACCATGAACCCAATGCAAAAAACCCATGCTTGCTAGCTAACGATGTCAATCAACCTTCTCCCCCCTCTCTTTTTTTTAATTACCATTTAGGGCCGAGATACCTATATGGGATGGAAGGCGGAACTCCACTTTTTACTAATAATGACTCGTTAGACTGGCATAGTACCTATGCAAAAAACGCCTTCCACGAAGCCATTATCCACGAAAAAAACTCCACTAATCCTGACAAGTATGGAACAAAAGCCTGCCTACATTACTTTTTCCCAGACATCCCAGCCCGCTCCTCCACTACTTTATACTTAAGACTAAGCAATATTCCTCTAGAATTTCCTTTAGCCGATATTGAATCTATCATCTCTAAACGCAAAGAAGAAGCCGATCTCTTTTATCAAACTATTCATCCTAAACAAGCCACCCCTGAAGAGTGCATGATTCAAAGAACAGCACTAGCTGGAATGATTTGGAATAAACAATTTTATCTTTTTGATGTCAGTTTATGGTTAAAAGGCGACAGTCAGCTTTTCCCCCCTAATAACAAGCGTAATAAGATACGTAATATCCACTGGCATCACCTCAACTCCATGCGAATTTTATCTATGCCTGATAAATGGGAATACCCATGGTTTGCTGCCTGGGATACAGCTTTTCATTGCTTAACCTTGGCCCTTATCGATATTGAATTTGCAAAAGACCAAATATGGCTCCTTCTTTTTGACCAATTTCAACATCCCAATGGTTCTATTCCTGCATATGAATGGGAATTTTCTGATTTAAACCCCCCCGTGCAAGCTTGGGCCGCTTATCAACTTTATCTCATGCAAAAAGAACAATCTGGCCATGAAGACTGCGTCTTTTTAGAAAAGTGTTTTTTAAAGCTTCTTTTAAATTTTGCTTTTTGGGTTAATAAAGTGGATAGCTCCGGATGCAACGTCTTTGAAGGCGGATTTCTAGGTCTTGATAATATCTCTTTAATCGATCGCTCTTTAGAGCCTGAAAAAGAGGAAACGCTTAAACAGTCCGATGGAACGGGTTGGATGGCGATGTTCTGCCTCAATCTTATGAGAATTTCTATGGAGCTTTCCAAAAACAATACTTCATACGAATCCATGGCGACAAAGTTTTTTCAACATTTTGTCTATATTGCAGATGCCATGAAAAATTTAGGACATAAAAAATATTCTATGTGGAGTGAGGATGATGGATTTTTTTATGATGTCTTAGTTCAAAAAGACGGAAGCTTTTCAAGATTCTACGTAAGGTCCTTAGTGGGATTGATTCCTCTTTATGCTATAGAAATGATCACTGAAGATGAACTTAAGCAATTTCCTCAAATGAACAAAGACTTTCTTTGGTTTTTACACAATCGAAAAGCCTTTACCGAAGATTGTATAACAACAATCATCAAAGACAACAAAAAAACCTATCTTCTATCTCTTGTAAACGAACACTCCCTACAAAAAATCCTTCAGTATATATGGGACCCCAAAGAATTTCGTTCTGATTTTGGACTAAGAAGTCTTTCAAAATTTCATGAAAAAAACCCTTTTTCTCATGAAAACACACAAGTAGGATACGAACCTGGCAATTCCATTAACCTAATTAAAGGAGGCAATTCAAATTGGAGAGGTCCTATTTGGTTTCCAACAACATATCTTCTTATTTTATCACTAAAGAAATTTTCAGAGGTCTTCGGTTCTACTCTTCAAATATCTATTGAAAATGAACCTGCCATTTTCTTAAAAGATATTGCTCCCGGTTTTGCCAATCGTTTAATTTCTCTTTTTAAAGAAGACTCTTGTGGAATTCGCCCTTTTCTCGGCCCTCAACTTCCTTTTTCATCTGACCCTTATTTCAAAGATCACATTCTTTTTTATGAATTTTATCATGGAGACACAGGAAAAGGCCTTGGATCTTCCCACCAAACAGGCTGGTCCGGGCTTGTGGCAAATCTCATCGATGAGTTTAGAAGATAGTTTTTTGCATGCGTTATTAAAACTTTAAAATGTAACTCCTAAATCGATGTCTAAAGAAAATTGTTGCTTTAATTGATTTCCAAATAAACTTTGAATAATTGGATAACCCACTCCAAATTGGATAATGATTTTTTTAGAAGAAAGCCAAAGAGAGGGTGTAAGGTAAATGATATTCCCCCCAGAATTTGAATTTATAATGCCATTTATTTTATTTTTCCAAATATACTGACCGTCTAGCTCAAGCATCGAGGCAAAAATCCAACCAACAGGACTTGGAATATTTCTAGCTATTCCACATTGATATAAAATTTGATCCCCAAATCTAGTCCCTTTCTTAGAGGTAGTGAGAACAACTCCAGGCGATGTAAAAAAATACCAATTATATGTCGTACGAGAAAAAGTGCTTCCCAAGAAGAAGCTGCTGGAGCCAGCCCCCGTTGATGGAGATTTTGAACTGGATCCTGTAGGAAGTATTAAGGCTGCAAGTAAAGTAGATTGATCTTCAAAATAAGGACCAACCATGGTATAGATGGAATATTCTATTTGAGGATATATATCTTCTATTCCAGAAGAATGAGAATCTTCATATTTGTTTCCTGGGGAAAATGGGATAACACAGGCTATAGAAAGGTCATCTCTAACGCCATATACAACATATGGAATAACATCTGTTAAATAACTATTTACCCCTATAAAAGCATCTCCAAACAAAAAAATTTGGAGCTGTCCTTTATCTATGATATTTTGACCAAAACTAACCAGCGGTGAAATTTGTTGAGATGTTGCAATGGAAAAGTTTCCAAAAGCCGCATGGGAAGATTCTTCGCTGCTTAAGATTGAAGAAGCCATCAGTCCGCATAAAAGCTGAAGAACCGCGGCCCCTTTTTTTTTGAAAAAACTCATCCCTATCAACTCAACCTTTAAGAATTCTTTCACTAAAATTCAGATAAAAACTTTTTTATTCGAATAATATCTTCTGGGGTCGTTTGAGAAGAATCATTTTCTTTTTCCTTCATATGCTTCTCTACTTTTTCTGCAGTAGATTCTTTGTCTAGATAACGGAAAAAAGAAAGTATCAAATTTAACACTTCCAATAGGTCTTCTTTTTCTTGGAGTAGTGGAAGGATTAGCTCTATTGTCTTTAAAAATAAAGCATCTTCTTCTATTTGGATAAGAAAAGATGCCAATTCTATAAGAAACACTAGATCAGGCTCTTCTTCGACTTGATCTAAAATCCTTAAGATAAAACTCTTAGTTTCAGGAGAATTGGATACCGCAAAAAGGCGAGCTTTTAACAAATCAAACCATTTTCTTTCTGCCACGTAGGGACTCATTCCTTCAACAAGCTCTGAAGCATAAAGATCATCGCTCTTTTCCATAAGGTCTAAAACATAATCATATAAAAACTGTTCTACATCATGAGCCATATAACCCATTACAGACTGAAAAACCTCTTGAGGATTAGCCCCTTGATCAACTCCTTGATCCAAAACATCTTCTAATTCAATGAGAGCTTTTTGCAAAGCCTCTTCATTTTCAAGAAGATTCTCATCATACAGTAAAATCAACTCATCAAGCTCATCACAAAAAACAGATAAACTTTTCTTTTCAGAAGCCCATCGTCTCCATAGTTCAAAAAGAATTAAATAGGTTTTATCTTGGCCCACCAAATCTTCTTCATTAACCCACAGGCATTCAAGCAACTCTTCTGGCGTATCACAACTCTCTGCGTAGATAAGAAAAGCCTCTTCTGTCAAAGAGACTCCCAACTTCTGCAGTCTATTTAAAAGGTCTTCAGAAGACATCTCTCTATAGTTTTGAACCTGCCAAGGCTCTACTTGTATCGTAGAGTCTTCTTTTAAAGAAATTTTTAAAAGGTTGTAAAGAGAACGGCCTTTAAATTGCATGGGAATACCAGTTGATAAAAAATTGAACTTTCAGTCAAATGATTGCATAGAATGGGGTCAATTGTCCATACTATTCATATATGGACAAAATCAAAAAAGCAAAAAAACACACTTATATTTTAATGGAGCTGCTTCTTGCCTTCTTTCTTCTCTCTCTATTCCTAGCTCCCATGTTAAGTTCTCCTTTTGCCTACCTACGAAAACAAATGAAAGATCTGACCTCTATTTACTTACAGCTTGAAGAAGAAAAACTCTTATCTCTTATAGAAGAACATTTAAGAACAGGCCAAATTTCCTGGGACACTGTTAGTTCCTGCGAAAAAAGTCCCATTCTATTAGAAACTCGAAATCTAACTTTACCAGGAGATAAAAACCGCTATGAAGCTAAACTATTTCTCTTGCAAGGACATTTTAAAAAACAAGAAGACATCTACTTTGGAACAGTAAAAGCCGCCGTAAAAATCTATCAAATTCCTAAGGAAACCCCTACAAAAAAACCAGCTTCCGTTAGCCTATTCCTATTAAAAAAACAAACAACAGCTCCTCATGCGCCAACCTAATAAAAAAGAGCTTATATCCCGCAAAAAAAAACATTCTTTGACTCTTTTAGAGATCACTGTCGCTTTTTTTTTAGTAAGTATCTTACTTTCCACTCTATGGGGGATGTATCAAAGCTGGCTTGTCACCTATCAAAAAAATCAAAAAGCGCAGGCTCAAATTCACTCTACCCTCTTTCTTAAAGAACGAATTGATAAACTAGCAGCACTTGTCGCTAGTCCTCCTGCTCAAAAAAAAGAAAAGAACTTCATCTTTACTCCTCACGAAAAAGTAGAAGGGGTTGCAACCGTGTGCTTTTCATATTACAATGAACCTGATCCAGACCCTTCTTTTAACGGGAGAGTTTATAGCTTGATTTATCTGAATTCCATTAAACAGCTCTGCCTAGCTAGCTGGTCCGCGGAAAAAAAACTAAGAATTGACCTCCTATTAAAATCAGTTTCTTCGTTTACCCTTTCCTATTTTGACCCTCAAACTAATCTTTGGAGAACTAACTGGCCAGATACTTTTGAGCATTTACCTCTCTGGATGCGTTTAAATACGGATGGAAATGAACAGCTCGAACTTCTCTTTCGACTAGATTACCCTTCAGAACCCATACTTTATTTAGGAGATTAAGTGAATATTCTCTTTCTTGTAATGAACTTTCTCATAATTTTTATGTTTTTAAACGCCTCTGTATTGAAAAACGCCACCTTTTCTTCTTCTTTAAAATCCTCTTCTTCTAGCTATTTATCCTCTAAGCTTACCTTACAAAGTAAATGGGAACGGTATAAGTATCAGGCCTACTTAAAAAATCAAATAGTCTCTTCTCAAGACAAAGAAAAAAAACAACCTTCCGTACCTAAAAACCCCTCTAAAAAATTAGACATCTTTATCTCTCACCGACTCAAAGAAAATATCTCTTCTCTTGGAAAGTGGAATCTAGCCCCTCTTTTTTCTAAAGATCCCCACATATCGCGTCTTCTAGGAGAACTTACCGCTAACCTTTTAATAGAGCTATACAGCCACACTTTATTTTGGAAACAGGCAGAAAAAGAAGAACCTAAATTGGCCGCATCCATAGTTCATGCTTTTCTTGAAAATAAAGCGTCCCCGGAGACCCTTTCAGCTCTTTTTCCTGCAAATAAAAGCCTTCAACCTGTTTTTTATAAAATGTTAAAAGGATCCGGATCCTATGATCTTTTAAAAAAAGAAGGATATCCACCACTAGGTGACTTCTTTACTTTTCATTTAAAAGAAAATACGCTGACAAATTTCCCCCTCGCATCTTACTTCATTTTAAAGGCTCTTTTTCAAGATACTGTCATCGAATCTATTCTGTCTGGGGAAAAATCCAAGTGGGAAAAAGACCAATACCTTCATAGTCTTACAAAAGAAGAGCTCAGAGCTCTCTGCCAGGGAAATGCCCTCAGCGTCAAAGGACAACGATTTCAAGATATAGAGCCTTTTTTACAGTTTTCTCATAAACGAGCCAAACTCGAAAAAATCACTTGTACAGATAAAAAAACAAATGTTTATTTAGAGCTAAGTTTGCCGCCTACCTTATAGTCCGAGTGTTAACTCTTGCAAAAAACATTAAATTTCTCGATCTCGGAATAAGATTCTTTATCCTACACACTCGTGAAGTCCACTGGCCTTTGCTTTCAGACCTTCAAGGTTTAAAGTAGATTGATAGCATGGACAGTTAGCTATTTGATTCTTCACAGCACCAACAATCGGCTCAAGCTCCTTCCTACTAGTTAGGCATTTAATATACAGGGATTTTATAGGACACTCTGAGCGAAAAAACTTATAAGCACCTCTCCCAAGGCAACAACTAGAACAGATGCTATTAATAGATTTTTCTTTAAATCTTTATTAGTTTTTTTAGAAAAAATCAGATTTTTAGTATCTACAGAATGAAAAACTTTCAAGCGACCTATCATAGGATGATCCTTTTTTAAAGGTAATGGATATATAATAATAAAAAAACAGAATAAATAACATTATTAATTCGTAGTTTTAATGTTGATGACAAGGAAGACATACTGTAAAAGTGGACCCTTCTCCTAAGGCAGAAATAACTTGAATAGACCCTTCATGTTTTTCTATAATTGTTTTGACAAGAGACAGTCCAAGTCCTGCACCACCTAGTTTTCTCGAATGAGCCTTATTAACGGTATAAAACCGATCAAAAATATGATCTAAATCTTCAGAAGGAATGCCCATTCCGTAATCTCGAATTTCGATCTGTATTTCATCTGGATTTTGATGCATAGAAATCTCTACCTTTGCAGGAGGGGCCGAGTATTTTACAGCATTCCCTATAAGGTTTAAAACGGCGAGCTCTAAGAGGCTAGGATCTACTTCTGCTGTAATAGTATCTGAGTCTTTTATAAGTTGAATAAACGCCGCTGGGTAAATAGAAGATACAATTCTTTTGCACTCTTCTAGAAGCGCATCTAAATCGCAGTAATGCAGATTTGAGAGCGGCGCGCTTTCAATATCCGCAAGAGTGAGCAAGTTTTTTACTAAATTATCCATTCTATTGCAGTTTCTTACGATCTTCTCTAAAATATCTTCCACAATTTCCTTGGGAAGCTCTTTCATATCTTGTAAGGTTTCTGCAAATCCTTTAATAATTGTAAGAGGAGTCTTTAGTTCATGGGAAGCGCTCGACACAAAGTCTTTTCCTACTTCTAGAATTTTATGATGGTTAGATTTGTCTTGAAAAATTACAACAGAACCTAATTGATTTTTTTGTGGCAAAGCGATGACATCTAAATGAATTTTTTTATCTCCTGATATTACAACCGAATCCGTTAGCGGAGTTTTCAGCCTCTTACACGACAAAAGAAGAGAGTTAGTCTTCTCTAATAAAATAGAGTCTTTATTTTCTGGGAATGTCGTTCCCTCCAACTGTTTTTTTGAAGAACCTAACATACGACTAGCAATGAAATTCACATACTGGATCTGATTTTTTTCATCCAGGAAAACAATCCCTTCCATAAGAGCTCCTAAAACAAGATCTCTTGCCACTTTTTCCTGTCCCTTCTGCTTATAGAACTCTTTTTGCTTCCTTTGATTCCAATAAAAAACAAACCAAGAACAGATTGGTAAAAAGCCTAGAAACAAAAACATCCAAAGGTTGGCATAGAAAAAAAGAGAACTTAAAATAACTATGCAAATACAGGTCTGTACTAAGGCTACAAAAAAAGTCAATTGCTTTAAGCTCATTCGTTACCTTCTAAAACTACGATCCTTTCAAAATCCGCGTCTTTTAATTTAAGAACTTTATACACTTGTTTTTTTTGGTCGAATCCTTTGAATGTCATAAATCCCTTATCTTCCACTTCTATGTTTTTATATATACATGGCTCTGCATATGTATCTGCAGTAATCAAAACCTCTCCGGGTTCCGCTGCCAAACAGAGCCGAGAAGCCATATTTACATGACTTCCAATGACCGTGTAATTAAGTCGGTTTTGAGCTCCCATATTTCCAGCACACACAATTCCTGTATGAATGCCTATACCAATATTTAAAGGTACTTGTCCGGCAAGGACTCTTTCTTCATCCCACTTCCGAATAGTTGCCATCATTTCCATTCCAGAAATTACGGCATGTAAGGGACTCTCTTTATAGGAAACTGGAGCTCCATAAAGAGCCATAATCCCATCCCCTAAAAACTTATCGATTACGCCCTTATTATTTTCAATAGTGCGAGAAAGCTTTGTCATACACGTGTTAAGAAGATTAATGATGTCATGTGGTTCCATGTTTTGAGTCAATTGAGTAAATCCTCGAATATCCGCAAAAAGCATCGTTACTACCTTTTCTTCTCCTCCTAAAAGAACACCTCCTTTTAAAATCTCACATGCAATTTCTTTAGAAACCACTTTGTTTAAAATCCCGCTCATTTTTTCTTTTTCTTTCATTCCTTCCACCATCTCGTGGAAAGCATCTACCAGTTGATCAATTTCATTGTTTTTTTGTAATTTAGTCGCCGGTATTTTAATGCTATCCCACCCCCTAGTTTTTACGGATTTTAAAGACTCAGAAAGAGCTACAATAGGTTTTGTAATTTTTTTAGAAAGATCTAACAAAAGAAGCCACAGAAGTAAAAGACAGAAAACTTCAAGAAGAATGCTTAGAGTCGCCACGTTCTTTAGTATTGTCTTCACCTTTTCTGCCACATGATTATAAAGGCCAAAAGCCTCTTCTTTAGGAGAAAAAAAACAAAAATATAAGTCTATCGCTGGATCCGGATAAATTTTTAAAAAAAAATATTCAGAATCTCCTATCGAAAAAAAGCCTTGAAGAGCCTTTTCTTTATATAGGAGTTCAGGAACCAATTCATAATTAATTGGACTATACGTAGCAGGGGCTACCTGAGTTAATAACTCTTTTCCACTAATGATACATCCATAGCTAGAGGAGATAGCGCTGATTTTATTTACAAAATCACTCATATCAAATCCTATAGTCAAAAAACTCTCTTTTTTTTGATCTCCTACGCCGGCATAAAAAACCGCTGTATTAACGAAAAAAAGCTGATTTGGGTGAGGACTTTTAATTACACTACTACCTGAAGAAACAAAAGACCCCGGTTTGGGGGGATGTTTTTTAAAAAATAACTGATCATCAAAAATTGGCTTAGAAAATCCTAGCACAGTTCTTAGAAAAAATGCATTTCCTTGTTCATTTCCTTTTGTAAAAGAAGATATTGCATCTGGCCAAAGAATCTCCCCTGCCTTTGAACTAAATAATTGAGACCTTTGTAAAGAAGTCACCTCTCCTAATAAAAAAAGTTGCCCCGAGTAATCTAAAATCTCTTCTAAATATTTTTGTGAAAGCAGGGGATTTTTACTCTCTTCCTTTTTTTTATTTTGGAAACCTTTATTTTCTGGAATCTTCAACTCTGGATTTTTAGCGATGGCCACAGCTGCCATTAAAAACTCATAAAACTTGTCTTCGTCTATTTCAAATCCTTGCATGGAATGCTCAAACATTAAGTCATTTCTGTCTTGTAAAAAAGCTGAAGAAAATTCGATTGATTTAAGTCTATTTATCGTATACAAAACATATACAAGCGGTAATCCCTCTGAAATAATTAAAGCGCCCTCTTCTTCTGACGGCCCTTCTTTAATTTTTAAAGGAAGTTGAATTCCTAAACAGGGAAGTTGATAAGCTGTAGAGTCTATAATAGACATCCAAACAATTCCGTTTTCTAAAGGTTCACTTTCCGTCTTAAAAAAAGGACCTTCTTCAGGAACAATCAAGGAAAGCACTTTAGAATCGCTAGTATTTTGCAAAAACTGAACCCAATCTTCATCTTGCAGAAAATAAGCTGAATGAAACCAAGTTCCTAAACGCAGATTTTCAGAATTTGGTGCAAACCAATCAGAAAGAGAAGGAAACAGAGTAACTGTTTCTAAAAGAGCGTTGATTTGAGCTAGTTTTCTAGATATTTCATCATAAACATATTGCTCTATCTGTTCTCTTCTCTTTTCAAAGCTTTGCATAAAGAACTCATTTCCTTCTTTCTGAATCTTTACCAAATTATTTTTTATAAGTTGTTTATTTAAAAGAAAGGCAAAAACAAAAACAACAGTTGAAACAAAACCAACTACAAATAAAAGACGATAACGAATACTCATAAAAAAGCCTTATCAAAGGGAAATAAATTCTCAAAGCCTGTTTCAGTGATGAGAATCATGTCCTCATACCTTACTCCACCTTTTCCTGGCAAATACAAACCGGGCTCTATAGTAACTACCATCCCCGGCTTTAGCTCTCCCCCTTCGTAATCAAAACGAATACGAGGAAACTCATGAACTTCTAATCCTATGCCATGCCCTAAACTATGTATAAAATACTTTTCAACATCATGGTTTTTTAAAACAGATCGAGCTATAACATCTAGCTCTTTAATGCTGAACCCTGGACGACAAAATTCTATAGCTGCTTGCTGAGCCGAAATCACTATATCTAACCAATGCATCAGTAAAGGATCTGGCTTCCCAAAAAAAACGACCCTTGTCATGTCAGAAGCATATCTATTAAAAAAAACTCCAATATCTATAAGAACTATATGTCCTTTTTGAAGGGCTCTTTCTCCTGCCCTATAATGAGGCATTGCACTAGTCTCTCCAAAGGCTATAATCGGATCAAAAGAAAGTCCATCAGCCCCTTTCTCAAGACAAAAAATTTCAAATTTTTTAGCTACCTCTTTTTCTAAAACCCCTTCTTTTAAAAGACTTTTAATATAAAGGTATCCTTGCCATAAGATTTCTGCACTCTTTTTAATCCACAGAATTTCTTGCGCATCTTTAATTTGTCGCATTTCCTCAGTAATCAAAGAAACCGGCTCCCAATTTAACAAGGGACCCATTTTTTTTTTCAATTCTTCTACTCTTACAAAAAAAGTTTTATCCGCATCAAAAGCAACTTTTTTGACTTGATTTTTCAAAACAAACTCTGAACATCTATCCCAAGACTTTAAAAAAACTGGAAAACACAACTTTTCCTTTGCTTTTTCTATATATCTTTCATCGACTAAAAGAATTATTTCTTTCTGAGCAATCCATAACTGCCCAACAGAAAAGCTCTCCCCCGTTAAATAATATAAATCTAGCGGATCCTCTATAAGCCAGGCATCGAAATCTTTATTTTGTAACCTATTTTGTAAATCTAAAATTCTTTTCACGAAAAATCACCGCTTTTTAGTAAAGAGCTGCTCTAGTTCATAATTCTCTATCTGAACAATTGTTTTATTTCCTAGTGGGCAGAAAAGAGGAGTTTTTGCCTTTATTAAACTATAAAAAATCTCTAATGCTTGAGTGATTCCATAGTTTTCTCTTCGAAGAGACAGAAGACGGCTACACGCACTAGCCAAAAGACGCTCTTTTTTTAAATTCCAAGAGTCCCCTTTTTCTTCCATAAAAGCTATCTTTAAAAATTCAAGAGCCTCCTCTTCTGGTAAAAGTGAAGGGATTGCTTCTACTAAAAAAGACTGCTTCCCTATGCTTCTTAAAGCAAAACCCATTTTTTCTAGTTCTTTTTCATTCAATAAAATCATCTGAGCTTCTGCAAGCGAGCAAGAAAAACTTAGAGGGATCAGCAAAGCTTGCTGAAAAGACTGTGCATCTTCTTGTAAAGATTCAAATAAAAGACGTGCACTCGCGGCTTTTAAATTGATAATTAAAACCCCCGCTACAGCAAATCCCATCTGCAAATATTGAGAAGAAGCTGCATTAATCCACAAGAAGTGTTGATAAATGCCAATAGGCCCCACTTTTTTTTCTATAAATAAGGGGTTTTGCTTATTTACAGTCAGTTCATTTGGAAACAGTTCTGGAGCAACCCACTGTTGTATACTTTCATCCTGAGGAGGAAATCTAGAAAATGTTTCTATAGAAACTAGGTCTTCCTTATCAACCTGTGGTTTTGCAAAGAAACTCTCTGGCGAAAAAAGGTTAAATGAAAGCGGCGCTAAAGAAAGTGAAGAAGGCGCCATTGACTTTTCTTTAACAAAAAGCTCTTCTTGAATCTTATCCCTTAACTTCTCTTTAATCCATTTTTCTTCTCGCAGCCTTACCTCTCTTTTTTGAGGATGCACATTAACATCTAAAAAAGCAGAAGGAATATCTAAATGCAAAACATAAATAGGAAAACGGTCATGACTAATTCGAGTTCCAAAGGCCTCTTTTACAGCATATGATAAAGCAGGACATAGAACCACCCGTTGATTAATAAAAGCATATTGCAACGCTTTATTAGGCCTTGTATTTTGCACTCCCCCTAAAATGCCTCTAAAAGAAAAAGGGTCAAAATTAGCTTCAACAGAAACAGATTCTTCTAAAAAAGACTCTCCTAAAACTTGACCGACTCTTTTTCTTAAAGCTTCTAAAAAACCACCTTCTCCTCTAGAAAGTTTTAGTCTCTCTTGCTGATTGTCATATAGCTCGAAACTAATCATCGGATTAGCAAGGCTTAATTGCGTAATTGTCTTTAAAACGTCTACAGAACACAACCCTGGCGACTTTTGAAACTTCCGTCTTGCGGGAACATTATAAAAAAGTTGACTAACTTCAATGCTAGTGCCTCGATTTCTTGCACAAGGTTTTACCATACTAATAATTCCAGCTTCAATATCTACTTGAGAACCTACGCTAGAAGCTTGACATGTCTGAATCGTCATTTTAGAAATAGAACCAATAGAGGCTAGAGCCTCTCCTCTAAATCCCATTGTGCTAACCGTAGCTAGATCTTCTGCTTGTGCAATCTTTGAAGTCGCATGCCTTTCTAAGCAGAGCAGCGCATCTGCTGGGCTCATACCTACGCCATCATCAGAAATACAGATCTTCTGCAATCCTCCTCCTGATATTTCCACAATAATCTTAGTAGCTCCTGCATCTATCGCATTTTCTACAAGTTCCTTGATAACAGACGCTGGATTTTCAATTACTTCTCCTGCTGCAATCTGATTAATCGTATGTTCTGAAAGAAGACGAATCACTCCACTCATAAAAAAATTCCTTTTTTTCTATTATACAAAAAAAGAAAGAATTGCTCATCTCAAAAATTTTAGATATCCTCTAAATAGAGGATTTATTCATGCCAACAAAGCCAATTGCTACAAAAATCGTTGCCCGCCTTCAAAAAGCAGGACATATTGCTTATTTTGCCGGGGGGTGGGTTAGGGACTTTCTTTTAGACCTCCCATCTGAAGATATCGACATTGCAACGAGTGCCTCTGTTGAAGAAATCCAATCCCTTTTCTCAAAAACAATTCCTATAGGAATTGCTTTTGGCATCATCGTTGTCGTAGAAAACAACCACTCTTTTGAAGTCGCGACTTTTCGCAAAGAAGAAGGGCACTCTGATGGAAGGCGTCCTTCTCAAATAGAGTCCACAACACCGGAAAAAGATGCTTTAAGGAGAGACTTTACTATTAATGGCATGTTTTTTGATCCTATTCAAAACACACTTTTAGATTTTGTAGGTGGGCAAGAAGATATTAAAAAAGGGATCATAAAGGCTATTGGGGACCCCCATCAACGTTTTTTAGAAGACCGTCTACGAATGATCCGCGCTGTAAGATACTCAACTCGTTTTCAGTTCCAAATAGAAATCAATACCGCTCAAGCGATCCTTTCTCATGCAAGAAGTCTCTTCCCCTCCGTTGCCATAGAAAGAGTTTGGCAAGAATTTCAAAAAATGTCTGCATCTAAACATTTTGCCGAAGGCCTTGTATCCCTTCATAAACTAGAACTTCTTTCAGTTATTTTCCCCTCTCTTAAAAACATCTCTATCGATGAACTTCAAAAAAGAATAGCTCCTCTTCCTCAACTTTCATCTTGTCCTCTTATCGGAAAACTTCTTTTTCTCTTTCCCAATTCTTCTTTAGAAGAATTACTTTCCTTATGTGACTATTTAAAACTTAGCAAGCAAAACAAAGACCTCGCCAAATTCTTCCACTTAGCAAAAAACCTTCTCCTTATGCCATTAGAGTGGCAAGCTTCCTTAGAGTCTATTGAGTGGGCTTATTTCTATGCCAACCCCTCTAGCGAAACAGCTCTTCAAATCTACTCTTTTAACCAAGAAGATCTCTCTCAATTTTTAACCTTTCATAAAGAAAAAAAAGAAAAACTCGCCCTCCACATTAAAAGGGTTCAAACAAAAAAACCCCTTATTCAAGCCGCAGATCTTCAAAAACTGGGGGTCCCTCCCGGAGTTAAAATGGGACAGCTTCTCAAAGAATCAGAAAAAATCTCTATTAATGAAGATATCCAAGATAAAAACACCCTCATTAATAGGATAAAAAATCAATTTTTTCTAGGTTAGATTGAAAAGGAATATGAAGGTTGCTCCTTATTTTTGGATTGAATCCAAACGTTCTTGCCAGATCCTTTCTATCGTCGAAGGAGCTGTTGCTCGTTGGCGGCAAATCGGGAAAGGCATTGGGATGACGGTCTCAGGGCTCAACGCCTTCGGAATAACTTTTGAATATTCGGAACGGCTATCTACCCGCCGAATCATCAAACTAATAAAATAGATGCCTAAAAACTTTTACGTAAAAAAAACATTTTTCTATTAAGTTTAAATAATTACATTGTTAATGTCCTTCACTTCTTTCCCATGAGGTGAAAATGTCACGTTTTTTCTTTATCTTGAGCTTTTTCTTTTCTGTCTACCTTTACACAAGTACAACCGCAACAACAGAAAATGAACCTAGCGCTCTTGTTAATGGAGTCAATGTTATTACTGGAGATCTCTATCTTCTAGAAGAAGATGCGGTTGTGCATGGGGCGGAACCGATCCCTCTACAGAGAAACTATATTAGCCAAAAAGGCTATGGCTATTGGAATATGTTTTCCTACCATAGAGCTTTTGCTGATTTTGATAGCACCACTATAGAAATTATCGAGCCTAGCGGAGCCAGACTCTTTTACAAGTGGGATGCAAAATATCATAAACGCAAAACAATCCGAACCTTTTATTCCGTAAATCTCGATGATGAAAATTCAAAGGGGCT
>CAMDHO010000016.1 GCA_945898205.1 Chlamydia trachomatis | reverse complement strand
CGAGTTGCCTACCGATTTCACGCTGAGAAAGCTTCTGGTCGACTAGTTTTAACAGTTTCTCCCTGTCTTTTATAGTCATCTTTTGGTGTTTTTTCATAAATTGTTCACCTTTTTGGTTATAAGTGAACAATAACTTAAACAAATTACTTCGGTCTATTGATGCGTTTATTCTGAAAATTCAAGAAATAAAACAAAAATACTAAGAAGCAGTCAAACTCAAGAAAGGAGAACCTATATGGTATTAGCGAACAAGAACACCCCCAACCCCTGCCAACAACTCTTAATCTATTAATAGCCAGTTAGATAAAAAGAATTCCAGTAAAACACCTCACTTAGCTCTCTATCAGTTAATAAACAGAGAGTTGCGATTGATAATAAATAATCAACAAAAAAATTATATTTAATTTCTTTGATTTTATTATTTATTAATACAAAACATTATAAAATGAAGCTAGTGTGATACTTAGGTATAGCACTAGAAAACAAAAAAACTAAAGGGGGAATAATATGGCTAAATTTATGTGTACCCATACCGTTAAGGGTCTTACTCGCGACCGGTATGCAGAGCTAGCAGTAGCTTCTCAGAAGGATTCTAATGTTAGATGTATTCACAGCTATGCTAACCTATCTGAAGGTAAGATATTCTGTGTATGGGAAGCTCCTAAAAAAGAGCTAGTTATTGCTTGGTTTAATAAGATGGATGTCCCATATGACTGTATCACTAAATTAGAACTCGAGCAAGAAGGCCGTACCGTTCTTGCAGCTTAGTATTCTCTCTTCCACGGAAATCATCAACAAGTCCAGATGTTGATGATTTCCATATTTAATCAATACTCAAAATCAGACCAAGACTGATTACAAAAACGTTGATTACAATGTAAAGAATCTAGAGCCAGTACATCACTGTCTTGCAAAGAAAAATCTTCAATTAACAAGTTGCTTTGTAAATGTTTCTCTGAAGAGGCCTTTACAACAAAGGGAATGTGCTTTTGATAAAGCCATCTAAGCAAAATTTGAGCTGGAGTCTTTGAATAAGAACTTGCAATTTGACAAGCTATTGGATCTTTTAAAAGAGCACCTTTACCTAGTGGACGATATGCCACTAGATCTATATTATGTTCTGTACAAAAGTCCCAAAGTTTTTTTTGGTAAAGATAAGGATGAAACTCTACTTGATTAGACGCTAATTTAGCTTTCAAACAAATCATATCCTGTAAATGAGATATTGTGAAATTGCTAACTCCATACGCTCTAATCTTCCCCTGTTTTTTAAGTCTCTCCATTTTTTCAATGACCAAATCCATAGGTTGAGATCTGTCTGGCCAGTGGATTAAGTACATGTCTAAAAAATCAAGCCCAAGCTCTTTCAAACTCGTTTCACAAATAGTTTCTACATCGCCTTGATTTAACATGACTTTAGACGTAATAAAAAACTGATCTCTGGGAATTCCTTCAATAGCCTTTGCTATGCTAGAGTGGTTTTCATAGTTAAATGCCGTATCAATGTGGCTATAGCCGAGATTTAAGGCGCTGCGAACTATAGAAATGCACTCATCTCCCCACAGCCGCCAAGTCCCAAGTCCAATTTTTGGTGTTTTTTTCATCGTTTTAAAAACCTATTCAAAATATACTCAGGATATATGCATTAAAATAGGTTTTTTATGAAAGATAAACAAACGATCCTTACTCCTTTTCTAGTCTGTCTATTCTTTGGAACACTTGGCGTCCATCGATTTTACTTAAGAAAAAACAAGACTGGCTTTCTCATGCTAATGACTCTTGGGGGAATTGGGATTTGGTATTTAGTGGATTTGGTATTGATAGGAAAAGGATTATTACAGAGGAAAGAAAAACAAGTCCTTCCCTCTATAAAACAAACAGTTTAAGACATTAGCAATATAGCGAAGACGAAAGCAAAAAGAGAAAACGTCTCTACAATACCAAGAGCTGCCATACACTTTCCTATGATAGCTGGCTGTTTTGCCGAAGCTTGAATCCCCGACGCCGCACACATCCCCTGATAAATAGAGGAAAACATCAAAGCTAGGCCAGAACCTATCCCAATTCCTATTGCAGAAAGAGGAGTTACTGTACCTGCTAAAACAGCTGACTTCATCAGAATCATAAGCACAAGTCCATAAATAGACTGAGAAGCCGGAACAACAGACATCCCGATGAATGTACCGTGATTTTCTTCAACTCGACTCATAATTGCATGCGAAGCCATACATGCGATTCCACAGCCTATAGAACTCCCTATACAACCCAAACCAAGTACCAAGGCAGGTCCAACCATACCATAATCCATATATCATCTCCTTGTTTCTTAAAATTTAATCATCTTTTGATTTTAGTAGCATTAAAGGCTTGAACAAGCGACCCCCTCCTTCAAAAGAGTAATGGTACCACTCGATGAAATTAAGACGAAGACCGTGAATAACCCCAGACATCGTACTTAATGAAATATTTATTCCATGACCTATTATGATCACAAAAAAGCCACCAACAAGCCCTACTAACTCACCCATGCCGTTAAAAGTTTCCGCTAAAACTGTTGAGGCCAAAGCAAGTGCATACAAACGTAAATAAGAAAGAACATCACTAAAAATCTCAATTATTTTTGGAATCTCTTGAAACCCTCTCCACTTCTTCTGAATAAGAGCAAGAGCAATAGCTCCTCCTATTCCTAAATAAAGCAGTTGCTTGCCCACCGCTGACGCCAGAGGAGGGTGAATTAAGTTAAGAAAGTTCGCCATTGAAGTCATCTGGAGCATAGGAGGGAAAAAAAGATAACCACCCACTAAGAAAACAACCCAACCAAAATTCGCCCAATTTCTGCCTCCATAACGAAGAAGAGATATCATGAGATGAATAATGCCAAGTACTAATGAAAATTCCAATAAAATACTGTCTGAAAAAGATTCATATACAACATGTTTTATACCTAAAGTTGTATTCTGAATCCCTTCTGCAACAAATTCCTCTCCAGTTTTTACCTCTGCAATTTTAGGAATCGATAAAGTCCACTCTTTATATACACTATCTTTCTGCATTAAATGGTAACTAGCTTTTTGCTCTACTAATTTTTGCATCGGAGAAATTTTACCCAAGAAGCTATGAGGTGAAATCGAAAGTCCAAAATAAGACCCTGTCAATACCCCCCAAACTATAATGCACACAGATAATGAAACAAAAATCCTAAATAGCCTTTTACCAGCTCCTCTAAACGTCGGCAACTTCCATTTTAAAAAAGCTGCTAGAGCTAAATACAAAAGACCATAGCCTGCATCCGCAATAATCATTGCAAAAAAAAGAGCAAAAAACCAAAAAACCCAACCGGATGGATCTTTATCTCTTACTGAAGGAATATCAAACATGCGAACAAGATCTTCTCCGAGCCTTTGAGCACCCGTATTTTCCATAACCGTTGGCAAAGAATCCTTCTTTTCTATCTGAATCTGTTCACAGTGAACAGATAACCCAGAGAGAAGAGAAAACATTTTTGATATTTTTGAACAGGGAATCCACGCCTCCGCAGAAAAAAGAGAAGTTCCCATCATGGGAAAAGAGGCATCTTCCTTAGCAGACTTTAGATGATATTCATTTAGCTCTTCGGTAAGCATTTCTTTAAAATATTCCAAATAGCCCGCAAGATGCTTAAGTTCCAATTTCATTGAATAAATAAAGTCAACTAGACATGACCTCTGATCTTTAAGATCGCTTAATGAACTATCTATCCTCATCTCTATAATACCAGGAAATGTTATAAGCGTTGGGGCCACAGACATGAAATACTCAAGATCAAAAAAAGTACCTACATGAAAAACTCCCTCTTTCTCTAATAAGGTCTTTACTTTTTCAGCCTTAGCACAAAAAAACTGAACTTTACAGCGCCCTTCTTTTTCTATATAGTGAATCTCTTCTAAAGAAAAATCTCCTAAAGGAGAAATCCGTGCAATTTCCGCTTCTAAAACTCTCTCTTCTTCTTGTTTTTTTTCAATATTAACCGTGAAATTAATCACTTTCTCTGCAAGATTAAAAATTTCTTGTTGATCCCACTCTCCTTCACATACTTTGTGAAAAGGCAGCTTTTTTAAAATTTTAAGAGCTTTTACCAATAGCTGGATCTTTTCTGGCATTTCTTTAGACTTACGAGAACTTGAAATAAACTCAATAAAGCCTTCTTGTTGGGCCCTTTGATAAAAAAGATCTAAATCTTCTTCAGTCCCTAAAATTAGATATTTTTTTACTTCTGTAATCATAGATTTCCTTCCAGCTGCTCTCTCAATAAAATTTTATTTTTTGATACTTTAGCTTGAGATACAGCTGCAAGTTGCTGATCACCCAAAAAGATCTTAATCCTTTTAATGTTTTCTTTTGCCCTTGGAATCATAATTTTTTCAAATAGATTCACCCGAATGGAAACCTCTCGAAGTTCTTTAGCCAAAGCTTGCTTCTTCATCTCTCCAACTTTAATCTTCTCTTTTAAGATTAAGAGCTTCTTGACACCCTCTATAGCAGACTCATACCAGATTGGAGTGTCAAATAAGGAATAATCAGCGCTCGAAAAAACCGCTTCCTTAAAAATAGGGATATCTACTCCTGCAATATTTTCATGAGAAACTAATATCTCTGAAATTGTTATTGCGGAAAGAAATGCAGAGCTATTTCTTTCCGAAAAAAGTGCACTATATTCATTCACTTTAGCTTCTTCATTTTGAAAGGATTTAACTAACAGATCGATTTCTGCTTGAGCTTGATTAATCTCTACCTGCAACATTGCCTTTTTAAGTTGCAATGTAGGCAAATATTTCAGCAGTTGAGCTAACTTAAGCTGCTGAATTCGAAGTTCTGTCTTTGTTAATTTGATTTGAGCCATTCTTCCTATGCCTTGCTTTAGCTTTTTGGCCAATACTTATCGACTAACGTTTTCTTAATTCCCACTTCATGATTATCAAAACATTCTGAAAGTGTTTTCCATCCCAGATTCAAAGCTTCTTCTAAAGTATAGTTAACTTCTAGATTCATCATATGCTCTTCAAAAAGAACTCCATAACTTAATAACTTCTCATCCCATTTAGAAAGCTTGAATCCCATACTTTGACGTTCTTTTGCTTTCTTAGAATCCGCATAAAGGCGAATTTGAGCATTAGCTACATCTCCATGGTCTTCGCGAGTTACTTTCCCAATTACTTGTTGTTTTAACCGAGACAACGATCCAAACGGGTCAATCCTACCTCCATTTAGATAAAACTGCCCTTCTGTAATATAGCCTGTATTATCTGGTATCGGGTGAGTAACATCCCCCCCTGGCATAGTTGTCACTGAAATAATAGTAATCGAACCACTTCCATCAATATCTACAGCTTTCTCATAACGAGAAGCTAAATCTGAATATAAAGAACCTGGATATCCTCGATTAGAGGGCACTTGATCCATTGTAATCATAATTTCCTTCATAGCATCTGCAAAAGCTGTCATATCTGTTAAAAGAACCAATACATTCTTATCTTGCACAGCAAATCTTTCCGCGCAAGCAAGAGCCATATCCGGAACTAAAATACATTCAACAACAGGATCAACCGCTTTATGAATAAACATTAAAGTCTTTTCTATTGAACCTGACTTTTCTGCATTATCAATAAAAGCTTGATAGTCATCAAAACGAAGTCCCATCCCACCAATGATTACGATATCCGCATTAGTTTGGTTAGCAATTCTCATAAGTAAAGCATTATAAGGCTCTCCTGCCACGGAAAAAATAGGAATCTTCTGCGACTTTACGAGGCAATTAAATACATCGATCATAGGGATGTTAGTTCTTACTAAGTCCCTAGGAATAATTCTCTTTACAGGATTAAATGAAGGGGATCCGATCTCTATCGCTTCTCCTCGAATTGGAGGACCTTGATCGATTGGCTCTCCAGCGCCATTTAACCTGCGCCCTAAGATCGCATCACTACAAATCGCTTGCATTTGCCTTCCTAAAAAGACTACTTTATCATTTGTAGCAATACCTCTTGTATTCTCAAAAGACTGTAAAGTGACCTTTTCTCCTTCGATACGCAAAACAGACGCATAAATAGTTCTTCCATCCAATTTCTGGATTTTAGCTAATTCTCCTAGGCATACGTTATGAGCCATTACAGTAATTAGATTACCTCTCATATCGACAATTCTATCGTGTACTTTTCTCATAATTTACTCCTACTCTTTACTCTAGATTCAACATCCTTGAATGTTTGGAGATATTGATCTGAATTAAACTGCATAAAGTTCATATTCTTGATCTCATTTTGCAATTCTAAGAAAAAGCTTCTTGCTTCATCATGTGATTCGAACGAAAAACTAGTTTCAAAGATAGATCGGATTAGATTAAAAAGAGGCAACTGTCTTTCTAAAGGACAATAAGCATCTTCTTTATCAAAGGCATTTTGCTGTAAATAAGCAAACTCGTAGAGCTCTGACTTTAAAAAAGTAACCATATCTTTTAAAGAAACACCTTCTTCTCCAACAACTTCCATCCTTTTACCAATATCATCTCCACTAATTAAAAAAGCTGCCGCTATTTTAACTTGCTTACTCCAATCCGGCACAAGATCTTGTAAATCTATGCTGACATCTTCCAAATATTTGGTCCAAGAGATCAATGGATCAATTGCTGGATATCTACGTGCATCTGAACGGGCTCTAGAAAGCCCATGAAAAGCCCCAACAACCGCTAATGTCGCTTGGGTAACAGGTTCTTCAAAGTTCCCTCCTGCAGGAGAAACAGCTCCTCCAATAGTTAGAGAACCCGTCTTACCGTTTTTGAGTTGAATCAATCCCGATCTTTCATAAAAAGCAGCGATACGCGATGCCAAATAAGCTGGAAAGGCTTCTTCACCAGGAATTTCTTCCAATCGACCAGACATTTCTCTCATTGCTTGAGCCCATCTAGATGTAGAATCTGCTAGCAAAAGAATATCTAACCCCATCTGCCTATAGTATTCTGCAATGGTCGCTCCCATATAAATAGACGCTTCTCTTGCAGCAACCGGCATGGAAGAAGTATTACAAATAATTACTGTTCGATTCATGAGGGAATCGTTCGTATGAGGGTCTATAAGATGAGGGAAGGTTCTAAGAACTTCTACAACTTCTCCAGCTCTCTCTCCACAAGCTACATATACAACAAGATCTACAGAAGAGTATTTAGAAAGATGGTGCTGCAAGACTGTCTTTCCAGCTCCAAAAGGACCTGGAGCACAAAAAGTCCCCCCTTTAATAATAGGGAACTGCGTGTCCAAGATTCTTAACCCTGTATCCATCATGCGACGGGCTTTGATCTTCTGCCCTTCAAATAAAGGAGTTTTAACAGGCCACTTTTGTACCATAGTAAATGCAAGCTCTTTACCATGAGAATCTACTGCGCGTGCAACCACAGTATCTATCGTATAAGATCCGGGCTTAACTACCCAAGTGATTGTATATTTACTATAGAGAGAAAAAGGGATCATGATTTCATGGTGAAATCTTCCTTCCATTGTATAGCCTAAGCTATCACCTCGAGACATGACATCTCCGATTTTTGCTACCGGATTAAAGTCCCAGTGCTTCGAATGATCCAGTGGAGGGAAATAAACACCTCTTGCCAAGAAAAGACCTGTTGTATCCGCTACTCTCTCTAGGGGATTTTGTAATCCATCCATGATTGCTGAAATCAAACCAGGGCCAAGCTCTGCTTCTAGAAGATGGGTAACAAACTCTACTGAAGTCCCTAATCTAACCCCTCTTGTATCTTCAAAAACCTGTATCTTTACTGAGTTCCCAACAATCTCTATAACTTCAGCTTTTAGCGCGACATCGCTAGCAAGCCGAACCATACAGACCTCTCCTTGCCGGATATCTCCGATAAATTCGACCTGTAAGAGGTTCCCAAAAGCTTTTACTACTTTCCCTGTAGCTTTTACGGGTTCTGACATAGGTAATTGTTCTTCCATTGATTTACCTTTTACTGATTTTTAAATGTATTTAAAATTGCACGCCCCTTGGCCTCATCTAATTCATTCCAATACTCGAGGATCATTAACTCTGCTAAATAGGCCAAAATCCATTCTATAGAAAACTGGCGGTCACTAACCATTTCTTGTATTTTATAAAACCGATAAGAACATAAGCTCTTATTTTGCTGCCAAGGATCCGGTCCACATGAGTGAAGAAGGTCTCGAATTTCCTGATACTCTATTGGAGGATCATAAGTTTCTGAATCTTTCTGAGCTAAGATCTGCATAACAAAAGGGTCATGCACATCTTCAAATTGTAGTTCTTTTAAAAAGTCTCTACGCAATTGTTTTGCTCTCAAAGCGAGAACTACGAGCCGCCACTCTCTTTCAAACTCGAAAAAAGTCCTTAAAAAACAATCTTGCTTAGGGATCTCTTCCTGAAAAAATTGAGCCAAGAGGAAAGGAAAAGCTTTTAGCTTGTCTGCTAAGCTTTCATACTTTCTTAAAAAATCAAAAACATATTCCGGAAAAACAGTTTCACTAAGGATCGCCTCTTCTAATTCCTTTTCTTTTAAATTACCTCTAGGATCTATCTCTTCTTCTTGAAGAAGAGGCCTTATGTTACAAAGGTCCACAAAAAGGCGCAAAACCCTTACCTTGCCTTGATCTTCCTTTGACAAGTTCAATATTAATGAATCTTGAAGAGTAACAAAAGAGACCTCAGGTCTATAAGGAAACTCGATAGGAGGCAAAGAATTTGCTAAATAATAATAGTTTCCCATAAAAAGCTCGGGTTATGATCTAAAAAGAGTTTCTCTAAAATCCTTCCTTATATAATCCGACACTAGCTCTTTTACTGCTGTGTCTGTAACATCTATTGAAACATGATTTTTCTCTGCCTTTACAAAAATACCGCCTTGAATCGATCCAATCTTTACGCTATTTGCTTTTAGTTTTTGTAAAATATTTTGCAGCAAAAGATTATTGATCGATTGAGCCGAAACAGAGCGAGGAATAATCACGCTTAAGTCTGAGTCAATTCCTTCTTTTTCTAACGCATGGACAACTGCTTTCACAAGCTCTGCAATTACATGATTCTCTTGTAAAGGTTTATCGAAGAGTTCTGCAAGCTCAGGGTTGAAAAGTTGATTTTCGATCTCCTGCTTTAATTTCTCTAAAGACTGCTTACAGGCTTGATTTAAAGAAGATTGAAACACGTTCCTATCTTTTTCTATCTGATTACGAGACTCTTCAAAAACTTTTAATGCCTCTTTCTTTGCTGCCTCAATAATTTGCACTGCCTTGATTTGCGCATTTTGAATAATTTCTTCAGCCTCTTTCTTAGCGGGATCCAAAGTTTCTCGCTTCAACACATCACAAATCTTCTTAACTTTATCTTTTCCTGTATCTATACCTTTCAAGTTGCACCTCTTTATACGGTAAAATCCCTAAAATACTTCTTGTTTTCATGTTATTTTTCAACACTTTTCAAAGGATTAAAAAAAACACCCCTTTAAGCCTACGCTAAATAAAAGAAAATTTGATCAAAACTAGCTCAGTATGCAATAAGAAGATTTATTTAGCGATCACCATTTTAAGAGGCACCCATGAAAAAAACCATAAGCAAGCTGCTATGTCTTTCCCTAGTTTTGTTTTCCTCTGCTTTTTCAGAAGACTCAGACAATCTAAACTCTGTAAGAGACCAATCACAGGACTTTTATCGGGGGGGATCTGGAGCTGACAATGCCACTTTCAATACAATTGGCCGGTCTATGATAGCTTGGGGACTCGGACTTTCTGCCGCTATCGCAATTTTATCTGCTGCTATCAAACAAAGTGATAAACCTGAAACTAGTCAATAATTTATTTTCCTCCTTTTTTTTCATTCTGCTTTCCTCTTTTTTAGAGGAAAGCAGCGTGTAGCTTCTGTTTTTTAGATTCCACCCTAGACAAAATTAGGCTAGATGCATATATTACACAGAAAAAAACGGAGACTTCCATGAAAAAAACTCTCATGACTCTTATAATCACCAGTTTTGTATGCTCTCCTCTTGCTAGAGCAGATGCTGCCTCTGACGTGAATTACGAAGAAACAACTCAACAAACGCCTGCTCCAATTATGGAAGTCGTTTCTCCTCAAGAACCTTATGGGGACCTAGAAGAGTCTTATGAGGACGAAGAAGACGAAACTCCCGTTGGATCTGAAGTGAAAACATCTTCTAATTCTGAAGAAAAAGCTAGAAAAAGACAGTTTTGGACAAATATTATCATAGCTTGCACTGCTGTAATTATTGCAGTGGTTTCTATCCTTGTAGTTTCCAATAATAATGGCAAAGCACCCGAAGAATCTAAATAAGATCTTTCTTAACCGCATAGATAGCAGCCTTAGTTAGGCCTGCTATCTAACTCCTAATTACCTACCACTCCACAGATAATCGACAAGTTAGGAGATACTTCCGAAGGAGTCTCTAGCTTTTCAGTGTTAAACGCATATGAAACCACTCCTTTTATAGGATCTGGACTCACATTTACAGTTAAACTTCCTCTTATCGCACAAGGATACTCTTCTTTGTTGCCATCCTCATTACAATATGTCTTAGAGCTCTCTATACTTAGAGTAACCACTAGATTCTCACTTTCTTTTGGTGTTTTTATTTCGATCTTTACAGGCAAAAGTTTAGGAAGAGGCAATACAAACTTAAAACTCTCCTTAACCAGCTCGAGAGAAAAAGCTTGCTCTAAACATATTAAAACATTCTCAATACACCCCTGTCGGGTTGGGCCTAATTTCTCTAAAAGATCCATTAAAAATAATTCAGCTAAAAAGTTATTCGCCATTGCAAGCGCCTCTTCAGTTACATCTCCGCCTTCCTCTGACGAAATAATTACCTTTGCATTGGTTTCTATCTCTTCAAATGTGTATTTACTTCTAACTGCATCAGAAAGCGTACTATACTCCGCTCTACTCGTTCCAAAGCTCCTAAGTGTTTTATTCAAAGATCTTTGAGCTGTATCCCAATACTCTTCTCTAACCTTTAACGGAGCCCCATCCTTCTTTAGAAGAGCTGTTTCTTTCTCTGCTATACGTATAGTGTTGCTTGAAATTTCTCCGAACCACTTTTTAGATTCTGCTTCACCTGGAGAATCTGTTATAATCGGCCCCTGCTCAATTAAGGAAAAAAACTTACCTCGATTCTCTAGACCCTTAGCCTTTTCTTCTATAAATTCTCTATTATACGTTGCTTGAGAACGCTGAATCTCAGGCCTCTTTTGACGTTCTGCTATCAGAGCCTTCCCTCTATTCCACACCTTGGCCATGAACCCGGAATTAGGAACTCTTACAGCTTGATTTTGAATACTAACATCGTTTTCCTTATTGAATGCCGTTGCTATAAACATCTGTAATTGATATCTCATAGTTTCTTTTATTTTTTCAGGCGCTTCTGGTAAAGGCGCTACTGATAAACCTATCACTGAACTAGGTGCAGCTACCAACTCCTTATCCGTAATTGGCGGCTCGCTGAAGTATAATCTATTTAAAAGAGTCGCCACCTCAATATCTGCATTTACAATCTGGTCAGCCGGCTTCGCTAATACCGCTCGAGCAAGCTGATCTATATCCCCTTTTACCTCTCCTTTAATGCAAACCTGCCTAGACCCCCAGCTTACCGCAACCCCTGGAACTTCTAAAACTTTTTTAGCATCCTCCGGGCTTCTATTATAAACACTACAAATATCAGATGAATTCGACATATAAATACCAGGTTATATAACTAAACACTAACAAACACAAATTAAACAATCAACAAATTACAAATAAAACAAAGCAAAACACAATCAGCATAAATAACAAAACAAACACTAAATCAGCAAGATGGGAATAAAACACACTTACTTTTTAATCAGGTGTCTACTTAAAACTTTTTTTAGAATAGACTTTCTGCTATATTAAGGAAAAAAGGAGAATTTTTTATGAACAAACTAGATCAACTCAAGAAAATGACAACTATTGTGGCCGACACCGGAGAATTTGAAGAAATAAAAAAATACAAACCTACCGATGCTACAACAAATCCCTCTTTGATTTTAGCGGCTGCTAAGCTACCAGAATATCAACCCCTTATAGATGACGCTATTTTATATGGCAAAAAAAACGGGAAGTCTCAAAAAGAAATCATCGACTTAGCTGTTGAAAAGGCATTTGTTAACTTTGGACTAGAAATTCTTAAAATCGTCCCAGGAAGAGTTTCTACAGAAGTTGATGCAAGACTCTCTTTTGATGTAGAAGGAAGCCTTCAAAAAGCTAAGCGCTATATTGCCCTTTACGAAGAAGCAGGGATCGCAAAAGAAAGAATTTTAATTAAACTAGCCTCCACATGGGAAGGGATTTTAACCGCTGCAGAACTTGAAAAAGAAGGAATCCATTGCAACATGACCCTTCTCTTTAGTTTGGCTCAAGCTATTGGATGTGCCCAGGCTAAAGCAACATTAATATCCCCTTTTGTTGGGAGAATTCTCGACTGGTATAAAAAAGCAGAAGGAAAAGATAGTTATCCTCCTACAGAAGACCCTGGAGTTCTCTCCGTTTCAGAAATCTATCGCTATTACAAAAAAATGGGAGTTAAAACTCAGATCATGGGTGCAAGCTTCCGAAATGTCGATGAAATTCTAGAACTTGCTGGCTGCGATCTTTTGACTATTGCTCCAAAGTTTTTAGAAATTTTAAGCAAAGATACCGGTCCTGTTATTAAAAAACTCGATGAAAACGTAGCTAAAGCGTCCTCTATCGAACCTATCAACCTTGATGAAAAGGCTTTTAGATGGATGCTTTGTGAAACTGCGATGGGAACGGAAAAGCTCTATGAAGGGATTAGAAACTTTGCAATAGATACCGTTAAACTAGAGAAGCTCTTGCAGGAAAAACTATAACCACTGTTTTTTAACCATTCCTTAGCTTTGCTTTAATGGGGAATGGTTAAAAATAAAAAATTAAGCGATCTGGCTTGTAAAGCCTCCCCTAGACTAAAAGATCTATGAGCGGCTTTACATAGCAGGAGTAATATCCACTTATTTTCTCGATGATTTCCCAGCTGACTGCAAAATCAGCCCCTTGACCTTTTCGGAGCTCTCTTTTAGTTGAATTTACCTATCATTAGATTCGAGGTAATAACTAATCCCAGTCCTAGGACACCTGCTATAAATGCTCTAGATCTCATCAAAGGCTCCGAAATAAATAGTATGGATATAAAGCGAGTGTGGATATTTTTTTAAAATATCAATAATGATTTTCAACTTTTTTCTTACAACTTACCCAATGGGTGAGTAAAGACTGCATGAGGTTGATAGTCCATACATCTCTTAAAACTTCACCGTTATAGAGAAAAAGCATATAAAAAAACTGACTCCTCTCAAGAAACAAACAAAAAGGCCTCTAATTTAAAATAAAACAGGTAGCTATTGCGCTAGAATCTTGAAACCTTCATAACAATACTGTGAGTATTGCATGTAGCAAAAAACTCACAGATAAATTAGGAACGGTGTATTTGTGAATTCACGAATTAAAAAATTTCTGTCTTATTATAAACCCTATATGCGGCTATTTTATGCAGACATGGCATGTGCCGTTATTCTATCGGCAATTACACTGGCGCTCCCTTTATTGATAAGATTCATTACTCAAAATTTAGTAACCCCAGACACCCCAAATGCGCTTGCTCAGATTTATATAGTGGGTGCCATTATGCTTATATTAGTTGCTATTTATACTGCATGTCATGCGTTTATTAACTATCAGGGGCATGTAATGGGCGCGATGATGGAAGGTGATATGCGAAGTGAATTATTTGAGCATTACCAAAAACTATCATTTAATTTCTATGATGAACATAGAACAGGTCAGCTAATGACTCGGATCTCCAATGATTCATTTGATCTTTCTGAATTATATCACCATGGCCCCGAAGATATTGTTATTTCATTACTCAATTTTATCGGCGCAAGCATAATTCTAATCAACATTAATGCTAAACTAGCTATGATTATCCTTCCTTTTATACCCATAATGGCTATCTACGGATTTTATTTTAATAAGAAAATGAACCACTCTTTAAGAAAAAGCAAGGATAGAATCGGCGATATAAATGCACAAGTTGAAGATACACTTTCAGGGATTAGAGTTGTTCAGTCCTTTACAAATGAAGAGATTGAAAAAAAGAAATTTGCTTATGAAAACAATCGTTTTGTCAAAAGCCGAAAAGTTGGGTATAAAAGTGAAGCCTATTTTTATAATGGCTTGATTATGCTCACACAGCTCATGACGATTGCTGTTGTCATCTTTGGAGGAATCACTATCGTCAAGGGATCCTTAGATTTAGCAAATTTGCTAACCTTTATCCTTTATATTGGTATCCTTATTGAACCCATACAGAGGCTTGGTAATTTTGCGAGACTCTATCAAGAAGGCATTACCGGGTTTGATCGGTTCATGGAAATTCTAGAAATAAAGCCAGATATTCAAGACGCTCCAAATGCAACAGAGCTTATGCATTGTCAAGGAAACATAGAATTCAAAAATGTAAGTTTTAAATATAAAGAAGGTTATGATCATGTCTTAAAAAACATATCTCTCAATATAAAAGTCGGAGAATATGTTGCTTTGGTCGGTTCTTCAGGAGTTGGAAAAACAACTTTAAGTTCTTTAATAGCTAGGTTTTACGAGGTAAGCGAAGGGGGAATACTACTCGACGGATTAAACATTAAGGACCTTAGCTTAAAGTCACTAAGAAAGAACATCGGAATTGTTCAGCAAGATGTATATCTATTTGCGGGAACGGTCTTGGAGAATATCCGCTACGGCAAACTTGACGCAAGCGATGAAGAGATCATCACCGCCTCAAAAAAAGCAAATGCACATGATTTTATAATGTCTCTTCCACATGGATATAAAACTGATATTGGACAACGAGGGGTAAAATTATCAGGCGGACAAAAACAAAGACTAAGTGTAGCCCGCGTCTTCTTAAAAGACCCACCTATCCTTATTTTCGATGAAGCAACAAGTTCTCTTGATAATGAAAGCGAAAAAGCAGTGCAAGACTCGTTAGAGCAATTAACACTTAACCGAACAACACTTGTCATTGCGCACCGCTTATCAACAGTAAGACACGCTCAAAGAATTCTTGTCCTCACCGACAACGGAATTACTGAACAAGGAACTCACAAAGAGCTCATTGCATTAGATGGCGTCTATGCAAACTTATACAATGTACAATTAAGGATGTAAAAAGCTTGATAGTTTGGACAGTTAATGCAAACTCTCTCAAGTGATATTTTACCCCGCTAAACAATTAGAAAGATTGCCTTAAACACAGTAAAAAGCTACACATAGAAGTAAATCTCAAATCAACTAATTATTTATGAAAGAAGATGACAACTCCTGCCCTATCACCCCACTCCCTAAACAGATTGGACCCTATACGATTTTAAAAAAAATCGCAGCCGGGGGCATGGGAGAGGTTTTTTTAGCTCAAGATCCTTTTTGCAAAAGGAATTTAGCTCTTAAAAAAATCCGAAGTGATCGAATGAATCTAATAGGATTTAAAGAGCGCTTTTTAAAAGAAGTAAAAATTGCCGCACAGCTTTCCCATCCCAGTATCATTCCTATCTATCAAATCCATCAAATAGAAGATGAAATTTATTACACCATGCCTTGGATAGAAGGAGAAACCTTAAAAGAAATCTTAAAAAAAACCTTAATTCAAGAAAGGCAGGGCATCTCTTCTCATCCTATAGGATCTTCGATTCCAACTCTTATGCGCATTTTCCTAAATATCTGCCAAGCAGTTGCTTACTCGCATTCTAAAGGGATTTTACACAGAGATTTAAAGCCAGAAAATATCATTATCGGAAAATACGGAGAAGTTTTAATTTTAGACTGGGGACTTGCTGACTTTGCAAAAAACTGCCAAGACGAACTCCCTCTAGGAGATGATGCTCTAAAAAAAGAACACATAGAACTAACTCGACCTGGCAGAGTTGCGGGAACCCTTTCCTACCTTCCCCCCGAACGAATTCTTGGGGTTAAAGCATCCTATTCTTCTGACATCTACGCTTTAGGCGTTATTTTATATCAACTTTTAACCCTAAAATTTCCTTTTCGTCATACCACCGTCAGAGAATACCGTAAACAGATGAAAAGTAATGTTTTAATCGATCCCGCAGAAAAAGCCCCTTATCGCGAAATTCCCCCAGAACTATCTCAAATAGCGAAAAAATGCCTCTCTAGCCAATTTCAAAAACGATATGCTAGCATTCAAGAAATCTTAAAAGATCTGAATAACTATATCGAAGGCTATGCTCCTTGGAGTCCGTGTGCTAGCATACAAGTTGAACATAAAGCAGACTGGGAATTTCAGGAAAATGTTTTGTTAGCTAAACAAATAGCCCTTACACAAAAATCTGATGTCATGGAATGGGTCAACCTCATGATGGCAAAACAATCATTCTCCGGGAATATTAAGTTTGAAACTCATATCAGAATTAAAGCCTTAGGTAGCGGCATCGGATTTTTATTTACTGTGCGCTCTGAAGATTTAATAAAAGATTTTTTTCAAAAAGGATTTCTCCTTTGGATCGGCTCTGAAGCAAACCCAGGAATCTCCCTTTTTAAATCTAATGTAGAAGTAATGTCTACTCCTGATTTTTATCTTAAAGAACAAATGTCGCACTTTATAAAAATCGAAAAAACAGACAATCACTTAAAAGTTTACCTCGATAACGTCTTAGCTTTTGACTATCTTAGTCATATCCCGCTAAATATCCCTCAATTTGGAGTGATTTTAAAAGATAATGAACTTGAAGTTGGAGCTATCCTTATTTCAAGCAGTAGCCCAAACATCTTAATCAATTGCTTGGCTGTCCCCGATGCTTTTTTTGCCCTACGTCATTTCAAACAAGCTTTGATTGAATACCGGCAAATCGGAAAATCTTTTTTAGGAAGAGCAGAAGGGCGGGAAGCTATTTTTAGAGCTGGGATTACTATTTTAGAACAAGCTCAGATGAAAATAGGACATAAAGAAAAAGAAGATCTTTTTAGACAAGCCTTAGAAGAATTTGGAGAACTTAAAAACACACCAGGAGCGCCTCTAGAATACCTTGGAAAATCTTTAGTATATAAGGCTACCCAAGAACTCGATGAGGAATTGAAATGCTTAGAACTTTCCCTTTGCAAGTTTGAAAAACATCCTCTTATCCACCTTATAAAAGATCAAATCCTTTTTCGCCTTCATGAAGCCTCTTACAAAGACAGAAAAGCGGCTCACCATTTAGCCTTGCTAACCCTTAGATATATTCCAGAATCTTTTGCAAAACAAGACAATCAACTCCTTTTACAAAATTTGAAAAAAAACTATGAATCTATCCCATTTTTATTCGTAAATAACTCTTCTATCTATCTTCAACTCTCTTTTTACCTTTATAAACCATATGTCTTAGAAGATCTCCTGCAAAGAACCCCCTCTTTACAAGAAAAAACAGCGATCCTCTTTTGCTTACTTAACCTTGGATTTTCAAAAAAAATCCAAGGGATTTTAACTGAAGTGGAAAATGACCCAACCCTTTTCATTCCCTTAAAAGCTATCTTATCCTCATATGAAATCGGAACTCTAGAATCTCTAAAAACCTATATCCGAGTTCCTCAAGACCTATTCAATCCTTTTATTAAATCGGTTTTTATCTTTCTGACTGATCCTTTTCAAAACACAAAAAAACTAAGCGATCGTGTTATTCAAAAACTTGAAGAATTTGCAATGTGGGATCTTCCCGCAGAAGAAGGGCTTTTAGTTAAACAAAAACTCATAGAGTGGCTTCTTTACACACAAGACACTCAAAAAGCAGCTAGTTACCTAACGCAGATCCCACTGGAAGAACTCGAAAAAGAATCTTCTCCCTTTTATTTTTTTAACATTTGTCTTATCGCAGCTCAAAAAGGAATCGACGTTGCTAAAAACCATCTCTGCCGCCACGAAGGCACTCTTATCCCCCCTCTTTTTTGCCTTATCGACTCTTACCTATCAAAAGGCATTGAAGAAAGAAAACACATGGAAAAAGAAGCCTTTTTTTGGGAAAAAATAGAACTCTTGAAACAACTTTTTCTTTTCTTTAAATCTGCTAAACAAGAAAAAGAAGCTACGACTTTTCTTAAAAAACTAAAAAAAGAGAGCCTTCACGCCACATCCCAATACCCCTATTCCTAAAACCATTAAAATTTAAGGTTTCACATACGGCATATCTGGAAGCGCCTTTCCTTTCCATTTTTGCAAAAGTTCAGGTGTCGGATAATAAAATGCTGGATCTAATTCAAAAACACTAGATGAGCTAGATACTCCCGATATTTTTTCAAATATTTCACGATCTTTTCTCTGCAACGCTCTTTGCACAAATAAAAGGCTATCGTTGCCTTCTGCATTTTTTAATGGGGCAAAGCACTCATGACGCGGATAAACTATAGCTTTTACATTTTTAGCAAACGGGAGTAGATCAAAAATAAACTTTTCAAATTTCCAAGCGATTGGCTTTTCAGATTTTTGAGTCTTTCCAGTTGGAGTAAGATATTTGACAGATTTCAATGCTTTATGGAAAGGAAATTGATCATAATAGCAAGATGCCACATCATGAACAAAATCCATCTTAAAACTATAGAGACCAATATTAGCACATAGGTTGAGCAACGACCCGTCTTTATTTCTAGAAGTCCTTTCCTCTGTTGAAATTTCAGAATACTCTACAACCCCTACTTTACCATTTATTTCGAACATCACTCCTAGCTGTTCTTCTGGATCATCTCTCGCTATGCATTTAACAATTACATCTGAGGCCGGACTATTAGAATGCAATCCGCTCAGCTCTGCATCAAATGGATCTGATAAAGCATTGTCTACATGCATGTAATTTAAGTAAGAAATCCCTTTTTTATGCCAAATATCCCAAATCCCAGACGCAACAAATTCTCTTATAGAAGAGGCGTTTCCATCCGGTCCCATAGATATACTATCAGCCGTTTCTAAGAAAAGATTTCCATTTTTGTCTAATAGAGGAAGGTCTTTTTGTGAAAAGAAAAAAAGTTGATCTGGACTTAACCCAAAATAGTCATTTTCTTTGAACCCTTCTATAGTTTCTTCATGGTTTTCAGAAGATGTCATAATAGCTAGATATAAAGGACGTCCTGCTAGATGACCAGCGGCCAGGATCTTCTCTGCAAAAACCTGAAACAAACATTTATGCTTAACCAAAGTCACTGGATAAAACCCTTTGGGCTTTCTATAGCTTAAGCGCGAACCTTGCCCTCCTGCCACAATTAAACACCCTACCTTCCCTTCCGAAATAAGCTTTCTTCCCTCTTCTTGATCCTTTATACAACTGTTTTTATGATATTGAGTAAAAACAGACAGATTTGGAAAAGAAACCTCATCTTGTCGAATAACAGACCTTTGCCTCTCGAGCTCTTTTAAATCGATTTTTTCTATTTGGGCCATAATCTCTTCTTTTTGCCTAGCCTGTAAAAAATCCCAATTGGGCAATAAAGTTTTTGGGTCCATTTCAGTTCCTTGAGCTGTCATTCCTAAAAGGCTAAAAGCCAACAAGCAATATGTTATCTTTTTCACGTTTCACCATTTTTTTTATTCGCAATTTGGAGCGTATTGTAAAAAAAAGCAAGCAACTTTTTTAGATGAAAGTGTATTGCATAGAACAAAAAAAAAGATTAAAATGATTTGATAACATTTTTTTATAACTTTATTAAACGAGCCACTTATGCAAAATCTTCCAGAATATCATCAGCATGAAGAGTTTCTCAATCGAAGCGCTAAACTCAAAGAAATCAGAGAATTGGGAATAGATCCCTATCCCCACACCTTTACTCCTGAAGCCACCTCATTGGAAATTGCAACGCAATTTGCTGAATCTCCAGTTGGTAATAGTGAAGATGCAGGAAATGGAAACACTCCTCAGTTTAAAATTGCAGGACGCCTTGTTCTATTTAGAGCAATGGGTAAAAATGCCTTTGGTCATATTCAAGACGAAACAGGCAGAATCCAAGTAATGTTTAACAAGGACATTACTCTAGTAGAAGGCCTTCAATCTAAGGAATGGACCTCTATGAAATTCATCGAAAAAAAGCTAGATCTTGGCGATATTTTAGGAGTAGAGGGCCATCTTTTTAGAACTCAAAAAGGTGAACTCACACTCTTTGTTAAAACAGTTAAGCTCCTTTGTAAAACACTTCTTCCTCTTCCAGAAAAACATAGTGGTCTTGTAGATAAAGGAGTTCGCTATCGCAAAAGATGGCTAGATCTCATCAGCCATCATGCTGTTTTAGATCAATTTAAAATGCGCTCTAAAATCCTCGAACTCATCCGATCCTATTTCAAGAAAAATGCCTTCTTAGAAGTAGAAACGCCTGTTTTACAAAACGTATACGGCGGAGCTCAGGCTCGCCCTTTTATGACCCAACTCAATGCTCTTGACCAAGAAATGTTCCTGCGCATCTCACTAGAAATTCCTTTAAAAAAACTCCTTGTTGGTGGATTTTCCAGAGTTTACGAAATGGGAAAAGTCTTTCGCAATGAAGGGCTTGACCGCACACACAATCCTGAATTTACAGAATTAGAGGCCTATGCGGCATACTGGGACTATACCGATATGATGAAATTCACAGAAAACCTCTTTGAATCCATCGCCTTGGATCTTTTTGGAACAACCAAATTGACCTTAACAAGAGATGATGTTTCTCAAGAAATCGATCTTAAAGCTCCTTGGATCCGTATGAGCATGAAAGAAAGCATAAAAACCTATGCAAATATCGATGTAGATGCTCTTTCCACAGATCAATTAAAAACGATCCTAGTAGAAAAGGCTCATTTCTCCCCAGAAGATGTAGAAAGACTGTCTAGAGGACAGTTAATAGCCTCTCTTTTTGAAGAATTTGCAGAAAGTTATTTGATTCAGCCTCATCACATTATTGACCACCCTATAGAAACAACCCCTCTTTGCAAGCTCCACAGAAATGAGGCTCTGCGCAAAGAGCAGTTTGTCGAACGATTTGAAACATTTATTTTAGGATCTGAATTTTGTAATTCTTATACTGAGCTCAATGATCCAGAGCTTCAAAGAACGCTCTTAGAACAACAAGCTCTAAAAAAACTTGCAGGGGATGAAGAAGCATGTCCTTTAGACGAGGAATTCATAGAATCGATCTGTCAGGGTATGCCGCCCGCTGGAGGCCTTGGTATTGGAATAGATCGTCTTGTAATGCTATTTTTAGGAGTCCCCTCTATTCGCGATGTTTTGCTATTTCCTATTATGAAGCCTGAAGAGGGATAAAACCCATCTTTTAAAAGCGTATAGACTTAAGAATCATACGCTTTTAACTTTTTACATAAAACCTCTAACACCACAAACTACAATTCCTATTCTTCATTTAACCAAATTTAATTACAAGCTCAAGACAAAACCAATACGATATAATAACCAATCTAAATGATGCTTTTATTTTACGAAACCACATAACAGTAAATAAATTTACAATTAATTAATTATGTGATAATATAAATACAAGAATAATTAATTACAATAAAAGGATTTGTTATGATCGTAAAACCATCTGCTTTATCAAGTGCTTTTTTCTCAAATAATGAAAACCCTAATTCCACAGCAACTAAAACTCTTGCACGTAATCCTTTACATCAACAATCTGCCTCTGTAACTAAGATGCCGATTAGTGCTCTGCAAGCACTATTTGCTAAACCAACCCCCCCTTCCAATGGTTTTTATGAAATCCCTCTTGATGATAGCCCCGTCTCCTCTAAAAAGGAAACCCCTCTCAAGGAAACCCCTCCCTCTTTTTCTTTACCAGGAAGATTTAACAGTCTAGTCAATAAGGTTCTTCCAGAAAAAAACAGCCCAAGTTACCAGGATAACCCTGATATTAAAGATATTGATGTACGCATTACTGGTGATGATGATGATTACACTACGGTGTCTGGCAGTTCCACTAACTCTCTTAATGAAGATCTATCTGGAAAATCCTCTCCCTATTCCGGAAACGATAGTAATTTAGAACCATATTTCTTTTTAGGGGAGCTCTAACGAGAAATTAAATCCTCAATTAAGGCCTTTTAAGACAAAAGCCACAGCCCCAGTCAAGTTCCTTTATTTCTTCTTCAAGAAGAGCCCAAGCCCTCCTTGAAGAAGAATTACGGCCAATCGAATTACATATAGACTATATATTAAAAAGAATGCCGCTCTATTGATGCGACGACTATAAAAGATCCTGTATTAAGGCCTCTCCATGCTTTGTGATGTATATCAAATTTCCATCCCCTTTCTTTATAAAGTTAGCTTGAGCTAACATCCTTACCATATTATCAATGCCTTTGTCATTTTGACCTATAAGCTTGCCAATTTGATAACGATCTATCTCCATAAAAGGATCTCCTAATTTCAGACCTTCTCCGTAAAGCTTGACCAGAAATAGCTCATCTTTTGTAACTCGTTTTTGACTCATACATTCCTTTGTTTTTTTAACTTAGCCCCAGCTGGAGAATCTTCAATTTTATATCCGCGATCCTCAATCAAATCTCGATACTGATCAGCAAGTTTCCAATCTTTATCTTTGCGAGCTTCTATTCTTTTTTCTAATGCTTCTAATAATTCTAGAGGAATACTCTCTTCTTCTTCCATAGAAAGAATCCCTAATACTTCATCTAGGCGATATAACTGATGCAACACCTCTTGGCTCTCAAACTGACTGACCTTTCCCATGTCGCAAAGAACATTAATCTCTCTGATAGCATCAAAAAGAGAAGAGAGTGCTACTGATATGTTTAAATCATCAGCTAATGCCTCTGAAAACCCCTCAATGCATTTTTTCATGACAGGAGCCGTTAACTCAAACGAGTTAAGATTTTGGATTCCTTTAAGCCTTTCTGCAAAATCTAAAATTCTTTGAATAGCAACTCCTGCTCCTTCAAGTCCTTCTAAAGTAAAGTTAAGCTGCGTTCTATAATGTGTTTGAAACAGCATATATCGAATCTGACGCCCTAAATACCCCTTTTGCAAAAGGTCACGCACAGTATAGAAATTACCGAGACTTTTAGACATTTTTTTATGATCGACTAATAGGTGCTCTGCATGGAGCCAATGCCGAACAAATGTTTTGCCAGAAAAAGCTTCTGATTGTGCTATTTCATTTTCATGGTGAGGAAACATATTATCTACCCCACCCACATGGATATCTATAGTTTCCCCAAGGATCTTCATTGCCATAGCAGAACATTCAATATGCCAACCAGGACGCCCCTTGCCAAAAGGACTTTCCCAAAAAATAAAACCATCTCGTTCGACATCATATGCTTTCCAAAGAACAAAGTCAGAAACTTGGTCTTTATCATATTCATCTGCTGCAACCCGATTTGAAGCTCCGGCTTTCAACGTGCAAAGAGGCAAGTGAGAAAGTCTCCCATAAGACGGGAATGAGTCGATTCGAAAATAGACACTTCTATCCGACCCTACATAAGCCACGCCTTTTGAGATCAATCTTTCAATAATTAGAATCATATCTGATATATAATCAGTGGCTGCTGGATACTCTTCAGCAGGTTGGATCCCAACTGTTTTTAAATCTTCAAAAAAAGCTTGAATATAAGGGGCGGTATAGGCTTCTAAACTCAAATTTTCTCTTAATGCGCCTTTAATCGTCTTATCATCAACGTCTGTTAAGTTCATTACCTGCTTAACTTTATTTCCAAAAAACTGCAGAGTTCGACGAAGAACGTCTTCAAAGACATAGGTTCTAAAATTTCCAATATGAGCAAAATTATAAACAGTAGGACCACAGGTATATATGGACAGGACATCTCCAACAGAAGGGCGCACCTCTTCTTTTGCGCGAGTCTCTGTATTATAAAGTCTTAAGCGAGGTGATTGATTTTGCATATTTCCTTGTTTGTCTTAAATCTTTCTTCAAGTAAGCGATGGTGTAGTTTGCCTGTTCCTGTTAAAGGAATTTCATCAACTTGTATAATTTCTGTAACTTTTACAATCCGACCAAAGCCGGTTTCTCTTAAAGATTGATTAACAAGTTCTTTGCTTACGGTAAATGTCGTAAATAATACTATTTCGGCCTTTTGATTTCCAGCATCTCTTGCAATAACTGCTAATGGAGACCCTTCTTGAGAAATCGGATACCAAGACTTTTCTTTAGCTATGCGGAAAAGCTCTACTTCTATTCCGCCTAGCGAAATCATTTCAGCCCCAATCTTCATAACTCTTTTAATCCGATCTGTTATAAACAAGTAATTTTCAGAGTCCAAATGCCCTAAATCGCCAGAACGATACCATCTAGTCTTTCCTTCATAAAAAAACGAATCTGTTTTCTGTCCTACGTAGCCATCAAACACACAAGGTCCACTGACACAGACCTCCCCTTCCATTCCTTCTTCAAGAGGTGTTAAAGAAATAGGATCTACTATGCAAACCAAAACCTCAGCAAGAGGTCTACCGACTCCTCTATTGCTCTCCCCCATTCGCTGCAGAGTAACAACAGGGGCACATTCTGTAATCCCGTATCCTTCAAGTAACTGCACATTTTTTAAGTTTTCAGCTATGAATTCCTGTAAATCCTTAGGCATTCTCTCTGCTCCCACTAAAAAAATACGAAGAGTTTGAAGTTGAGAGATTTCGGACTCTGCAACTAAGGATCTAGCAAAACTGGGAGCCGAACAAAAAATTGTAACCTTAGCTTCTTCTATATCTAAAGCCATAGTACGACTAGCCGTCGGATCTGGACTGTATAAAACCTTAATACCAAATAGAAGAGGTAAAAGACCCGTTAAAGAAAAACCAAACGAATGAAATGGGGGCAATACCCCATAAAAAATATCATCCTTGTTTAAATCTACACAATCAAAAGAATTTCTTTGATTGATTAAAAGATTCCTATGAGATAATGGAACAGCTTTAGGCAAGGATTCTGTTCCGCTTGTAAAAAGAAGCACAGCTTCTTTATCAGGATCCTGACAAATAAGAAGTTTTTTCATAAGTTTCGATGCTGAAAAAAAGCTAAGCCAAAGGCCTTTTATCTTTTCCTTCAAACTAAGGGTCTCTTTTAGATCTTCTAAAAACACAAAAAACTCTTCTAGTTCACTTAAATCTTCTAATTGTATTTTATCCAAGAATTTTTTAGAGGTGATAACCGATTGGAAATTAGAAATTTTTAAAGTCTGAGCCAAAGCCATTTTTCCAGAGGTCCAATTTAACATAACAGGCGTTTTTCCAGACAAATAAATAGCTATAATTGAAAGATAGACTCCCACTGAAGATGGAAGCAACACACCAACCTGACGGCCCTTCAACAATTTAACCTTCTGATAAAGAACACAAGCTGATCTCTTTAGTTTTTTATACGAAAATATACCGGAATTACGATCCGCACAAGCGATGGAAGACCTCATACGATCGCATGACTTTAAAAACGCTTCAACTATGACATCTCCACCTGCAAATAAAGGCTCTTTTCTAGATTTCTTTTCTTTCCAATTAGAAAAAAATGGCATCTTATTAGTTTCATGCAACTCTTGAATTTGACTCCCTTCTTCCTCAACAATTGATTTAAAGATGTCCTTTACCGTTATTAACGACCCTGGAGCTTGTTCTGCTAGCCCATAAGTTTTATCTAAAAATAAGTGCACTTGAGCAATGTCTAAAGAATCCAAGCCTAAATCAAATGAAAGATGCGCATCCTGTTGGATATCTGAGACTTTAACAGACGTGAGCGTAGCTAAATATTTAAGGACTTCTTCTTTTACTGTCGAAGAGACTTCTACTCCGGAGGTTTCTTCTTTAACTGTGGCTTTAAGAGGTATTTCTTCATCTCCTTTACTCCAAAAGAAATAAGGAACCCAAGAAAAACTCTCTTCGCCGGGAAACGGGTACTGGTTATACCAATTCTCTAAGTATCTATTAAATACTAATCGGTTATCCCCCTTTGGAATTTTATCAGTAATTAGCTCAAACTCGACTAAAACAGGCCTTTTTGGAGTAAAAAAGAAGGCATTTTTCCAAAGAACTTGAAAACATTTTTTTAAAACCGTCTGAAATCTAGGAGTTTCCCCTGTTTGAGCCACAGAAAAGCTACTCCCCCAAAGGCCCGTTGTTCTCACCAAAACAACAGGAATATCCGGTTTTTTCTGGAGAAGATTATAAACAAAGGAGGCCCCTCCTAACTGCTCTAAACCTGACCTCTTAAGCTTTCCAGAAGGATAAATAATGTAATTTTCACCCTCACTGATTTCTTGTTCAATTTTCTGAAAAACCTTAGAAAGTTCCTTCCCTCTCCATTGATTAGCTTTTTCTGCCATAGTTGGTAGTGGGACTACTCTAGCCAAATCTAAAATCCACTTAAAACCTTTCAAGTGATAAAAATGCTCAACTACCACACTTTTTGGAATAAAAGAACCAGCTAAAATAGTCGCTAAAATAACAGGATCTATTTCAGCTGGATGATTTGGTAAAAATAGAATCCCAGGCTTTTGGTTCTTTAAAGATACAATATTTTCAAGCCCTTTAACTTCAACTCGATACCTCAACTTCAAGATCCATCGAATGCAACAGCTAAAAACCTGAATTACAAGGCGATGCAGAATTTGGCCTTTCATATTCCTCCTATAAAAAAACAATTTTGCATTGTGCCAAAAGAAAGCTTAAAATCACAAACTATTTTACTCAACTCTGACCATTAAAAAAACGAGAGATTTGACAATTAAACCAACTAAATGCAATAATTATAATTTAACGCAAATTGAAAACATAAGGCTTTTAAGATGTCTAATAAGAACTCACCATTAAACAAAAAGACTAAACTTTCTTCAAAAGCTATCCTTTCTGGCACATCTTCATCCGATTCTACACAACCGAAGAAACCTAAATTTACAGCAAGGCCTAAAAAACCAGAACTTAGCGTAGTTAACGTTATTGAACAAATTTCTCAAATGTTAAGAAAAGAAATCCACAATATAGAAAGAAAAAAAGTGGCTGGGGAATAACTCTATTTAACGGAATCTCATTGAAGTTCCATAAAATCTCTAAACATTTCTATTTGCTTAAAATAAAACATTTGTCATAACGGAAGAAAACACCAACCTTTTTTAGGAGGCTTTTATGCGAGTCGAAAAACCAGCAAATAATGGGGTTCCTTCACAAAACCCAGAAATAACTTCTTCATCAAAACCACCTCAATTAAAGCACATACATGCTGCAAAGAGGGTCCCCCTTCCTAACTCTCCAACAGCATCTAGTGACATGTCACAACACAAAGTCAAGCCTGAACCAGGGAACGGACTATATCCAATACTTCAAGGAGTAATGGTCAAAACGGGATCAGAAAAAATTCAAAACCTAGCTGTAAAAACATTTGGTGTTAGTCCTCAAACACCTACTAAAAAAAGAAAACGAGATATTTCTATTAATCCCCCGTTTGCCGAGGGGACAGGTCTTTTTGCAAAAAAAAAAATAGCCTAAATTAAGATTTAATCATAACGTCCCCTTAAACAAGAGGACGTTATGATTCTTTAGTTGTTAGTTAAAATTTTCTTAATAGAAATTGTAACAGTTGCAGTAGGATCTCTTCTGATCGTCCGCCATCCGAGCTTCCAATCATAGCCACCATATTGAAGTTTTTTGCTTTTTTGAAAAGAGCGATCCCCTTTAGAAATATGCCCAGTCCAAAGCCCTTGAGAAGGATCTACCGTGACATGAAAAGAAATCTTAAGTCCATTCGAAAAGACCGATACTTCATCTCCAGGATGGAACATACTAGCTCTTTCATCTGCTATCTTTATTAAATGCCCTTTATCCACATCAATGCCTGCGTCATCAAGATAAAAAGCCCATTCTACAGCCGATTCTTCTGTAGGAACTAATTCATCATACGTATAGGTGCAAATCCATTCATCTAAAGATTCTTTAATTGACCAAGTTCCTTTTTTTGCCTCCAAGACCATAGAATGCAAACGATCAAGCCCTCCCCAATAGAAAGTCAAACATTGCCTTTGATTTTCTTCTACGAGCGCTATAAAAGAGCCTTCTTGAGATTTAGGAGCTTGTTTCTTCCACGGCTGAACTAAAGCCGCCTTTAAATGAACTGGATGATCTATAAAAGCTCTTTTAGAAGGCTTATCCATGAAAAGATCAAATAGTGTAACAACAGGTTCATACCCTTCTTGCCAACGCTCTTTACACTCGCCTATAAAAACACCTAAGGTAGAATTCCACAGAGTTTTTTCTTGAGAGAAGTCATCTTCCGACATCTGAGCCGCGATACAGAGCTTAGCCCACTCTTCAGGAGACCTGGGACTCAAAGAGCTTTGCTCTTGCTTTGCTGAGAAATTTTCAATTCGTTCTAATAAAGAGCGTAGATTACGAGTCCACACCTCTCCTAATGCTAAAGGAAAATCTTTTAAAAGATAAAAAATCACGGGCTTTAACTGCAAAGAAAGCCTAGAATCCCTGCACTTAGGGAACTCATGGAGATAGACAGGAAAGTTCCCCTCTAGTTCAAAAGCGAGAAGCTTTTCTAAAAGAGACCTTCCTTCCTGGATATTTTCTACTGTCTTAGAACGAAAAAGTGCATATGCATAAATAAAATTCTCCAATAAAGAAATAGTATCTTGCCGAGGAAGAGTCGGATCTTCACTCCAATATTGGATAAAACCTGTTTGGGGACTGAGTCTTTGCTTAGCAGAAGCTAAAGCTATCTTTTTAATGATGTCGTCTTCCATTACGGCTTTTCTCCTGTTGCCGTCCAAAGAGCTTGCATAATCCCAAGATCTTTAGCAGGTTCCGCTAAAAGATCTGCGAGTGGGAAAAGAGATTGTGGAGCCGTCTTCATAACAATTGCAAAATCAGCCTCTTTTAACATAGAAATATCATTTACATCATCTCCTGCTGCAATAAAAAAAGAATCACTGGGAAAAAGCTTTCGCATTTTTTTAATTATTTCCCCCTTTGTCGCTTTCTCTGAAGTAATAAGATTTAAATAAGCACCACTTTTAGAAAGTGGATCTAAAATACAAGTAGAATGAACCTCTTTAAAAGGTTGTAGTTTTTTAAATAATTTCTCCATCTGATCTTTAGACCCCACGCCTTTAATTAAGGGAAAAGACGCCCCCGAAGGAAAAGAAAATTCTTCCAATCCAATCCAAGACTCTGAAACAACCGATTGAATAACCTCTAAATGCTCTAGCATTTTTGAAGAAAACCTGTGAGGTCTGTAATAGCAAAAGTCGCCCTTTTCAATTCCTGCATAAATCAAATAATCTTCTTCAAGACTTTTATATATTTCATCCAAAACAGGAATAAAAGAAGCTGATAAATGTTCTTTTGAAAGCAGTTTCTTTTCCGGCATTTGAATCAAATCCGCACCATTTTGCAAGGATAAAAAAAATGGAAATTTAACGTTATGAAAAAGCTTGGAAGCAAAAGCATATGGCCTTCCCGTTGAAAATAAGAACTGCCACCCTTTAGAATACAAACTTTCAAAACATTCTATAACAGCTTCCGGAACATAAAAAAGATCCTCTGTAATTGTTCCATCAATATCTAGACAAATGCATCCCTTCAAAAGAAACTCCTTTTTTAAAAAGAGCAATACTATCAGACTAGCTTATATATGATCTAGCATGAGTTCCTGAAAATTCAGCCAATCTAGAAAATTTTAACTAGAAAAAAACTTCACTTAAAGAAGATAGTAATATTTAGAAAAAACAATTTACAAATTGAGAGGCCTTGGATGCTAACTAAATTAATTTTCCTTATCTTCCTTTCCTTCTCTCCTCTTTTTTCAGAAGACGTAATCCCAACGCCTCCTTCTTCAATGGTTTTAGCAAATCCTGAATTAGAATCTCATAACTCCTTTTTAGAAAAATCCTTTCCAGAAAAAACTAAAGACGTTTCCTATGAACATGCATTCATTAAAATGATCTTGACCCTTGCCGGGCTCATTTTTCTTGTTTTTTTCACTCTTTGGGCTCTTAGAAAGCTTTCCAATGGAAAAATAGGAGGCTTCAGCTCGCAAAAGAAAATTAAAATTCTAGAAAAAAGACCTTTGAGTCCTAAGACTGCGTTATATCTTCTAGAATTAGATGGAAAGCAGATTTTCATTGCAGAATCGCAACTAGAAATTAAAACTCTATTAAGCCTACACGAGCTCGACTTAGAGTAATTTCAGAGGAAATTTAAACTTCATCGCTTCAAACTCTTTTTGAAGAACCTTTTTTCTTTTCTTATATTCTTGATAGTTTATTTCCTTATGTTCTTCATATTCTTTTTGAAGGTCTTTCCCTATAGAAAGCTCTTTGTGCATTCTATTTTTTTCTACATGAATAGATCTAAGTTGCCCTTGTAAACTTCTAACCACAGAAAACAAGGTGGGTTTTTTTTGAGAGTGGGCCGTTTGCAAATCTTCTTTGGCTTTCTTTTCTTTCATTTCTAAATCTGCTAAAATAGACTCTCGCCTTCCTAGGAACTGAGAATTAATTTGAAGTAGCGTAGCTCTTTGCCAGGACGCTAGCTCATCTTCTTTGGCTAGTAAAGACTCGAAATCTTCATATTCTTTTATAGAAATTACATCAAAACGCTTTAATTCATTCATTCCCATATCTTCTAACGTGTTATATAAATCATTTATCTCTATCTTTTTAGAAAGTTCTTCATAAAACATCCCTCTCAAGTAACCTTTTGTCATGAGGTTGTATTTGCCAATATAAAAAAGAGTCACTTCTTGCATAAGATCTGCGAGCTCCTTCCCCGCATGCTGTAAAAGAAATTTTGAGCGCAGCTCCAAAAGGTCTAGAATGTTGTGAGAAAGGATAGGCTCTATCCCCTGGTGCTCTTCCACTAAATCTAAGAAATTCATAGATTTAGCCAACTCCTTCATTCTCTGTAACTCCAAGGGATCCTCATAGTCTTTAATCCGAAAAGACGACTGAAAAGATAAATAGGCCAAAACTATTAAAGGAAAAGAAATTAAAGACGTAGATAAAGAAACCATTCCAACTAATGAAAAAGCTACTAGTACACAAGCCAGGCTTGCTGATAAAAAAGATAAAGCTGCAAGCGCTACTTTTTGCAGCTTTATCTCTAGAGAAACAGTCTTAGCAAACTCTATAAGAGGAATTTGAGCCTGACGGGCTATAGATTCAATATTAAAATGAGTCGCGTTCATGCTCTCTCTTTAAAATTTCAGACAAAATAAAAGCCTGCTTTAAAGAATTCTTCTTTTTCCATGTTTGTTTTAAAAAAGGAATTTCCTTCTTTTTTTCTACTTCATAAGAAGTATCTCTTTTTTCTGTATAACCACTTCTTTTTATCGGCGTATTCTTCTGGAAAACCGGTTTTTTAGGAACCGGTTTTTTAAAAGCAGGCTTTACTAAAACCTCTTTCCCTTTTTTTCCTTTATTAGTAAAAAGAAAAAAAAGAAAAATAGCCAAAAAAATAAAAAAAGGAACGGACGAACCTTGACTCATTTTATCCCTCGTCAGAACCTTTAGAAATTGATTTTCTCATTTCAGTATCCGATTGGATATTCTTCATGCGATAATAGTCAAGAACTCCTAAATTTCCTTTTTTAAAGGCTTCGGATATGGCAAGAGGAATTTGAGCTTCAGCTTCTACTACCTTTGCTTTCATTTCTGTCACTTTAGCAATATTTTCTTGCTCCATAGCAACCGCCATAGCTCTTCTTTCTTCCGCTCTAGCTTGAGCAATTATTTTGTCTGATTCTGCTTTATCAGCACGAAGACGCGCTCCAATGTTTTCTCCTACGACAATATCTGCAATATCAATAGATAGAATTTCGAATGCAGTCTGAGCATCTAATCCTCTACCCAAAACAAGTTGAGAAATTCTTTGTGGAGATTCTAAAACATCTGTATGAGTTGCTGCCGAACCAATCGCATTAACAATCCCTTCTCCTACACGAGCTATAATTGTTTCTTCTGTAGCTCCACCGACTAATTGTTGAATATTTGTACGAACAGTAACTCTAGCTCTGACTTTAAGCTGAATTCCATCTTTAGCCACTGCTGTAATATATTCTCCATCTGATTTCTCTGGGCAGTCAATAACTTTTGGATTCACTGAAGTTCTAACGGCATCCAAGATATCTCTACCTGCAAGATCAATGGCTGTAGCTTGTCTCCAAGTAAGAGCAATGTTAGCCTTATCAGCGACAATCAAAGCTCTTACGACATTTGTTACATTTCCACCTGCTAAAACGTGTGTTTCAAGTTCGGCTACAGAAACAACTTTGATTCCTGCTTTATGCGCATTGATATAAGATGAGACAATCACTCGAGAAGGAATCTTACGAAGGCTCATTCCTATGATATTAAATAAAGAAATAGGCGTTCCCGATACGATTGCTTGAAACCACAAACTAACAAAACGACCCACAATCGATAACATAATAATCGCTAAAATAATGAGAACAAAGACGACAACTGTGAAGCTCAACCCAAATTCAGCATCTGCAAAAAATATATTCATAAAAAATTCCTTATTTTTTCACTTTTACAATGAGGTGTGATCCTTTCATAGCGACCACTTCAATATTAGTTCCTTTAACAATAAAATCGCCTTGAGAAAGCGCTTGATATGTTTTTCCATCGATCCGAACATGTCCTGATGGCTTTAGCTCTGTAGATACACTTCCTTCTTTCCCTAGCAAATCTTCTTCAAAAGAAGCTGAAACAAATCCCTCTTGATCTGTCTTTAAACAAAAAGAATCTTTAGATCTCCTCACGATTTTTAAGGCCAAAAGAGATGTTAAAACAGCCAATAAAGCAAAAGATGCTAAATATACAGCTCCCACCCAGATCGCACTTGCTTGCCAAAAACAAAGCGTTGCTCCACCTGACATAAGAAAAAAAGCGCAAAGAGCAAAAACCCCTCCTGGCAAAAAAAACTCTAAATATAAACAAAGAAGAGCAACCAATCCAATAAAACAAGCTAATAACATGATATAGTCTTCTCTTTTACAATTAATGTTTTTTTCTTATAGCCAATGACTTCTACCTTTACACCGGATGAAATCAGCTCCTCTTCAGTTAGAGCTTCATAGAGTCTATCACCGATCTGTACTTTACCAAAAGGCCTAAGCGTCGAAAAGCAAGTCCCTTCTTCTCCCACTTCTGGTAATAGACTTGAATCGACTAAATCCTCCTGAGGAGTTTGAAGTATCAATCTTTTAAAAGAGAATGTTTTTCGAAAGAAATGACTTGCAATAGGGAGTAGAACTGAGAAAAATAGAAGAAAAACAAACAAGAAAAGACTTAATCTATAAATCCACTCTGACATTTGAATCCCCCACTGACTAGGATCCCAAGAAAACCCTTTTAAAGGAGGCAGAAGCATAGACGTCAAACCAAAAAGAAATAAAAGTAAACCTAGTCCTCCTAACACTCCAAACCCTGAAATAAAAGCAAGATCAAGTATGACAAGTAAGATCCCTAAAAACACAGCTACGATTTCAAGCCATCCAATAAGTTCTGTAGCAAACGAAGATAGAATAATAAGAGCTAAACAAATAATCCCTAAGATGGATGAAAATCCAAATCCTTGGTTTTGAATCGCCCCATAAAGTCCGATCATCAATCCCATCATCAGTAAAGAAGAAACTAAGGGATTGCTTAAAAAAGCAAAGAAGTCAATTTTCCAGTTTTTATAGGAAACCCAAGTGATAGAAGCAGCTTTAAAAAAAGGGACTTGAGCAAGTTTTTCAGCAGGTAGAAATTCAGAACCTTCTCTTGTCATTTCAGGGACTGTAAAATCAGTTACTCCATACTCTTGCATGCTCTTAGCATCTAGTGTAAGAAGCTTCCCTTTAGCATTGATTACTATATCTGGGGTTGATCCCTTACTAATAATCTGCGCGTTATCTACAAGTTGAACGACTTTTCCTTTTCTAAAAACTAGAACAACATCCTTATCAACCATAGCCTCTGCTATCAAAGGATTTCTATTATAAAGGCTTGCTGCACTAGCAAATTCTGTTCTTAAAGCTGAAACCATCTTTTCTGATGCTGTTTCCATCTTCCCATCTGAAGAAACAGTCACTGGCTCTGCCGCTCCCATACTAGCTTCTGATACAGCGCCAATATAACGACAAGAATAGGCTAACAAGGCTCCTGCTGAAATGGCCCAGTTATCGACAAAGGCGATGACTGGAATCTGATACTCTCGATCCATTTTCCTAAGTTCTTCACTGATTCGGAGAGCTGCAAAGACTTCTCCTCCAGGAGTATTAAGGTCTAATAAGACAAAAGAAACCTTTTCTTGCCGAAACGATTCTAGAGCATATTTCACATAAAGATAGGTAGAGTTATCAATCCCTCTATCTTTTGGAATAGTTAAATACCCAGCAACAGGAGATCCTTTTAAATCGATTCGATCAAAACTTTCTGACTGCCCTACTACCGAAAAAAGAACCATCCACATGAGTAAAAATCGTTTCATTTAACGCCTATTAAATTTTTAATATCTTTCATCCATTCTATCTTATTCTGGAAGATTTTGGAAGTCAAATGGCACTAGCATTAAAGAAAGAGATGCTATAGATGGAAATCGAGTATATGACCTATCGGATGCAATTTTAATTTTCCCTATCCAACTTACTATACAAATGAAAAAACAACCTTGCTTTATAGTTGAATCTTGACTGTTATTGCGATATTATTAAAACAAGTAGTATAAAGGATTTCTTTTGCAACAGCTCCCCATTGGAATAAGCGAATTTCCGGAACTTAGAAAAACAAATTGTCTCTATGTTGACAAGACTAAACACGTCTATTCACTGTTAACTAGAAACAGAAGGACATTCTTAGCTCGTCCCCGTAGATTTGGGAAGTCTTTACTTGTTTCAACCTTAGAAGCGGCTCTTCAAGGTAAAAAAGAACTCTTCACAGGGACTTGGATTGAAAAAAGTGATTATCGCTGGGATCCCTACGGAATAATCCGAATGGATTTTTCAGCTTTGGACAGTAAGACGCCGGATGACCTAGAAAGATCTCTCATTAAATCTTTAATGAATATAGCCGAAAACTACCACCTGACTATTAAGCCAGATTTGATTGGCATAAAAGACGCTTTAGAATCCGTAGCTAGAGCACTCTATATAAAATTTGGAAAAGTCGCTCTTTTAATTGATGAATATGACTATCCCATTTTACACGCTTTGCATTCCACAGAGATTGCGATAAAAATTAGAACCGTAATTAAAGATTTTTCAACTGCTGTAAAAGCACACCAAGCAAAAATAAGCTTTGTCTTTGTGACTGGAGTCAGTGCCTTTAGCAAATCGGGCCTTTCTTCTGGACTGAATAACTTAGATAATCTCACCATGAATAAAAATTTTTTTGATATCTGTGGGTATACAGACGATGAAATAGACTTCTATTTTAAAAAACATATAGACGCTTGGGGGGTAGAAAAAGAGATTGATTACGTATTGATTCGAACGGATCTTAAAACTTGGTATAATGGATACTGTTTCAAAGAAAACACACCCACTATATACAGTCCTTTTTCTCTTACCTGTTCTTTGCATATTCAAGAACTGCACAATTTCTGGTTTGAATCAGCTACTCCTCAGGTTTTGCTTGATGAATTAAAAAAAGAACAAAGACACAAGGAATGTAACCTTTTAGAATTAGATAAATTGAGAGGAACTGGCGACTTATTACAGACATTTGAAATTGAAAGCTTACCTTTAACAGCTCTGCTTTTCCAAATGGGCTACCTAACCATTGACTCCTATAATCCGTTGACAAGAAACTATGAACTCAAATATCCAAACCTCGAAGTAAGAGCTTCCTTGCACAGACATTTAGTAGCTATTTTAACTAAGCAAAGCCTTATCAACGTCAACCCGCTTATCGGAGATCTTTATAGATTCCTTGTAGAAGAAAAGATAAAAGAATTAGTTGACTGTCTTACCCTTATTTTAAGTCAGATCCCCTACCCCTTACATATCGAAAATGAAAAATTCTACCATGCTCTTTTACAAACAATCTTTTTCGCTTCCGGAATCGACGCCCAATCCGAAAGACTTACAAGTCTTGGTCGAATGGATTTAGTTCTTGACCTACCCAATCTCATTTACATCCTAGAGCTCAAAATTAATAAGCCTGCAGAAGAAGGATTAAAACAGATCGAATCACAAAAATACTACGAGCCGTTTCTGCATAAGGGAAAACCCATTACAGCCTTAGGGATTTCCTTCTCTCGAAAGAAAGCTTCTAAAAAAGAAAAGAGTCAATTTACTGTCACTTATGCATTTAAAAAAATAACATAAGTTCTACTTATACCCAGCTCTTTACATCGATCCTTATTCTATAGCTTTTTCGACATATTTTATGCATTTTTTTATGCCAATAAAACATAAAATTCTTGAATAATATGCCGTATATGCTATCATAAAATCATGAGGTACTTATGAAATCCTATTCTCCTTCAGAAAAACTTCTTATTGAAGAGATCATGCACGCTACTCAAAAAACAAGAATTGCAGTTAGAGGGCTTACGATTGGAGCTCTGATTAAATCTATTCGTGTACAATTAGGGATGTCGCAAAATGTGTTGGCAAAACGAGCAGGAGTTCCCCAGTCTACAATCTCCCGCATTGAGCAAGAGGAAAGAGCTGCTAATCTTTCAACTTTGAACAAAATTTTAGTCGCAATTTCATGTGATCTTGTAATTGTTCCACTTCTAGAAGATTCAATAGATGCTATTCGGCGTAAGCAAGCCAGAAAAAAGGCTGAAAAACAGATTCTCTATCTTAAAGGAACTATGAACTTAGAAGACCAACAACCTGATTCTAGATTTATTGCAGAACTAATAAAACAAGAAGAAGAACGGCTTCTACATGGATCAAATTCTAAATTATGGGATGACAATGTCTGAACGTTTTGAATTTCCAGAAGGAGCTACCCCAATAAGTGATTGCAGCGGCCTTATCCCTCTTTGGGTTCATCATTTACATGATCTCAATCGTGTGGAAGGAGAAAATATACTGAATGCACAAAGAAAATACCTCCAAGGAAGAATTGGTGATCCCCACAGCTGGTTTCAAGCAAAAAAACTTAAAGCCATTCATCAAGCTATGTTTGGAGATGTTTGGGAATGGGCCGGAGCTTACAGGAAATCTATAACATCTATTGGTATTAATCCTCGCTTAATACCTACTCAGCTTGCAGAGCTTTGTTTAGAAGTTTCCTCTTGGTCTCAAGATCCTGTTGAACTTACTTTTGTGGAGATGGCTGCAAGAGTGCACCACCGCTTAGTTTTTATTCATCCTTTTGAAAATGGTAATGGTCGCTTTTCCCGCTTAATCGCCGACCGTTTTCTTCTGGCTTTTAGATGTCAACATCCTGTATGGCCGAGTCATTTAAATCAAGAAGGTGTTGCTCGCAAAGACTATATTAAAACACTTAAGAGTGCTGATAAAGGGGACTATGTGCCTTTGATTGATTTTATGAAAAAACTAGGAGCGAGCTCCCCGAGTCTTAGTGAGCTAATTAGGAATAATTTCTACCGAATAAACATAAGTGGAGAAAAAGGGATATCTACAGTGAAAGCCTTATTAAGAAGTGGAAGCAACCCGAATGATCAAACTTCAAATGGGCATAGAGCTCTACAACTATCTGTTAAAGCTGGCTTGGAGGAGATCGTTAAACTTTTAGTGGCTTTTGGTGCTGATATTGACTCTAAAGACAAGACCGGTTTAACGCCTTTTCAAATTGCCATTTTGCAAGAGAATAAAGCTCTTTCAGATTTCTTTTTGTCAAAGGGAGCAAAGCAACAGCCTCCTCCAGGTGTGGGCCATGAGAAATATTACAAACTATACCGTGAGTAAAAAACTTTATTTAAAAAATCATAAAAGATAATTACTCCCAATCTCTTTTTTTATAGCAATAGGGAAACGGCTGTTTCCCTATTGCGGTAAGTTCATAATTTTTTAATCTACAAATTAAATTACCTTAGCTTACCCTGAATATCCTTAAGCTGCACTTCCAGTTGATCTAACTGAGACTGCATCTTCTGTAAAATTTCAGCAGGCGCTTTTTGTAAAAATTCAGGATCTTTAAGTCTTACCTCTAGAGATTCAAACTGTTTAGACAGTTTTTCTTTTTCTTTTAATAAGCGAGCGTTTTCTTTTTCTTTGAGCTCTTCAGGTAAGGGGATTTCAATCTCAAGAGACCCTATTTTTTTCTTCGCACTAAAAGAGGTTTCTTTCCCTATTTCTAAAAATTCTAACGAGCGAATTTTTACAAAAGCTTTTAAAATCCCTTGATTTTCTTCCAAAATTTTTCTTTGAGAATCTTCTTTATCTCCAATAATCCAAATATCTGTTGCAGAAGATGGAGGAAGTTGCATTTCGGCACGAACATTGCGAATGACGCGAAGCACTTCGTCTAAAAATAGAAAAGTCTCTTCAACAGCAGCGCTCATATCTTCTTTTCTAAGAATTCTTGGGTAAGAAGAAAGAGAGCAAGAAGATGCCTGAAGAGCTTCTATTGCTTCTTTTGAATAGGGATCTACCTCTCCTTGAGGAAATGCAGTTCCAAACTTTTCTTTTAATAAAGAAAAGATCTCTTCCGTAATAAACGGTGTCATAGGATGGAGGAGTCTAATAGAAGATAATAAAACAATCATTACAAGCTTTTGTTTGTTTTCTCTTTGCTCGGGAGTTCCCATCTTCTTAGAGAAATAGGGTTTTGCCATTTCTACGTAATATGCACAAAATTCTTTCCAGAAAAAGTCATAGGCTGTTGTTGCTGCTTTATCAAATTGATAGTCTGAAAGGAATAGTTGAACTTTTTCTATCACTCGATTTAAAAGTGATAGGATCCATTTGTCTTCTAAAGTAAAAAGGGATTCTTGCATGCCTTTAGATAGAGACTCTGCTGTCAAATCCTCTAAATTCATAAAGACAAAACGAGCTCCGTTCCATACTTTATTAGCAAAATTCTTAAACTCTTCAAACTTTCTTCGATCTAAATCGATTTGTCTAGCTTGTGTAGCACTTGCACACAGCGCCATCCTGATCGCATCTGTTCCATATAAGGCTGTCATTTCTAAAGGATCGATGATATTTCCTTTCGACTTAGACATTTTCTCCCACTTGAACTCCACACCTTTAGGGAGTGGTTCTCCTAAATCGTAAGCGAGTCGCTCTTCTCCTACAATATACTGTATAGTCCCCTCTTTCCCCTTTTTCCAATAGGATTTACCATAAATAAGACCGTGTAAAAACGTTTCAGGAAAAGGAACTTCCCCCATCACGTATTTACCCATAAGAATCATACGGGCTACCCAGAAAAACAAAATGTCATGACCTGTAACAAGCACTGAGTTAGGATAGAACTTTTGAAGCTCTGATGTGTTTTGAGGCCAGCCCAGTGTAGTAAAAGGCCATAAAGCAGAAGAAAACCATGTGTCTAAGACATCTTCATCTTGAAGCCAGTTATCTGGTTCTTTTTCTAGTTCAGGAGGCATTCCATCCCCAGGATAACAGATCATTTTTTCAGGATCTTCTCTATTATACCAAATAGGAATGCGGTGTCCCCACCAAAGCTGCCTTGAAATACACCAATCTCTTAAATTATCAATCCAATGAAAATATGTGGCTTCCCAGTTTTCAGGGATTAATTTAACCTGTTTCTTTTCGACCACTTCTCTAAGCTCTTTTTTAAAAGAGCTTGTTTTAACAAACCACTGTTTAGAAAGAAAAGGTTCAATGATCGCTTTAGATCTATATGAAATGCCCACTCGGTTCGTATACGGCTCTATTTTTTCAACAAGACCAAGCAAATGCATCTTTGCGATAACAGCATGCCTTGCCTCTAGCATAGAAAGCCCTACAAACTCAGCTCCATTTTCATTGATCTTTCCCTCTACTGTCATAATATTAATCATAGGAAGATCATGAGAAATACCCATTTCATAGTCATTTGGATCATGAGCTGGGGTAACTTTTACTGCTCCTGATCCAAAAGTCGGATCTACGTGACGATCTGTAATAATGGGAATCTTTCGGTTCATAATAGGAAGTAAAACTTCCTTTCCAACCCATTTTTGATATCTTTCATCACCTGGTGCCACCGCAATAGCAGTATCGCCTAAAAGAGTTTCAGGTCTTGTGGTTGCTATGATCAGATAGTTGCTAGGATCTTCTACTAAAGGATATCTAAGGTGCCATAAAAAGGTGTTTTGTTCTTCATACTCTACTTCATCATCAGCAAGAGCAGTCTGCGTTACGGGATCCCAATTAACCAGATAATCCCCTCTATAGATCAACCCATCATCAAACATCTTTTTAAAAACGCTCTTCACTGCTAAATTTCTTTCTGGGTCCATTGTAAAACAAAGCCTAGACCAATCGCAAGAAATCCCCAGCTTTTTCAGCTGCATTAAGATAGCCTCTTGGCTTTTGTCTTTCCAATCCCATACATGAGCCAAAAAGTCTTCTCTAGAAAAATCCTTCCTTCTCTTTCCCATCGTTTCAATAAGACGTCTTTCTACAACAGTTTGCGTAGCAATCCCTGCATGGTCCGTTCCTGGAACCCAAAGGACCTCAAAACCGGCCATTCTCTTCCATCTAATCAAAACATCTTGCAGAGTGCTCACTAAAGCATGTCCCATATGCAATACGCCTGTTACATTAGGAGGGGGCATCACGATGGAATAAGGAGGTTTAGATGAGCTACTGTTTGCAACAAAGCAGTTTTGGGTCTCCCAAAACTGAGCCCATTTTTCTTCAACACATTTTGGTTCAAAAACCTTTGGAAGATCTTCCATACCGCTACCACCCTTAAAATATAAAAAAACATCACCTAAGGTAGCACAAAAACTGGGGCAAAGTCTATAGAAGAAAATGCTCTTATTTTTTCAATCTATGCAGATTGTCTCCATTTTCGTAAGTAACTGCTTTTTAAAGCAGGCAATCCCATAACAAAAAACAGGACCCTTATAACCATAGTCTCTTAAGGCAGACTCATACTTACTGATTTTGATTTGCTCTAGGGCTTGGTCTGCTAGCTTTTCAAGCTCTTGCTCCTTCGCTTTCTTAAATTCCATTAAAATGGCTGCATCGCCAGCTCTTTTAGGGTGCATCATAATGTCATAACGTCCATCCCCAGATTCTAAGTTGGACTTGATGACATACCTTTCTGATAAGGACGCCAAAAGGCCTAATACGAACAT
>CAMDHO010000015.1 GCA_945898205.1 Chlamydia trachomatis | reverse complement strand
GGGGGGGGGGATTCGAACTCTAAGTTCGACAAGATCTCCCCCTCTATCTTTATTTTTTTCTTCTACTAATATCAGAGAATACGTAGTATAATTTAACTTATAGTACGTTACTCTGCTAGTTTACTAAAACTAAAACAACCCTTATTTTTCAAGTTAGGAGACCTCCGTGCTAAAAAAATCTATCCTTATTTTTTGCCTATTTTTAAACCTGACATTTTCTAATGAAACTACTGCGGAATCAGAAATAAACTTTAATGAATCTAGCCTCTTTAAAAACCAAGATCTCGAAGCTTTTCTTGCAATCCCATTAACTGATGACGACAAGTCTGTGATTAGTGAATTTATTAAATATTTTGCCTCTACTAATATGGTCCAACTACTTGAAAATCGAAAATATTTAGAAACTTTTAAAAATCAAGTCCAGTCTATTCATGGACTTAGGCTAATCAGTTTTATTCTGACAGACCCCGACACAAATCGTCACATGAAATCTATCATATTAGAAGCCGATCTAAAACTTGCCTATACTACAATAGTATTAGAATCTGAATTAATGGATGCAGTTGAAAATGGACTATCCGATCAACTTCTTTCCGGATTTGCGGATTTTTCAAAGTTAGACAAAAATATAATCCGAAATTATATCCATCAAGAAAACTACAGAGCCCTAGTTAAGTACTTAGTTCAAATCTAATTTTTTGGATGAAAAAAACCATATAATTAGCATCTATTGTAAAATCAAAAAAAGAGTCATCTAACTAAAAAAATAATCAGATCTTAGGTCTAATTTTCCAATGATCTTCCCATTCCATAAATCTTTCATCTTAAGCTTAAAAAACAGAGCTTTCCTTAGCGAAAAAAAGACGAATAGTATACAAAGAACTTTAAACGATTTTGTTAAGGAATAACATGCAAGTAATTTTATCTTTCATTAAAAAAATACGGCCGCCTTCTCTCTGTATTTTTTTTGTATTTCTTCTACTTATTTTCCTTTGCCCCGGAAGTTCTTGGGCTCAAGCCCCTGCAGCTAATCCAACAGGCGAATTAGCAGCTCCTTCCATTCTCACTCAGTTAACTGTCTTAGCCTGCTTTTCTATACTTCCTTTTGCTGTAATGCTTTTAACCTCTTACTTGAAAGTTGTTGTTGTCCTCTCACTACTTAGGAATGCTTTAGGAGTAGCACAAGCTCCACCCAATCAAGTTTTAAACGGAATCGCTATTCTCATGGCTGTCTATGTTATGGCTCCCACTGTTTTAAGCATGTATAAAGCTGGAGAAAAAACAATCAACTTAAAACCCCCGCAAGAATTATTTTCAGGCCTATCTGCTCAATATTTAATAGATATTGCAGATGCAACAAAAGAACCCCTAAAACTTTTTTTACAAAGAAACACTTCAGCAAAACACATTTCCAGCTTTTATCAGCTCGCATATAAATCCTTTCCTCCAGACTATAGAGGCTCTTTGAAGCCGAATGACTTTATAGTAATAATACCTGCTTTTATTACATCTCAATTAAAAGCAGCTTTTGAAATCGGGGTTTTAATTTATTTACCCTTTTTCGTAATAGACCTAGTCACCTCAAATATTTTACTCGCTATGGGGATGATGATGCTTTCTCCTTTAACTATCGCCTTACCACTAAAGCTTCTGCTCATCGTAATGGTTGATGGGTGGACTCTCATCATCCAAGGGTTAGTTCTTTCTTTTCGCTAATTTTTTAAGAAGGTAGACGTATATGTATAGTACAGAGATTTATCAGCTAAGTTACCAAGCTCTTTTGCTTATTTTGATTTTATCTGCACCGCCCATTTTAATCAGCACACTATTGGGTCTTTTTGTGGCTGTTTTTCAAGCTGCAACACAGATTCAAGAACAAACCCTTTCTTTCATGATTAAACTAGTTTCTGTTATTTTTACGTTAATGGTGCTTGGGGGATGGCTTAGCTCGCAGATCATGCAATACACAAACAATATTTTTACCAATTTTTCAAAATGGGCTAGTTACTAAAAGACAGGCAATATGGGACCCGGAAAAGAATACCTACAATTTTTCAGCCAAATCTATCAGCTGTCTCCGGATGCTCTTATTTCTTTATTCCTCTTAAGTCTCTTTCGTTTAGCACCTATCATTGTCTTAGCTCCCTTCCTAGGGTCAAAACTTCCATCTCCAGTTAAAATGGGATTACTGATTTCTTTTAGTGCTCTTTTACTGCCTCATATTGCGATGACAAGTCAAACTCTATTAGAGTTTAATCACATCTTTATTCTCTATGCAGCAAAAGAGTTTTTTATTGGATTTGTCTTTGCTTTTTTTATCTGTGTACCTTTTCAATTTGCTCAATCAGCAGGTGTCATTATTGATTTCGTTCGCGGATCGTCTTCTTTGCAGGTAAGCGACCCCTTTAGCCAATCTCAAACATCTCCTATAGGAAACTTGTATAACTATATATTGATTGTGATGTTTTATCTAATTGGTGGGGTATTCATGCTCTTTGACAGTTTGATTACATCTTACACACTATTACCTGTAGACGTATTGATTAACCCCCTCTTCTTTTCCCTAAAACTTCCTTTTTGGCAAATCGTTACAGGGGTTGCAACAAAAATTTTAGCCTTAGCTATTCAACTGTCAGCACCTGCTTTGCTTGCAGTTTTAATGACAGAGGTGTTCCTAGGCATTGCTAATCGTCTTGCTCCACAAGTTCAAATAGTTTTCTTAGGCATGTCTCTAAAATCTTTGATCGGACTCGCACTTCTTTGCTTAGGGTGGTTCTTTATTTTAGAACAGCTAGAGAAACAAACTCTTTTGTGGTTGAACGAAATCCATCAAATGCTCTTTCTTATCCCTAAAGCCTAAAAATCAATACCAGCCCTTATATTAAGACCCTGTAAACATATATTTCCTGGAGATCCCCCTTGATTTCTTACAGCATCAAGTACCCCTCGACTCCAATATACATTGAAGTCATATCCTGCAAAAAGATCTAAATATAGGTTTTGATTGCAAAAATAAGATCCCCATCCAAGTCCTAAAGAAGTTTCAAGGATAGGACTTACTGTATCATAGTCATTCGGTTGATTCATCAAAAGATCAACAGAACCCAAATCAGAAATTTGCCCAGTAACAGAAAACTGCAATTGAGTATAACTTGTATATACTAGAGACCCTCTGAGATTTCCTTCGACACGAATACCATATCCTAAAAGCCAACTAGCTTCTAGTCCAAACACAGGACCTAATGCCCAAGACTGGATTCTAGACGTGGTTTGAAAAGAACCCTTTAAAGGAACCGTAAAAGGTATACTTCGTCCAATAACAGAAAGATCTGCCCCATTTGCTTCTGCGTATTCGTCCATCCAAAGAGTCTTAATCCCCATGGAATATCGAGCTGTAAGGCTTTTCCCTTGATACCAAATTCTTTGCAATGTCGTGTCGAGTTCATCAAAATTCAATTTAGCCGTAGAAAACAAATCTCCGGAAAGGAGAGTCCCCGAAGAAAGACCTCTTAACGTTTTTATCACAGTAGGAGACACAGCAAAATATTTCCCAGGTCCAGTAACAGTCCTTAAATGATCTACATTTTCAAGCCAAGTATAATCTGCTTTTAAACGCCAATCATCCATTCCATGGAAATTGAATCCTAATCCAATTTGGAAACCAGAAGAATAGCCAGGTTTTTGAAAAACAACCTCTTCTTTGCCTTCAAGTAAAGCATGTGCTCCAATCCGTTTAGAATTTATCAATGTTCCAACATTCATTCCAGCTTGCTGCCATGTCCAATAGATATAATCGGCTGTAAATATAATATCCCAGCTGTTTTTACACTCCACCATTGAACTCTGATTATATAAGCCAACTAGTTCTTCTGCTTGCAAAGAGATTATGGACCCTTCTGTAATTGCTAAAAACACAAAAGCTGCTTTAAATTTATTTTTCACCGCACATCCCTCTTTCTATTAAAAGTCAAATCGAGCTTGAATATTCAATCCGCGTAAAGACATATTACCTGGTGATCCATTCCCATTTAGAAGTGAATCGATTACGTTTTGACTCCAAAATACTTTGAAATCATAACTTGCTAGAAGATCAAAGTGAAAACTGTTATTACAGAAATAAGAACCCCAACCCAATCCTAAGGAAGCTGTTCCTATAGGGTTCACTGTATTATAATTTCCAGGCTGATTCATTTCTAAGTTAATTAAATTAAATGTGGATATAGTTCCGACTGTTGAGGTTATTAATTTAATATAGCTAGTATAAAGAGCACTTAAAGAAGCCGTTCCTATAATTTTTAACCCATACCCCAAAAGCCAACTTGAATTAATTCCAAATTTAGGACCTAATCCCCAAGACTTTTGCTTAGAATAGGAAGAAAAAGAAGCGTTGCTCAAAAGATCTGAAGTTTGAGAATCTGGTTCAATAAAAGAAAGTTCAGAACCATTTGCTGTGAATTCTTGACTAATCCAAAGAGCCTCTAACCCTACTATAAAATTAGCCGTTAACTTTCTTCCAAAATAAAAAGGCCTTTCTAAAACAAGGTCAACCATGTTATAGGTCATGCGTGCAGTTGTCGTCAAATCTTCAGAAACTAAAATACCTAGAGAAGCGTATTCTAAATATGGTATTATACGCGAAGAAACCGCTAAAAGTTCACTTCCAGATGTCGTTGTATGTAAATTATTTGTATTTTTATACCAGGTATATTCACTATACAAGTTCCAGTCATCCATCCCTCTTAAATCACATCCCATACCTAGTTGGAATCCCGAAGCATAATCCGGCGTTTGTAAAACAACTTCACCCTCCCCATTTAAAAAAGCAGACGATCCAAAGGCTGTTGGGGTCATAAAAGTACCTACTTGCATTAACTCTTGCTGCCAAGTCCAATAAATATAATCTCCCGTCAAAAACAACTTCCAGGGGTCTAGGCAATCGTAAGAGGCTGCTTTATTATATCCTGAAGGCAACTGTCCTTCTTTGATTTTATCTCCTGCGAGATAACTTGAAGAGCCTGGCGCATCTGGAGAATCTGCCTGAGCTATCCAAGGAATAAGCGCTGTACTAGCTACTACCATAATTGCTTTTAGTTCACTTCTTACCATATATGCCTCTCAAACGTTACGTGTTATTTTGTATAGAAATAATTGATTTCATCCTAGCTCAAAGGCAAACATTTTTCATAGAAAAATATTTAATATTTAGATTAGTCTCTATGACCATACCGCCGTGACTAGAAATCAAAACCTCTCATTCAAATATAGAGCTAAGATCTTAGAAAAAAACAAAGCCTCTATCTTTAAAATAAATTAATTGTATACTACCCATTCCTTAACATTTAAAGATTTAGGAGAAAACAGCTTGATACCCCAAAAAATTACAAATTTCTTACTAGAGATCCCCTCACTAGAAAACCAATTAAGCATATTAGAACACACCTACCTAAAAGCCAGCTATCAACTTGGACTTTCCATAGACCAGCAAGCTAACCCCATTTTTCAAAGAGTCCAATCTCTAGCCATTCCTATCATGTGTTTTACAGGAGAAATTGTAAAAACCTTGGTAGACACCCATAGATTGCTAAGCATGGGCTATAACTCGATTAAATCTCTATCCCTTAGATCTGGGAACCTCCGAGTAGGGGCTACCCATATATGTGAACACCTTCGAAACCTCTCAGGTATTATATCTAGTTTATTTATTGGGATCTATTCTCCTCGCACAGCAAGAAATCTCTTCTTAACCGTAAAAGCAGAAAAACTGAAAAGAAAACTCACCCCAAATTCTGCCGCTAAACTTTATGCTGTTGCCTATGCAATTTCTAAATTCTTTGAACGACATAAAATTGACTATAAAATTTGCCAAGGAACTTTACTTGGGGCCATCCGTCATAAAGGCATCATCCCATGGGATGACGATATGGATATCATGTTACATCCCTCTTCCGTTGAAAAATGCAACCAACTTTTTAAAGATGGGGTATTCTACAAAGAAACTTCTATGGAATCAAAAAAGCAGTCTTTTACAGGAGGCTGGCAATGCTTCTATCCAGGCAGTCCAACAGGCGGAGGGGCACTAGAAGGAATAGGCCTTCCTTTTGTTGATATTTTCTTTACTGAATTCGATAAGGAAAATCAGTCCATTATAATCTCTTCAAAAGAAATGCAAAGATTATTTACAGAAGAATATGTAACTCAAAAAGAATGGGCTGAATGCAAAGACTACACATTTGGACCTATTAAGCTAATGAGCATTAAAGATGCTGAGCCCTACATAGAACGTCGCTATGGAAAAACTGCACTTGATTTTGCTTTTCAAGTCTTGCATCACGATGTGTTTGGAATTATGTATCATGAGCCGTTTAATCTGATCGGGCACCTTCAAAAGATTTGGAAGTATGACCTTCCTCGAAGGACCTACTTAGAAGACAGATCTTCCGTCGAATATGATGAAAATAAATACAAACAGTCTACTCAAAAAATAGATGCCGCTTTAAAAAAAGCTTAAAAAAGAAAAAGAGGGGGAAATCCCCCTCTTTTTAACTAACCAAATCCTAACACTTGACTCTCTTAGAAGTCAAAACGTGCTTGAATGTTCAATCCATGCAAATACAAATTGGATGGGTTTGAAGGAGCAACAGCCATTGTTACATAATCGAAGTGAACGTTAAAGTCATATCCAACAGACAAATCTAAATGACAGTTATTATCACAGAAATAAGAACCCCATCCTAAACCTAGATAAGTTTCTATGACAGGTCTAAGAGTTCCATAATTAGATTCATGGATATATGAACTACCAGTTAAATCAAGCTCAGTTATAAGCCGTCCAGAACCTACATTATCTGTCTGTGTGTGTCCTGTGTATCTTGTGTAAAGAACACTAGTAGATATATTGCTTAAGAACTTAAGCCCATACCCTAACAACCAGCTAGAATCCAATCCGAACTTAGGACCTAGTGCCCATGAACTGTTTTCGTTAATATATGCGTTAGTAATATCTGCTGTCACTATTGAACTAAGAGCAGCTAGGCTTCCGCTTAAATTTGAAGAACTCTTTGTATTAATCCAAAGAGCTCTTAATCCAGTATAAAAGTTAGACGTTAATTTTTTACCAAAATAAAAACTTCTTTGCAAAAGAAAGTCAGCATTATTATATGCTAATGAAACTTCTTTAAAGCTATCCATGTCAATTGTTAGACTAGGTAGAGTTCTTTTAATCTTGCCAGAACCGCTTCCAGAATTCTTATACCAAGTATATTCGCCATAGAAGTTCCAGTCATCCATTCCCTTCATGTTGAATCCCATTCCAACTTGGAAACCGGATGCATAACCCAAATCAATCCCGTTTGATTTTAGATCAAGATTAGACGTGCTGCTAAAAGATTCTAACCCCTTAAATACAAATCCCCAAGATTTTCTGTCTTTATCGCAATGCCACAAAATGTAATCAGCAGTAATAAAAACATCCCAGCCCTCATCAGATACATAAGCAGCGCTTTGATTAAAAGCACCTGGCAATTGCCCCGCTTTAACCATTTCTCCAGATACATAACCTGGTTGCTGTTGCTGCTGCCCTTGAGACATACTCATGGACTGATCAGCTTGAGCAAACAAAGGAGCAAACACTGCTCCTAAAAAAGCTAAAGCAGCCTTCATTTCGGTTTTTAACAAACTGGCCTCCTTAAAATTTATTTTTTTAAACGTTTCTTAAAAAGCACTTGAGACTCGCTCAACCCCCTTACCTCGAAGCTTTGTCTTTCAAAATTACATACTAAAAAAATTTACATTAAAAAAAAAACAAAAAATTTAATTTAAAAAAAAATTTAATTTGTAAGCGCAAAATAGCCGTTATGAGTCTGAAATTTCAACCCAAGTTCGACATCAAGTCTCTGTATAAGACGTTTGTAAGCGTTTAAAATTCAGCAGTTTATGAAGTGGTGATTTACTGGATTAGTCATTAACTGTCAACGACTTAAGTTTTTAGCGCGCTTCTAGCTTCAATAAATTTTCTCGCGGCGTTGACAATTTTCTCAAGTTTTTCTATAATCCCACCCTATGTATTTTAGAAACACACGCACTAAATCAGGCAAAGCAATTCAGCTAGTAGAGTCCTCGATGCTCTACTTTTTAAAGAGATCAAGCAGGTTCAGTAAAAACCCCTTTAAAATCTCTATGAGACATGTGTTTTTCTGATTTTTCTAATGACATGGTCATTTCTAATGATTTTTTAATGATTTCGAAGGCTTCTTCTGGCTTAGGAGACTTAAAGATAGATGATGTGGCATTGAATATTATCTGCAGTCGCACACAATCGCTGATATAAACAGTCTACTCAAAAAAACAGATGCTGCTTTAAAAAAAGCTTAAAAAAGAAAAAGAAGGGGAAATCCCCTTCTTTTTAACTAACCAAATCCTAATACTTGACTCTATTAGAAGTCAAAACGTGCTTGAATGTTCAATCCATGCAAATACAAGTTAGATGGGTTTGACGGAGCAACAGCAGTTGTTATATAATTGAAATGAACGTTAAAGTCATATCCAACAGACAAATCTAAATGAAAGTTATTATCACAGAAATAAGAACCCCAGCCTAAACCTAGATAAGTTTCTATGACAGGTCTAAGAGTTCCATAATTAGATTCATGTATATATGAACTACCAGTTAAAGCAATCGGCCGCTGTATAATACGTCCAGAGCCTACAGTATCTGTGTGTATGTGTCCTGTGTATCTTGTGTAAAGAACACTAGTAGATATATTGCTTAAGAACTTAAGCCCATACCCTAACAACCAGCTAGAATCCAATCCGAACTTAGGACCTAGTGCCCATGAACTGTTTTCGTTATGCAGAAACACACTAGTAACATCGGCTGTCACTAATGAACTAAGAGCATTTAAGCTTCCGCTTGCCTCTCCAGTACCGTCTATATTCATCCAAAGAGCTCTTAATCCAGTATAAAAGTTAGACGTTAATTTTTTACCAAAATAAAAACTTCTTTGCAAAAGAAAGTCAGCATTATTATATGCAAATGACATATCTACAGATGCATCCATGTCTATTGCTAGATTAGGTAGAGTTGCTTGAATGTCTACACCCTTGCATCCAGAATTCTTATACCAAGTATATTCGCCATAGAAGTTCCAGTCATCCATCCCCTTCATGTTGAATCCCATTCCAACTTGGAAACCGGATGCATAACCCGCAGAAATCCTGTTTGGTTCTAGATCAAGACCAGATATGGATCTAACAGCTTCTAGCCCCTTAAACCCAACGTCATTATTCATGTCAGAAGAGACATTCCACAAAATATAGTCCACACTAACAAATACATCCCACCCATCATCACATACATAAGCAGCGCTTTGATTAAAAGCACCTGGCAATTGCCCCGCTTTAACCATTTCTCCAGATACATAACCTGGTTGCTGTTGCTGCTGCCCTTGAGACATACTCATGGATTGATCAGCTTGAGCAAATAAAGGCGCAAACACTGCTCCTAAAATAGCTAAAGCAGCCTTCATTTCGGTTTTTAACATACTTTCCTCCTAGAAAGTTAATTTTTTTACACGTTTCTTAAAAAGTCCTTGAGACTCGCTCAACCCCTCACTGGGATGCTTTGTCTTTTAAACTTAGAAACTAAAAAATTTCACATTAAAAAAAAAGAAAAAAATTTAATTTTTCGTTTCTTCAGGACCTCTCCATAGAGAGATTTACAAAATAAAAATTATTTACACCCATTTATTAATTAAGAGAAAACAATTAAAACTCATAAAAAAACTCGTTATTTACTAAAACCACAAACTAATCTTTCAAAAAAAAAATCAATTCAAACGCAAATAAAAAAATACAAATAAATCACTCTTCATTACTAATGACAAATTAAGTAATTAAATATTTCCTTGAAATTGTCGTGATCGATATAACTTCGAATAACCTTTTCGTCTACTTTTAACAGGTCAGCAAAACCAAAAACATACTCATTTAAAGCTTTCGATTCCTTTTTTCTTCTCAATCCTCTTTCCAATCCCATTACAAGAAATGTCCATTTGAAGTCTGTTTTATATATACTCTCTAGAGTCTGCCTCAAAGAACCATCTGTTAAAATAAAAGCAATAAACCTCAACGGATGAACGACTTTAATTCTATTCTTTATCGCCTCCAAACTCCCTCGATCCAAAGCTAATTGTATTATACTTTTACTTGACAAACAGAAAACAAATTCTCTTATGATCTTTTTGTCCTCTTCTGTTAAAGAAAGAGAAAAAAAACCTTCGACATCTGAATCCCCTGAAGGAACTTCAAATTCTTCTAGATAGTTCTGTATAAAAAAATGAGAAGGAAAGTCTTCATCTTTCTTGTTTTTTTGAAGTATAGAAAAAAGTTTTTGCTCAGAAATTTCTCGAACTATTTTCTCTGCTTTTTTTAAAAAAATTGAGAACTTAGAAAATTCATCTAGACGGCTTTCTTTCTGAGCCCACTCTATCCAACGTTCTTTTACCAAGTCAAATTCTTCTAAAAAACAAGAAGGTTCTTTTGCTAGAAAATCTTTAAATTCATCTAGCTTCCCATCTTCTTTATCATAAAAAAAAACAGAAAACTGACAGGGCAATAACTTAGCTTCCACGAATAATCTATACGGGATTTCAAGCGCCATAAGAGCCTTCTCAACTTTATACCGAACATTTTCTTGTAGTAAAGAAACTTCTAAACGATCATTAAGTTGAGTAGAACTACTATATGCATCTTCAGTCATTCCCCATTTAAAAATAAGCTCTTTAGAATAGGCTGTCCTTAAAAAAAAACAAAACCCAACAGCCAGTATCAACGAAAATTTCATTGCTTTTTTAAGCATTACGTCTCCTTTATATTAAAAACTCTTATCTCGCAGAAACATATAATCCCAGACTCAAATCTAAGCAATTTTTATCTTTACCGTTTTAAAAAGAAGCATTAACCTAGCCGAATCCAAACCTAACTTGAAGATTGTTTTATGCAAACAAAGACTCTTTTATTTTTTACCTTTATAAACTTTATTATCTCTTCCTCTTTTGCCAATATCGGATCCATTGCATCTTTAAACGAACTATCCGATCACTGGGAGCAAGCGAATGAAACAACTCTGATTATTTTCGACGTCGATGAAGTCCTAATCACGACTGAAGATCACTTTTCACATCCTTATGCCAAATATATCGCCCTCCCTCTTATGCTAAAATTCATATTAACCTCTCATTCAAAAAAAGAAACTGAAAACTCTTTAAGTTTAAGCTATCTACTCACAAAGAAAATTCTTATTGAAGACTTTTCCCCATCCCTCATAAAAAAACTGCAAAATAACCGAGTTCCTGTTATAGCTCTGACTCATTCTGCTACAGGACCTTTAGGATTAATTCCAGAAGCCACCACGTGGAAAATTAATCTCTTAAAAGAATACAACATCCACTTTTCTCTTTTTGAAATTGACAGACTTTTCATACAGAATGCATCTCAAAATAAAATCCTTCCATTTCTAGAACAAGGCGTTTTATTTGCAGAAGGACATTCAAAAGGAGCCGTATTAAAAGCCTTCTTTAAACAGTGTAATTTTCACCCTCTGAAAGTCATCTTTATAGATGACTCCATTACAAATGTAGAGGATGTTCACTTTGCAATGACATCCATAGGGATTGAATGCCTCTCATATCAATATACTGGGGCTAATCGCTTTTTTAAAAAAGAAGCAAATAAAGCAATTTTAACTTACCAATTCGAATATTTGTTAGAAAAAAAACAGTGGCTAACTGACAATGAAGTACAAAAAAAACTATCCGCAACTAATTAAAAAGGCGCCTACAAAAAAATGGACGCCTTTTTAATTCGATAAAATTACATGTGAAGCATATATCTAACTAATGCTAGATAATCCCCTTTATTCATGTAATGATTAAATACATTTCCATCCAGACCTAAAAAGTCTATAAAACCAGGTAGGTACTGATTTAATATCCCTTCGTCTTTTGCATTTTGTAGCTCTATCTGTAACAATATAATAAAAAGATTCGATTTAACTTCCGTATTGATTAAAATTTTAGCGTAGTGAAGCGTAGTAGAATCTGAGAAAATAAAACCAGCTAACCTTAACGGGTGAATTGAATCCAACTTCTCTTTAATACTTTCTAACCCCTCTCGATCTGCTATCAAATCCTCTAGCGTTCTCTCTGATAAGTTTTTAATAAACCCCCGAATGACCATTCTATCTTCTTCATCTAGTGGTAAAGACAGAAAAGCTTCAGTTTCAGGCTTTTCATAATTTCTTCCATGTTCCCATCTTTGATTTTGAGATATAAAAGCAGGCCTCGACACATGATTATTCGAAAAAAAATGATAAGACTCTTTTTCATATTTTCTATTTTTTTGATTTGATCCTTGCTCTTTTTGACTCAATTCCCAACAAGTACTTTCTTCTGTTAAAAGTATTTCAAGAGCGTCTCCAGCTGTTGAAAACCCTTGAGAAAAGAAAGAACATGTACCCAATATCAGAAAACACAAAAAACTATTCATTGACTTCTTAAGCATAAAAACTCTCCCTCAACGTTAAATATAATTTTCTAAATAAGAAATAAAAAACCCTTTATTCAAACAGAAAACTTTGTATCAATTCAATCATTTCTTCAGGTTGCTCCATTGGAATGTAATGACCCGATTTTTCAAAAATAATAAGCTTCGAATTTGGAATATTCTCCTGCATTTTTTGAGATGCTGTAAAGGGCATACTATCAGCTACTCCAAACATAATTAATACAGGAAACTGAAAACATCTAAGGCTATCAAATAAATCAAATTTCCTTAACATTATATCACTAAAAAGACCAAGCACTTTCTGATAGTCGTAAAACCTCTTTAAACTTGTCGGGAAGTTAATTAATTCAATTTTTTTAGGATCATACAAACTTCCCTTAGCGGCAAGTCTCATATACCTTTCTAATACATGAGCCTCCCCTGCGATAAACTCCGGAGACATTTCAATAGCACTCAACTCTTTAGCCTCCCCTTTTTGATTTCTCATGCTCCTCCACCCATATTCCACAAATCCATCCGTCGATAAGGGAGCTGAATTTATTGCAATTAACTTACTCACCCTCTCTGGATAATTTAGAGCATAATTCACAGAAAGAAACACTCCAAAAGAATGCCCAATTAAAATCATTTGATTAAAATTAAAAGCTTTTCGCAAGGATTCTAAATCTTTTACAAAAAAATCAGTTCGCATTGTATCCTTATTAATTTCTCCTGTAGAGAGTCCTGTCCCTCGTTGATCATAAAAAACCAAAAGATTCGTTTCTGCTAACTTTAAAAATCCTGGAATCAAATAATCATGTGCTAACCCTGGGCCACCATGCAAAATAACTATAGGATCGCCCTCCCCAATAACTTTGCAAAAGATATTAGCCCCTTCTACCTCAACAAATACTTCTCTAAACTCCACTCCTTGAATAGGGTTTATGTAGAGCATAGAAAAGCTCAATCCAAAAATCAAATAAGTCAACATTCTCATAAAACACCTCACCACAAAAAAGAAAACATATAACATATTATTTTCAAAAAAAACAATTAAAAAAACAACAAAAACAGTTCATTCCCCCCAAAAAAACCAGAACAACAAAACAAACACATTGCACTTTAATTACAAAAAAACTAAAAACAGTATTTTACTTCGATTAATAAAAAGAGGCTATAATGATAAAAACAACTCTTTGCATTACCACTTTCTTCTGCGGCATTTTACCCGCACTAGAAAATACAGAGACTTCATTAACATCTTCCCGTCCTTATGCCCCTGAAGGATCCAAACTCTTTCTCATTACAGAATGGTTATACTGGCAAGCTAATGAAACAGGCCTTTCATATGCAATTACCAACAACGATTTCGATCTATTAGATGATTGCATTATGGGATCTGGCCATGTAGCGCAACCTAAATTTGATTGGAACTCTGGTATTCGACTCGGAATGGGATATAACCTCCCTCACGACGATTGGGACATCCAATTTCTTTGGACCTGGTTTGAAGATCAGGCTAGCAATTCTCACAATTCTCCAGGAGATAGTCCTACGATACTTCCTGTTTTCACTCATCCTAATGTATATAACCCTCAATCCATAGCAGCTTGCCTTTCAGCTGGCGCTGATTTATTTATGCATCTAAACATGATAGACCTCGATCTTGCAAAGCAATTTAAAATAAGTAAATCGTTATCTTTTAAACCCCATACAGGAATAAGAACTGCTTGGCTTAACCAAAACTATAACATTCAATATGCAAACCTCTTTGATAAATCTGCTGAACTTGTTTTAGATGAATATTCAACAAATATCCAAAACAATTTCTGGGGTATCGGGATCTTAGGAGCCTTAGGATCTCAATGGGACCTAAAATGGGGGCTCAGTTTTTTTGGAGATGCTGCTATATCTTTGCTTTATGGGTTTTTTGATAATTCTTATACCGAGTCTTACATCACACCAACAGGCGCTGGTAATGTTGTTCTATCTGAGGACAACAGCTTTCGAGCTAGTAGAGCCATTGCAGATCTTCAACTAGGACTTAGATGGACCTCTTCATCGATAAGAGATAAACTTAAAATCGTTTTGCAATTTGGATGGGAGCAACATCTGTTTTTTGGACAAAACCAAATCATTCGCTTTGTCGACGCTCAAAGCTGGGGAAATTTTATTCAAAACCAAGGGGATGTAGACTTTCAAGGATGCTCTGCTGCCGCTCACCTCTACTTCTAATTTAGATAAAAAAGCCTCTTAAAAAGCATTTTAAGAGGCTTTTTTATTTGTTTTTATAAATACAAATAAAAGCTTCTACACTTTTTTCCCAATATTCTGTAAATTCATAGCAAGCTAACGACTTTCTTTCCTCTTAGACATGTCGTTACTAAACCCATACGGGTATTAATTGGTTAAACATTTAAACTAAAAGGAGCGGCGGCTCTTCCCTTAACTCTTAGAAAGGGACTACTGCGCTGTTAAAATTATGAAACACTTATTTACAACCACACTAGTTACACTCTCTTTAGGAAGCATTAGCTCTCTTAAAGCAGATGTCTCTGATGCGCAAATGCGTAGTCTAGAAAATAGAGTCAGCGCAATGGAGCAAAAAAAAGGCTCTACTTCAATGATTAATCCACCAGGAAGACCTCAAGTGAGAGATGGTGTAGATCTGTTTTTTACAGCCGACTGGCTTATTTGGCAAGGTCAAGAAAATGGAACTGCTTATGCTGTTAAAACAAAAGAAGAGCAACCCGCTGAAACAGCTCTTTATAACTCTTCCATAAAAAACCTCCATTTTGACTGGGATTTCGGATTCCGTTTAGGGCTTGGATACAACCTTCCTCACGATGGATGGGATCTTGTCGCTGGATGGACTTGGTTTCAAAACAATGCCAGCGGTAACGTTAGTAAAAAATCTGGAGCTATTCTTTCGACTAATCCCTATGACTTAGCAGAACTACATATAGACGGATATTCCTCTATCAACTCTAATCTTAATCTAAAACTCAATATGATAGATTTAGATTTAGGAAGAGAGTTTTTTGTCAGCAAATGGATGACGCTTCGTCCTTTTATGGGATTACGTACAGGTTGGATTAACCAGAAGTTAGAAGATAAGTATAAGAAGCCACTTCCTCTTACCTCTGTTTCTCAACTTAATTCCTATGCAAGAAACAACTATTGGGGTCTTGGACTACACTCAGGACTCGATTCTGAATGGGGCTTAGGAGCTGGATTTAGCTTATATGGGAACACTGCTTTCTCTATTCTAAATGGATTTTTCCAAGTCACAGACTACCTTCATTCTGACTATCAAAATGGAACTCATAATGACCACATCTCTAATTCTGACAGCTTCCGCATAGGAAGAGTTATCGGGGAACTTGCTATGGGGGTTCGTTGGGATACTATGTTTGCTAATGACAATTGTCACTTTAGCATCCAAGGTGGCTGGGAGCAACTTATGTTCTTCGGTCAAAACCAAATAAAGCACTTCCATGGTTCTTTCCTAAGCAATTCTGGAGCTTACTTTGCAAACCAAGGAGATTTAACATTCCAAGGTTGGACACTTTCAGCACGTCTTGATTTCTAAAAAAGATACCGTTGAAAAAACCGGAAGAATCCTCTTCCGGTTTTTATATAGACTAAGCTTCATTTCCAACTAGCAAGATCACTTCTTCCAAAGCCTTTACAAAGAGGTCCACTTCTTCTAATGTATTATACAGCGCAAAAGAAACACGTATTGCAGAGCGAAGTCCAAACCTTTTAAGCGCAGGTTGGGCGCAAAGATGCCCCGTTCTTACCGAAACTCCTTTTACATCAAGAAGCGTCCCAACATCTAGAGAATGAACGTCTTTAAAATAGAAAGTTAAAATAGAGGATCTATTTTCATAATAACGATCTTTAGAATGCGCTAAAAAAATTAAACCCTCGATATTTTTCATTTTTGAAAAAGCATATTCCGTTAAAACCTTCTCAAAGGCTTCTATTTTATCAAGCCCAACTCGTTGCATAAATTTAATCGCCTCTCCCAAACCTATGACTTCTACAATGCTAGGAGTTCCCGCTTCAAATTTCAAAGGAATCGGCTGATAGGTTGTTTTTTCAAAGGTCACCTGATGGACCATATCCCCTCCACCTTGATAAGGGGGCATTTGATCTAACAATGCTTTCTTCCCATAAAGAATGCCAATTCCCGTTGGACCATAAGCTTTATGTCCTGAAAAAACTAAAAAATCGACATCTAAATCTTTTACACAAATTACCTTATGAGAAATGCTTTGTGCCGCATCCACTAGGACTTTAGCCCCCTGTTCATGGGCTAAAGAAATAATTTTTTTAATGGGGTGTATTACACCCGTTGCATTTGAAATATGCGCAATTGCGACTAATTTCGTTTTTGGACTAAGCAGCTTTTTATACTCATCCACAAGGACTTCTCCAAGATCATTAACCGGAAACACCTTAAGAACAGCTTTTCTCTCTTGGCAGATCATTTGCCAAGGGACAATATTTGAATGGTGCTCTGTCTCTGAAATAAGTATTTCATCACCTTCTTCTAGGAAGGCTTTGCCAAAAGATGCGGCTACAAGATTAATTCCATCTGTTGTCCCTCGAGTGAAAACAACTTCACCATCTTCTTTAACTCCTAAAAACTCTCTTACCAGTTCTCTAACTTCATTATATTGGGATGTTGCCTGTGCAGCGAGCCTATAGACAGCTCTATGAACAGTTCCATATTCCTCTTGTAAAAACTGCGACATTCTATCTATGACTTGTTTAGGCTTTTGGCTTGTTGCCGCCGAATCTAAATAAATAGAAGCTAGCCCAGCTTTAAAAATTGGAAACTCTTTACGTACTTGATCCATATCTCATCCTTGACTTAAGAGAAACTGCCGGCACAACTCTGATAATTTAAGACGAAGAGAAGCTATTTCAACCATATCTAATATCTCCTGACAAAAACCTATAGTTAAAAGACTTCTAGCGGTAGGCAAAGAAACGCCTCTAGTTCTTAGATAGAAAATCTGCTCTTCATCAAGCTGTGAAACTGTTGCCCCATGAGATGCTTTTACATCATCTGCAAAAATCTCTAAATTAGGTTTCGTATTTGCTGTTGCTTGATCTGAAAGAAGTAAGTTCTTATTAAGCTGATATGCCTCTGTCTTTTGAGCTGCTCGACTTACATAAATTTTACCTGTAAAACTAGAAATACTTTGAGCCGCTAACACGTTCTTAAACAACTGACGTGATAGACAAGAAGGAGCGCTATGATCCATATGAATATTAACATGCGATTGAGCACGATCGCCTAAAACAGTTAACCCTTTAAGATGCGCTTCAGAGCCTTCTCCTACTAAAGATATAAAATAATCCCGTCTAAAACCAGGAGATCCAAAGGTAATAAAAGAAGAATTTAACCGACTTTCTTTTTTTAATGTCGCTCTAAAAGAGCTAAATCCCCATGAAGAGCATGGATTTTCATTTGAAAAAACATGAGAAAAAGAAGCTTTTTCTTCTAAGAAGACGTCTAAAAAATCATTATGCATAGTTTTAGAGTCTTTTAAAAAATGAAAAGAAGAAACCATCTGAACGTCTGCATGAGCTCCTAGAAAAAGGTGGATTCGAGATCCTTCATATAAAAGAGAACCCTCTGTTTGTATATTTAAGATTTGTATAGGAACCTTCATTTGAACCTTAGGGGGGACATAGATAAAAGCCCCTTTTTGGCATAAAGCCGCGTTAAGAAGTGCCCAAGGATCTTTTTCTTTTTCTATAAGTAAATGCATTCGATGCTTTAAAAAAGAACCATATGAACTTCCTAAGGCTTCTTCCAATGGCATTACCACTAAAGAAGACGGCAGCATTGAAAGATGAGGGCAAAAGCTTCCATCTTTAAAAACCAAATAAGAACTTTGACTCTCCGGCATTATTAAAGAGGAAACATCTGGATCACACTCTTTATTTACAGATTTTTCAGCAGAAAGGATAGTCTCATAAAATTTACGGAGAGATACATATTGAAACGACTCTTCCTTTCTTTGAGGAAGACCTATCCGCTCTAGACAATCCCAAGCTTGCGATCGAAAAGGTGTCCACGAAGAAACTGCTTTAGATTCCAATAAAGACTTAAATAAGTCCAATGCTTCCATCATAAAGCTTCCTTATTGCTAAGCCAATCATAGCCTCTAGATTCAAGCTCTAAAGCTAGCGCAGAGCCTCCTGAATGAACAATTGTCCCTTCTAGAAGAACATGAACATAGTCTGGCTTGATATAATCGAGTAATCTTTGATAATGAGTAATTAACAAAAGAGATTTATCAGCTCTCATAAAATCATTGACTCCACTTGCTACAATTTTCATTGCATCAATATCAAGCCCCGAGTCCGTTTCATCTAAAATAGCTAGAAAAGGGTCCAAAATAGACATTTGCAAAATTTCATTGCGCTTTTTTTCCCCTCCAGAAAACCCCTCATTAATATTACGTTCTGTAAATTCTTTTCGAATTTGAGAAGCTAACATTTTTTCTTCCAAAAGATTCAGAAAAGACTCTTCTGTTAGAATCTCTTGCCCCAAAGCTAGTTTCTTGGCATTTAAAGCCGCTAAAAGAAACTGAGAATTAGTAATACCTGGAATTTCTATAGGATATTGAAAACCCATAAAAAGACCTTTATGCGCTCTTTCTTCTGGCTCTAATTCCAAAAGGTTTATCCCTTGAAATAAAACTTCCCCTTGCAAAACTTCATAGGAAGGATCTCCCGCAAGAACTTTAGCTAAGGTTGATTTACCAGCTCCATTAGGACCCATTATAGCATGAATTGAACCTGGTTCAATTGAAAGGTTTAATCCTTTTAAAATCATCTTTCCATCTTTAGCCACAACTAAATTTTTAATTTCTAACATCATAAATTACCCCACTGAATTTTCTAGTTTAAGCGTTAAAAGTTTTTGTGCTTCCGCTGCAAACTCAAGCGGCAGTTCTTGAATTACTTCCTTACAAAAACCATTTACTATCATGTGAACGGCATGTTCCTTAGAAATACCTCTTGCTTGTAGATAAAAAACTTGATCTTCACTCATCTTAGAAGTCGATGCCTCATGCTCTACTATGCTTGAAGCATTAGAGACTTCAATATAAGGGAATGTATTTGCAGAACAAAGGTCGCCTACTAACATGGAATCGCATTGTGTATAGTTACGACTATTTGCTGCTTTCGAAGCTATTTTTACAAGTCCCCTATATGTATTATGCGAATGGTCTGCAGAAATCCCTTTAGAAATGATCGTTGATTTTGTGTTTTTCCCAAGATGGATCATTTTTGTTCCCGTATCCGCTTGCATGTACCCCGACGTCACCGCTACAGAGTAAAATTCTCCAACCGACTCGTCTCCCTGTAAAATGCAACTTGGATATTTCCAAGTAATTGCAGCCCCGGCTTCTACTTGTGTCCATGAAATCTTAGAGCAAACACCTTGGCATCGACCTCGTTTTGTAACGAAATTATAAATTCCGCCCTTTCCTGTCTTAGGATCTCCCGAGTACCAGTTTTGCACGGTAGAATACTTGATTTCAGCACGATCTAAGGCTATAAGCTCTACAACAGCAGCATGCAATTGATTATTGTCATAGGCTGGGGCTGTACAACCCTCTAAGTAACTAACATAAGAATCTTCTTCTGCGATAATCAAAGTTCTTTCGAACTGCCCGCTTTTACGGTCATTAATTCGAAAATATGTAGACAGTTCAAGAGGAGATCTTACCCCCTTAGGAATGTAAACAAAGGATCCATCAGAAAAAACTGCAGAATTAAGAGCTGAAAAAAAGTTGTCTCCTATAGGAACAACACTTCCAAGATACTTCTCTAAAAACTCAGGATACTTTTCTACAGCCTCAGTTATAGAACAAAGAATAACCCCAGCTTCTTGAAGAGTCTTCTGAAAAGTTGTTCCTATAGAAACTGAGTCAAAAACAACATCTACAGCTACATTAGTAAGTCTTTTTTGCTCATCTAAAGGGACCCCTAATCTTTCAAATGTTTTTAAAAGTTCCGGATCCACCTGATCTAAATTCTCTAATTTTTGCTTAAATTTAGGCACTGAATAATAACAAATATCTTGAAAATCAATAGGTGCTATTTTTAAATTAGCCCAAGAGGGCTCTTCCATAGAAAGCCATTTTTTATAAGCTTTCAAACGAAAATCAAGCAAAAAATCTGGCTCATTCTTCTTCTTTGAAATTAGACGAATAGTCTCCTCACTCAACCCCTTTGGAATGCTCTCCATTTCAATATCTGTAGAAAACCCGTATTTATACTCAGACTTACTATTTAGTATTTCTTCCGTTCCCATAACCATTGCTTGTTAAATATGTGAAAAACTATAAAGATTTTTTCTAATATGCTGCTCTGCAGCAGCTAAATGCTCGGGAAGATCTATTCCGATCGTTTCTTCCAGAGTCTCGTTAACCTGAATCTTTAAGCCGTGAACCAAAAAACGAAGTTGCTCAAGAGATTCTGCTTGAGCTAATTCGCTAGGCGGCATATATGAAATTTTTTTAAGCGCTTCATCAGAATACGCATAAAGACCAATATGCTTAAAATATGTTAGTTCCAGCCCTTGGGGATTTTGATAATATGGAATAGGACTCCTTGAAAAATATAAAGCAAATCCTTGCTGGTCACAAACGACCTTAGGGCAATTTGGATCTATTATTTGACTTGGATTAGATATTCTTGTTTTTAACGTCCAGACATCAGCTAAGTCTTTTCGAGGAGAAATAAGTAGATCTTGTAAAATTTTTTCTGAGATAAATGGCTCATCAGCCTGCCAATTCACCCAAATATCCCCTTGAACAAGCCCCTTTCTCTGGATCTCGACTAAACGATCCGTTCCAGATTCGCACTCAGTAGAGGTCATATAAAACCTCCCGCCAAAACTCTCGATTACCTGGGCTGTTTCTTCAGAGTCTATGGCAAAAAAAACCTCATCAAAGAAAGGAATTTTCAAAGCTGCTTCCCAAACCCATTGTATAAGAGGTTTCCCTCCTAGAAGAGCGATGACCTTTCTAGGAAATCTAGAAGATTTAAGGCGAGCTGGAATAATACATATAACTTTTTTACGATCTATCATGGTTAGACAGTATCTCATCGTCTGTTTTTAAAAACTATCTTTTCCTACCTTTAAAAAAGATAGATTAAGAAAAAGGCTAGAGAATTTCTTATAAAACCAGGAAAAGAGATTTTTTCTGTTTTTTATGAAGAATTAAAAAACAAATACACTCATTTTCATCAGACGAATCCTTTATTTTTTAAAAACCAATTCCTTCAAGGAAATTTACTCATTGCTAGCAAACACATATTAAAAGATTTTACTCTTACCATTTTTGCTCCAGAAAATCAAGAAAAGACTAAATTTGGAGTCTTTGATTTTGTGATTGAAAAAAATCAAATTCCCCTCGTACGCGCTTACCTTTCGGGATCTCATACAGAAGAAAACTTACAACAAGTCATGAAAAAAATAGAAAGTGATGCCCTGGCATCAGAAACCGGGTCTTTTTTCTTTTCTAAAGAAATCTCCTCCCTTGAAAGCTATAGCAGTCAAGAACTCCTTGTTACTACAGAAGAAACGGAAAACTGGACTTTTATAACTATACAACAAAAAACACAAACTATAACTGAAGAAATAAAAGACTCATATTTCTATAATGTAACCAATCTACTTTGTAAAAATGATCCTGATGAAGAACGATCTTATGGAGAATATGATTTTTCTGCTCGAAAAGATACTGAAGGAAATACTTCAGCTCGAGGAGAAATTGATTATACATGGCAATCAGACAGAGGTAGCAGTTTTTCGGTTGGAGTAGGAGGAGAAGTTAACCGTAATGATCGAAATGGCACATCTGGAAAAGTTGAAATAAATGCAACAGGAATATTTTAATTGGATGCTTTGAATGAAAAGAAAAATTTTACTGCTCATTTGTGTTTTAGCTTGCTTAACAACTGCTTGGTGCTTTCTTAAGACACACAAGTACTATGAACCCCTTGTAATCAAGTTTGGAAGAGCTGACACCCCCTATACTGAAGTAAAAATAGAAGGAAAACCATTTTTCTTAGACATTGATCTTGGATCTAAATTTGACTTAGGTTTTAGAGAAGATGTTCTAGATGAAATAGAAAGAAAGAAAGTTCACGGAATGGGTCATTGGAAAATTCCTAATGGGAATGAATATGAAGCTCCTAATTACATTATTCCGAAAGTAACTCTTGGGAACCTTAAATTCTCACATGTTATTGCCCAACAATTTGAAAGCGAAAGCCTTCTCAATCAAGTTATATGGAGCAAAGAAAACTCAAAAACACTTCATCCTACACATATTGGATCTATTGGCAGACCTTTACTCCAAAGGTTTAATTGGCTTATGGATTATTGTCGAACAAGAATCATAGCCACAAATGATTTAAAAAAAATAGGAGAGATGGGCTACTTCTTACATCAAATGCAAAAGATGCCTTTTACCATAGGTCTGATGGGGATTAACATTCAGATGAATACAAAGTGGGGCATCAAAAACTTTTCTATCGACACAGGAAGCTCTGTTAATCTTATTCGATCTTCTATTTTAGAAGGGGAAGAAGGAGACATAACCGAAGTTGGATTAAATACTATTACCTCTGAATGCACCCTGGAAGGACGAGATCTAGGGAATATTACGTTTTACTCTTACGCCCTCACTCCTAAACTTACAGACATCGACGGTATTTTGGGAACCCCATTTTTAGATCATCATATCCTATATATCGACTTTACTAACAAAACTCTTTACTTTAGAAAAAGCCAAGCGCCGCCTTGGTAAATAAAAAGAAAAGAGCTGTTTAGCTTCTAGAGTCTATGCAGGTTCACAAAATAAATGCATCTCAGGGGGCTTCCAAGTCTGATTTTCAGGAATCTGCTTGCGTCCCATCTTACATAGATCTCTATTAGAATTTCTTTCGCAAATGAAAAAACATTTCAGAAAACCTCTCGATCCCTTTTTATCTTTAAAGAGCGGCAAGGCGTCTTGCAAGACCTTGAATTACACCCCAATGATCAATAAGTTTCATTGTTATCTAAATAATCAAAAGAAGGTGTTATTTTTTCGGTAAAAAAAGCAAGAAATCTTGATTAAAAAAAAAAAAGCAATCACAATAGTTTTTTTGACTATTTTAATTAAGAGAAATTATTATGCATTTGTTTAAATCTCTAGGTCACGTCTTAGGTGGAACACTACTTATAGCAGGAACCACAATAGGAGTAGGAATGTTAGCTCTTCCTATCGCTACAGGTCCCGCAGGATTTCTCCCTTCTATAAGTATATATATTCTTTGCTGGCTTTTCATGCTCTGTACAGGTCTTCTACTTCTTGAAGCCTGCCTTTGGATGCCCAAAGACTCTAATTTAATTACGATGGCCCATAAACTCTTAGGGCCTATTGGTAGAATTGTTTGCTGGGGAGTTTACCTGTTTTTATTTGTAACTGTCATGATTGCTCACGTAGCAGGAGGGGGCGAAGTTCTGCAAGACATTATAGGAATTGCCATGCCCCCATGGGCGTTTGCAGTCTTATATGTACTCTTATTTTCTCCTGTCGTTTACCTGGGAACTAATTCTGTAGACAGACTCAATGCTTGCCTTTTCGCAGGAGTTATCAGCACTTATCTATTATTCATTTGCTTTTCTCATCCCTACACGGATTTTACTCTTCTAAAGCGCAGCGATTGGTCTAAGGCATATCTAGCACTGCCAGTTCTATTTACAGCCTTTACTTATCAGGTTATCATCCCCACTTTGATGACCTATATGGAAAGAAATGTAAAAAAAGTACGTCTTACCATTATTTTGGGAACGTCCATTCCTCTCATCGTTTACCTAGTTTGGGAAGTATTAATTCTTTCTATTTTGCCTTATGACACTTTAGTTCAAGCTAAAGCTCTCGGACAAAATGCCGTCCAACCCTTAAAGGAAATTACAGGTCATCCGCTTTTATTCCAAATAGGAAAAGCTTTTGCTTTCTTTACTTTAACAACTTCTTATATAGCTTTATCTCTGGCTTTCCTAGACTTCCTTTCAGATGGCTTAAAAATCCACAAGAAGGGCTTTAAAAAAGTATTCCTTTGCTTACTTGTTTTTGTTCCCCCCACCCTCATTTCTATTACCAATCCAAATCTTTTTTTAATCGCTCTGAACTATGCCGGAGGCTATAGCTGCGCCATTTTATTTGGACTCTTCCCCCCTCTTATGGTCTGGGTCGGCAGATATCACAAAAAATATATAGTTCAAAACAGACAACTTTTTGGAGGCAAATGGATGCTTGCTCTTCTTATTTTATTTATTGTACTAGAACTTTTAATTCAAATATTTCATTTTACACTGAATTGGATTTAAACACCTTAAACAGGATTAAACATGCACATTAAAAAGATCTTATTTTTACTTTTATGCTCTCCGTTTGCACTTCATAATGCCAACGCCTCCACAGGAGCCTCATTTTATACCCCTGTTTTAACAGAGCAATCCTCTCCTCTATTTACCGGGCCTTTACTCTGCCCTTCTGCGCATACTATTCCAGAGGGTCACTATGATATAGAACCTTATCTTTTCTTCTTTGCTATTACTGGAGCCTATGATAAAAATTGGGATTATCAAGACATTCCAAACTTCTATAATTTACAACTATTAGTACCTGGTTGGGTTGGCATTACCCCATACCTAGATTTCTCGCTACAAGTTCAAGCTTTTTATCAATTTGATCAAGGAGAAAGGTCCGTGCAGTTTGGGAACATCCCTTTTGGCTTTAACATACAACTTTTAAACGAAGAGCCCGGGACTTGGTGGCCAGCTATTAAACTAGGGCTCCACGCCGTTATTCCTACAGGTAAATATGATAATTTAAACCCAAAAAAGCTTGGAACCGATGCTGCTGGAAGCGGAACCTGGGAACCCACTGCCGTTTTAACTATGGGAAGACTTTTTCAAGTCGCTGAAATGCATTTTCTTTCCCCTAGACTTGCATTCAGTTACAGCATTCCGAACCCTGTCAATATTCACAATCTTAGTGTTTACGGAGGAACAGATGGAACTAGAGGAACAGGTTATCAAGGAAACTTTTACTTTGTTGATCTTGGTCTAGAATACAACATGGCAAAAAACTGGGCTCTTGCTTTCGACTTTTATTACCAACATAATAATAAAACTCGATTTTCAGGATCCCCTGGCTTTATTTCACCTGGAGTCCCAGCTATAATGGGATCTCCTTCTGCCGAACAGTTTAGCTTAGCTCCCGCTCTTGAATATAACTGGAATCCTAATATTGGAATTATTGGAGGGGTTTGGTTTTCTATTGCCGGAAGAAACTCAGCTCGCTTTACTACAGGAACTATTGCCTTCAACGTTTATATTTAAGAATCTCAGTGCGCAGGGTCTCCTGCGCACTAGTTTCAATTCCACTTTTACTTTTTAATCTGATTTATGTATTGAGTAATCTCATCTATTCCAACTTTTCTTGCAATTTCTTTTCCTTCAACATCGAGAATAACAAATGTTGGCATAGACTGTACTTTATATCGCATAGCAATATCCCCTGCTAGATCTACATTTACCTTACAAATAATTGCTTTCCCCTGTAATTCTTTAGCCCATTGGTCCATAAATTTTCCAAGATAACGGCAAGGCCCACACCAAGTTGCATAAAAATCTAAAAGAATAAGCTGTTTATTTTTAGTGACAATTTCTTTAAGCTGAGAAAGAGAACTTATCTCTATAACCTTTGATATACCCTCTTCTTTTTTTACAGAGATCTCTATAGGAGCTGCCTTTTTTAAAGAGACAAGCTGTAAATAATCAATTGCTTGCATAGCGGCTTTAGCACCATCCCCACTCGCAATAATAGCTTGCTTAAAAATAGGATCCGCCACATCTCCCGCTGCAAATACACCTGGAATAGATGTTTCACATCCCTTTTTTAAAACAACATATCCAAGAGAATCCAATTGAAGTTCTTTAGAAAAAAACTGAGTATTCGGAGTTGCTCCTATCGCTAAAAAAAGAGCATCCAGTTTAATTTCACTATGATCTCCATTGTTTCCTAATAAGGTTACAGACTCTAGCAAAGAACCATTTCCCTTAATTTCTTTTACGCTTACATTATAAAGGACTTCGACATTCGGCAACTCAAAAAGTTTCTTCCCTCGAACCTTTTCAACGCCCTTAAATTTGTCTTTACGATTAAAAACATACACCTTTTTTGCAATACCAGCTAAATAATCAGCTTCTAATAAGGCGGCATCCCCTCCTCCTACGACAGCAACTAGTTTATCTTTATAAAGAGCTCCATCGCAAACTGCACAGGTATACACCCCTTTAGACCAATAGGTTTTTTCTCCCGCAACTTCCAATCTCTTTGCCTCAGCCCCCATTGCTATAATACAAGCATCGGCGATAATTTGTCTTTTCTTTGATTTATCATATACATTTTGCACTGTGAAAGAAAAAGGATGTTGAGACAAATTAGCCGACACTAATTTTTCTTCACATAAGACAGCCCCATTTTTTTCAGCTTGCCCTCTTAATTGATCCATTAACTCTAATCCACTAATCTCTTTATATCCTGGCCAATTATATACCATATTAGATTGGGTAATAGCGCCTCCTGGATTAGGCCCATCTAAAACAAGAGTAGAAAAACCAGCCCTTCCAAGATAAATACCTGATGTAAGACCCGCTGCCCCACCACCTAAAACCACAACATCTACTTTTTGAACTGTAACCGACTCAGAATGACCTAAAGACATGAAAAATAAACAAAAAAAACAAACTAAGCCTTTAAGGCTCATAAAAAGGTTCACGGCTTTTCTCCTATATAACTGGAAATTTCTTAATTCAAAATTCTCTTATAAAAAGCAAGCTCTGCCTCTAAATAAGATTTAATTGTCTCTGCCCTTTGAAATCCATGCCCTTCACCTTGAAATACTATAAGTTCCGATAAAGGTAATTTCTTCTGTAGTTCAATTGCTTGAGTCAAGGGGACAACAAAGTCTTGATCCCCGTGCACAAAAAGTGTGGGGCATGTAATTTGACCCGCTCGATGAATCGGAGATCTTGAAATATATCTAAGGGAAAACTCCTCATAATCACCGATCAAAGAATCTAAATAATAACGTTCAAATTTATGAGTCTCTTTAGCTAACAAGCAAAGATCTGTTACTCCATACGCGCTGATACAGCCTTTTAACTCAGGGGAAATAGATGCTATACAAAGGGCCGTAAAACCTCCGGAGCTTCCACCTTTTGCAAAAAGAGCATCCCCATCTACTTGTGAAGCCTCGACAAGACAACGAGCTAAATCTAGACAATCTTGTGCATCTAAAAGACCCCAATTATGATTCAATGCTTTTTGATATTTTCGACCAAAGCCGGTGCTTCCTCTATAATTAACGTCCAATAGAGCAAATCCTCGACTTGTCCAAAACTGTATATTCCAATTTAAAAGAGGCTGAACATGCGCTGTAGGACCCGAATGGCATTTTATAATTAAAGGCGGGGGAATTTGACTTTCATACTCAGGATTTTTGGGAAGGTAAAGAAATCCAAAAATTTTTTGACCATCTAAAGAAGAAACTGTAGATAGTTCCTTTGCTTTAGAAATAAAAGGCATTAAATGTTCAGGACACTCCGAACTAGACACTATTACTTCGCACTTAAATGTTTTGATATCTAAAAAAACTAAAGATAAAGGAATGACATCTGATCCGCCTATAAAATAGATTCCCTTTGAGCCCACATCTAAAGAATCTATGACTGTATAGGGAATTTCTAATTTATGTAATTTTCGTGTTTCTATTTCTAAAACAGCCAAAGAATCTATTGCTTTTTCACAAATACTTACAATTAAACACTTTTTTCCTTCAGAGTAAAAAAAATCAAAATCTTTTTTTCCTAAAACCCAGAGAGGAGAAGAAAAATCTGCATCTTTTTTATAAAGAAGGGTTTCTCCCTCCGGAGTCCAAAAATACAAGTTCGAAAAACCATTTCGATCCGATGCAAAAATAATTTTTTCTCGAGAAATCCAAATAAATTGAGTAATAGATTCTTCTATTCCTCCGATGGAAAAAAGTTCATCACAATCTTCCCAAGATATTATTTTTAATAAGCTCTCATCCCACGGCATATGAGGAAAATTCCAAGATACAAAAGCTATCTTTTTTCCATCTGGACTCCATTGAGGGGACGCATAAAAATCAAATCCTCTATGAATTATCTTTTCAGCACCTGTTAAAAGATTAAAAGTTACTAGGTAGTTTAATAGTTCATTTTCACTGTGATCTTCACAAATGCAGATCATATCTTTTAAATCAGGAGAGAAACAAAAATTGGCCCATCGCTTTAAAGGATCTTTCGCCAAGCATGTCGGCTCACTTCCGTCTATTTGAAAGAATAAGGAACAAGTTTTAATGTCAAAAAAAACAAGCAATCCTTCCTTAGAAAAAAAAGCCCCACCACCATACTCATGAACTTTAGATTGAATGCTCATAGAAGGAAATAGCTCGAAAAGAGCATCGTCTCCTTCTTTTTTCATTAGCGCCCGCCTCCCCTTTTCAAGGGGTCTTGATTCTATCCAAAAAACACAATCTCCATCGACGTGCAGTTCTTGGAAAGAACTTTGAGCCGATACAACAATATCCACCCCTATCGAAGACTCCCACGCTTCCATAATATCTTGCCTCTAAATAAGGGTGGATTCCCTTTTTTAAGATAGCATAACAAAAACAGTCACTATTTTACAATAATTCTACCTATTGTTACTTTCTCATTATGATCTCCCATTGGTTGATCCCACCATTTTTGCAAGGCTTCTACTGAAGAGCTTGCTGAAGACATATGACATTGAACTTCATAAATACCTGGAGTCGAAGGGGCTTCACAAAAAAAGGAGAGAATGCCCTCTTTTCCTTCGATTTGATAGCCTAATTCGTTAAGAATACACTTTTGTGGTCCAATTTCATCATACCCAACTACAATTTGATATAAGGAATTAGGGGTTACAAAAGGAGTTTCACAAGAAAAATTCAACGTACTAAAAATCTTTTCACCGCTACGAGCGACAATTACATTTCCTTGATAATTCAACTTAAGATTCGCAACAGCCAATGGACCCACCGAAGACACAATGGGGATTTCTCTATTTAGAGATCCTGCATAATTCGATGCGTTGTCTGCGTACATCTCTTGAAAACCACTAGTTACAACACATAAAAAAATGAACATACACTTTTTCATACAATCTACTCCTTTGTTTTTTTGTAAGCTTTTTTTAAAGATCAAATAAAATTTGATCCTCCTTTAATGCTTAAATGCAACCTTCTCGTTAAAAAAACAAGATTTTTCTTGAAAGTTATTGCCCCCCACAAATAATATTTGCGACTTTACATTGCTTATTCAGCTAATAATCAATCCTCTAAATCTAAAAAAATTATCACCTAAGGAATATTGTGATTTTCAGTTTCATAAAAAAAATATTTTTTTTCCTAGCTTTTACCTCTCTCTGTTTTTCTGAAGAGGTTCATGATTTTAAAGGCCAACATTTCATCGCTAGCTACACTGGATGCAACATGTCGGCCTTATGTGACACCGACTCATTAGTTCAAGCTATGGAACAAGCGATAAAAGAATCCGGAGCCACTATTTTGAACTCCAGTTCTTATCTATTTCCAGGAGACGGCATGACCATGGTCTTTCTACTTTCTGAAAGCCATGCTAGCATCCACACATATCCGGAATATGCATCTTGCTTTATAGACCTATTTACTTGCGGAGACCTCTGTAGTTACGAACGGTTTCACGCCTCTTTAAGTTCTTATTTAACTCCAACTCATATAAATAAAAAAATTTTAATAAGACATCAAACAATCGATGACATTTAATCAATCTCACTTATTAAGATTTTTTGCATAAATTGAGGAAGAGCAAAGCTCGCTTTATGAACTTCAGGTGTATAATACTGCATTTCTCCTGAAATTTGATCCATTCTTCGATTTAATTCTTCCAAAGACAGCTGGCGGGTATCTTTGTCATCTGTAGCCCATCCAAGTGCCATATGCCCACCTACATAGGTTGGAATAACTGCCAAATAAAATCCTACATCTTGAAAATGGTCATTCAAATTTTGATAAGTCTTTTTAAATTCTTCTTTTTGCAATGTTGGCACGCCGCTTTGGCAAACAAAAACCCCTTTAGGAGTTAATATCTTTTTACAATCCCCATAAAATTCAGAAGTAAATAAAACCGCGCCTGGGCCTATTGGATCTGTAGAATCACATAAAATCACATCATATTGCTCATCTGTCTCTTTTACAAATTGGGTGCCATCTTCTATGAGAACTTCTAACCTTGCATTTTCAAAGGCCCCTTTTGAAAGCATAGGAAGATAGTGTTTTGAAAATTCGATTACCGAGGAGTCAATTTCCACTAAAGTCACTTTTTCTACATTTTTGTGTCGAAGTACTTCGCGAATAAGCCCCCCATCCCCGCCTCCGATGACCAGAACCTTTTTTACATTCCCATGAGAGACAATAGGGACATGAGCGAGCATTTCATGATATACAAATTCATCTTTTTCTGTTGTTTGTATCACTCCATCTAAAGCAAGAACCCGCCCCCACACAGCTGATTGAAATAAGATCATATGTTGCACAGCTGTTTTTTCTTCAAAAAAAGTCTCTTCCACATTAAAATATTGCCCCCACCCTTGGTGCAAGCTCTCTTGATAAATTTCTGCAGCAAGATAACTTACAAATAACACTCCGAAGGTGCAGACTTTTTTTATTAAGTTTTTATCTATCACTAAAGACATTTTCTTTTCCTCAAATTGTCATATTAAAAAAATACATTCTCGTAAATTTAATTTAGCTTTATATTTAAATCTATCTCATATAAACACGTAAAACCATCAATACCTTTCAGAAAAGTTGAGAAAACATCATGGACTTAAATGACATACTTGCAGCTGCAGAAAATGCTACAGAGCCACCTGAAGATCCTATAGATGGTATTCCGAAACAAAAACTTTTCTCTTGGATCCGCTGGTCTTTGCGAATTTTAATCTTACCCTTTTTATATTTAGAAGTCGCCGCAGAAAAAACGGCAAGATTGATTATTCCTCCTCCTTTTAAACCAGTTGGGACTTGTAAAAGACGCGGAAATTGTTGCCATTACATTTTACTTCCAGAAGTTAAAGGCTTTTTGGGGAAATTACTTTTTTTTTGGCATACAGAAGTCTTCGGTTTTTACCCAAGAACAAAAGATCCTTATGAATATGAAGGAAAGCCTATCACTGTTATGGGCTGTCGATATCTAAAAAAAAACGGAAGCTGCTCCAGATATTTTTTCAGACCTAAAGTATGCCGAAGCTGGCCTATTATTGAAATTTTCGGGGTTCCCAGAATTTTAAAAGGTTGCGGATACCAAGCCAAAGTTAAAAACTCGTATGCTAAAAAATACCCTCAACTTAAAATCCTTAATGAAACAGAAGAAAAATAAATCTGTTGCTGCGGATTAAGGAAATCATGTATTAAGATATAGCTTAAAAAAACCAGGACTCTTATGGCCAAACTTTATTTTTATTATTCAGCCATGAATGCAGGAAAAAGTACTACCCTTCTACAATCTAGCTACAACTATGTTGAGCGTGGAATGCAAGTTCTACTTTTTGCCCCCACTATCGATGATCGTTTTGGAAAAACTGCAGTTCATTCTAGAATCGGCCTAACGCAAGAGGCTATTGGATTTGATAACCAAATGGATTTTTTTGAGTATGTACTGCAAAAAAAAGACACCCTTCCAAATCTACGATGTATTTTAATTGACGAAGTCCATTTCTTGAAAAAAGAACAAATTAAACAATTAACAAAAATAACAAGTGAACTTCATTTACCTGTTTTATGTTATGGGCTTCGATCCGACTTTAAAGGAGAACCTTTTGAGGCTAGTAGCTATCTACTCGCCTGGGCAGAAGAAATGGTCGAAATAAAAACCATTTGTCATTGCGGGAAAAAAGCTACTATGAATATACGAATTGATCAAAATGGCGATCCTGTAGAAGAAGGAAATCAATTTCAAGTAGGTGGAAATGAAAGTTACATCTCCGTCTGCATGAAACATTTTCGCCAAAGCAATAAAACATTTTCTCACATCCTGGAGCATGTATGAAAAACAAAACCAAAGGATGGCTAGTTTGCCTTATAGCAGCTTGCTTTTTCTCTTATGAACTCGTCCAATTTCACATGCTTAATGCCATCTCTTCTTTTGTCATGAAAGATCTTTCATTATCAACTACAGATTTCTCGGCTCTTTGCTCCACTTACCTTTTAGCCGATGTTATTTTTCTTATCCCTGCTGGCATAATTTTAGACCGCGTTCCTATTAAAAAGGTAATCTTAGCCGCTCTTGGACTTTGCATTATAGGAACCTTCGGATTTGCTATATCTACCACATTTACCCAAGCAGCCATATCTCATTTCTTATCCGGCATTGGCAATGCTTTTTGTTTTTTAAGCTGTATGTGTCTTGCTAAAAGCTGGTTTAAAGAAAAAAGTGCTTTGATTATGAGCGTGATGATCACTATCGGTCTTTTAGGAGGAGTCCTTGCTCAAGTCCCCTTTACTCTACTGGCTGAGAGTTTTGGATGGCAAAAAACCCTTATTTTTGATGGGATTGTTGGATGCCTTATTTGGGTCCTTAATTTTATTTTTGTAGAGGAAAATAAACTAGAGACTTCTACTATAGAAAAGACTCCGATTAAGATTTTCCTTTCCAATTTAAAACCAGCCTTTTCAAACATTCAAATTTGGAAATGTGGTTTTTATACAGGATTTCTTAACTTACCCCTTATGATTATCAGTGCAATGATAGGAAATTTATATCTTACTCACGTCCTTCATTTTGATCTTTTAAACGCCTCTCTTATTAGCAGCATGATTTCCTTTGGCACTATTGTAGGATCTCCTTGCTATGGATTTCTAAGCGACTTCTTTCAAAGAAAGAAAATTTGGATGATTGCAGGAACACTAGTAAGTTTAGTTAGTTTTTTCTTGATTATGACCATTCAAGCCCCTACGCTTCTAACTATGATTGCGCTATTTTTTTCCCTTGGATTCTTTTCCGCATCTCAAATTCTAGGATATCCCATGATTGCAGACTCTTCCCCTCCTAAATTACAAGGAACTTCCATGGGACTTGCAGCTTTAATCATTATGGGCCTAGCTTTTATAGGCCAACCTTTGACTGGGTTTTTAATTGATAAAGCATCCATTAATGGCACCTATAATTTTCAATATGCCTTAATGATTTTCCCCATTGGATTTCTTATCTCTCTCTGGATAGCCTTCTCTATTAAGGAACCCGTCTATAAATTATCTAAAGAAGCCCATTAGAAAAATGCCTCTACTTTTGTAGAGGCGTTAAATATAAAGCCTTCATGAAAAATGAATTTATCTTTCAATTCAATTTAAATATTAGAAAATCTCTCGTTGTCTAAATGAAAAAAGTCGACGACTTTAGGCCGCTACAGAAGCTAAAAATTTAGGAAAAGGAGGAGTAAACCTTGTTCATCAAGCAACGGGCATATCTCGCACTAGGATACCTAAAGGCATTAAAGAGTTTGAAGATGAATAACTTTTAAGAAACCTCTTTTATTTAACAAAGCATTGCTAGGGAAGCATTTCTTCCCGTGACTTTATCTCTGCGGTAAGAAAAATAGTCTTGCTCATTTTCATAAGTACAAATTTCAGCACATTCTATATGAGAAAGAAGAACCCCTGATTCCACTAACTGCATTCGACTGACCTCCCAAAGATTAAAATAATTCTCCTTCCACTGGAAGTCTTGAAAATAAGAAGGAAACTCCTCCTTAAAATTAATAAATTCTGACTTATTAGGTCCTAAGCTTGGAGAAATACAGACTAGAATATTAGCTGGTTTGGATCCCAATTTCTTTAAAGTCTCTATAGTGCGTTTGTAAATATTTTGTACATTTCCTCTCCACCCACAGTGAATATTAGCCAATATATTTTCTATAGGATCATAGAAAATAGTCGATTGACAATCTGCGTGCTTAATCATAAGCGCCTTATATTTTTCTTTTGTAATAAGGCCATCACAACCTTCTTCTGAAGAATATGAGGCCTCTACTTCTTGCAGATGAATTCCATGTACTTGTTTTGCTGAAATTAAATGACCTGATGGGAAAAGTGAAATTATACGCGCTCTATTTTCCTCTACACAAAGAGGATTATCTCCTGTAGAGCCCCCAGCATTAAGACTTCCAAACTCTTTCGAGCTAACCCCTCCGTGACGTAAAAAAATAGCATGTTGCAACCTAGAAATCCCTTGCAATTGCTCAAATTCTAACCACTCTATATCTTTATTTTTTTTACGAATCAAAATCCGCCCCCACTTCTTACATTTTTCTTTGAAAAAAAACGAAATTAATCAAATATGCATTTAAGATCAATTCACATTATATCATCATGCAAGCTATCAGCTTTTCTATTTTCTATCACCATCCCATCCACATATTAAGTTTTTTTTCCTTATTAATGGCTCTTTTAAGCATTTGGATCAAAAAAGCATTTTGGATCTGGGGATCTTTCGGCTTTCTTTCTTTTCTGGGAGCTTTTGCCTCAGGACTACTCGCTCCTATAGCCTTTCTTCCTTTAACTTTTTTCATTTTACTTATTTGGGGGCTTCAATTTGAACTTCGAGGATTCTCTCGATTTCTTCTAGCCTCTACACTATTCTTGCTTGGTGGGGCTCTTTTTTTTCATATCTTACCAGGATTTCTTGATCAGACATTTTTACCTTATCCTCTTTGCCTAAGCTACAGTAAAACCTTTGTCGGACTTACATTATTAGGATGGATAGTCCCCACATTAAACATCTCTAAGACTTCGTTAAAAATATTAATCACTCCTATAGGAGTCGCTTTTATAGCGACCAGTTTCTTAACTACTTTTTTTTTCCTGTTATACCCTTCTCTCTGGCATTTCCATTTCTCTCTTTCATTCTTTGCTTGGGCTATTGCCAATCTGTTTTTTAACATCATTCCAGAAGAAGCTCTTTTAAGAGGTTTTTTACAAAAAGAACTTGTTGGATGGCTGGGAGGGGGGCTAAAATCTCAAATCTGTACCGTGGCAATTACAGCTTTAATCTATCTACTTTTTCATTTATCTTGGGTAGGGGATCTTTCTTTTTTAATACCAACCTTTGCTGTCGGCCTTACTTACGCAATCCTCTATCAAGCAACCAAAATTATTGAAACAAGCATTATATGTCATTTTCTTGTGGGAAGCCTCCACTACTTATTTTTAGGACCGCTTCCATTTTTTTAACTACGTTGCTTTAATTTTAATAAGTAGCTGCAGAAAACACCAATTCTACATTTTGATCTGGGAGTAAAGAAGAATCGCTAGCATGCATAGATAAACTCCTTTCTTTAGGAGAAAATAGGTAACAAAATCGATGACGATTTTCATCTGATAATTTAGAAGCAAACACCATTTCTTCTGGAGATAGGGAAAACATCCTAGCCTTTGAAACAGCAGTAGGTTCTATAGAATTTCCATTTACACAACAATTAACAAGTAAAAAACAAATGAGATACTTCATGTAAATCACTCCTTCTCTTGCAATGTAGAAACAACTTTATCTAAGGCAGCATCTGGGCTTAAACCATCCCCCGTATCATTAAATAAACCTACCATGCTCATTACCTCTCTTCTTTGAGCAGAAGTCATTTGAGCAAATTGTTGTTGGTTTTGATCATTAAGTTGGCCTGAAAACACTTCTTCATCTGAAGTCATATCTGTCAAAGGATCCGGAGGAAGTTCGTTAACTGGAGACTGTCCTGCATAAGAAACTGATGATACACTTCCTAAAAAAGCAACTATCGCAGTAAGACACATCTGAATTTTTCTCATATTCATTCCAATTATTTAATAATTTATTTTTACAACTCTAAACTCACTGTAAATTACTTCATATTTTTTTGCAAAAAAATCTAACAACAGCATAAAAATTAACAACTTAAAAAAACCAATACAGTCTTTTTCAGAGATATTTATAATAATTAGCAAAAATTGGATAGGAAATTAAACAATACTTAAGGCCTCTGGGTTATCCTGAATAAGTTACTTGTTAACCTATGCAATGAGTGGGGTGCCGATAAAAAATTGAATAGAAAAACGAGAAAAATAATAACAGACAAAGCCTTATCGAGTTTTCCAGTCAAATTTGGGTTGCCTGTCTGCCATTAAAACAAACTGTCCATAGTCAATTGCTCATCCACAAGTCCAATATAATGTTCATTTTTTATTACTCCAAATGGTGTGATCATTCTAATGAAAATAGTTTTTTTTGTTTTTGTAATGGCTTGAAAAACCTCTTTTTTCCTCTCCAATTTCTCCGCATAATTACAATAAATTACAAATTCATTATTGCAAAATTTCATTTCACACAAGTTAATACAATCGTCCGAACGATCAATAACAAGGTCAATTTCAGCACCTTTTTCATGAGCTCCTGGAAAGTAATGCCAATGACTCTCTTCCGTAGCTACTCCATTAATACCCAAAGCAACTTTAATTTTGTTAATATGCTTCAAACAAACATTTTCAAATGCGTGACCTGACCACTCATACCAAGCGGGAGTTTTATAAATTGTATTCCAATAGTTAGCAGTAGAGTCAGCTAACATTTTTAATACATTTGACCTAATCCCCTCGATCCAAGAAAGATAAAAAAATGTATATTCATCCATTAATCGAATTTTACGATCTTTAGTTTCTTTGCCAAATGAAGGCATTCGCATGACAAATCCAAACTCTTCAAGCTCTTCTATAATTTCCGAAACTCTTCCTCCTTGAGATAGATTCGTTACTTTTAACAACTCTTTTAAAGGCATTCCTTTTCTTTTTTTTGCTAAAGCGCGGACAATTGCAATATGATGCTGAGCTTCATCGAAAAGAGAATGATATAATTCTGAGAATTCAGAAAACAAAAAACCCTGAGGAGAAAAACAAAGTTCGTTTATGATCTGCGCTTACGATTTTCCGGAAGGCAAATTAATAAGATATTTTGCAATAGCCCCAATTGCCATATACAACTCTATTAGCTGTTTTCTTTTCATGTGAATATTTTCGGCCGCTTATCGCATGCTTTTTTAACAATACAAAACCTAAATAGCATTATAACTTATTGACTGTCAAAGAGAAAAGCATATATTACATACGAGAAACGGTATGAAGACCTAAAAGTTCGAGCCCTTTCTGTAAAATACGAGCCACTGCCTCACAAAGAAGGATACGACTTTTTTCTTCTAAAGTCCCTTCAACCCGACAATCTCGATAAAAAGCATTAAACTTTTCAGAAAGCACATATAAATAATCAGAAAGACGATTAGGAAAGAGATCTTTAGCAATACTTTCTAAAGTTTCTGGTAATTGACAAAGATGAAGAGCTAGTAATATCTCAGATGGGTGTAAAAGAGTAATCGAGGATTGATTTAATAAATTGGAAATATCCCAATGACCCTTTCTCTTAATCCCTTGAATACGAACAAAGGCATACAACAGGAATGAAGCCGTATTCCCTTCAAATTTTAACATCCTATCATAGCTAAACACATAATCTTTAACACGATTTCCCGATAGGTCAGCATATTTTACAGAGCCAATTCCTAAAGCTTTAGCAATTAGATCTTTTTCTGATTTAGACTCTTCCGGTAATCTTTCATCTACAATAACTTTTGCTTGGGAAACAGCTTCTAATAAAAGGTCGATTAACTTCTCAGTTTCCCCAGAGCGTGTTTTAAATTTTTTCCCATCTGGTCCTAAAACAACGCCAAAGGTCACATGATCTAAACGAACCTTAGAAGCATCATAATACCCGGCTTTTAAAGCAGCCTGAAAAACCATTTGGAAGTGTAAGGACTGTCCCGCATCTGTTAAAATAATAATACGGTCTGCTTTTTCCACGTCTATGCGATGCTTTAATGCCGCCATGTCGGTTGTTTCATAGTTAAATCCCCCATCAGATTTTTGAATAATCATAGGAAGAGGCTCTCCATCTCTACCTATAATCCCTTCTAAAAAAACGCATTTAGCTCCGTCTGAAACGGTAACAAGGCCCTTCTTTTCAAGATCTGCTACTAGTTCGGCTAAATAAGAGTTATAAAACGACTCCCCTCTTTCCTCTATTTTTACGTCCATTAAATCATAAATAGATTGAAATGCTTTACGAGAAATCTCACAAATCATTCCCCACGCCGCAAGAGACTCTTTGTCTTCTGACTGTAATCTAACAACTTCAAGTTGCGCCCTTTTCTTAAAATCCGCATCTTCATCAAACTTCTTCTTCGATGCTTTATACCAATCCATTAAAGAAGTTAAATCCGTGACTACAGAACCCGATAGGACCTCTGAATGGTGGTCTTTTAAAAAACAAATAAGCATGCCAAATTGAGTTCCCCAATCTCCGATATGATTCAATCGAAGAACATCGTGGCCTAAAAACTCAAAAATACGGGCAATAGAATCCCCTATAATCGTCGATCGCAAATGCCCCACGTGCAATTCTTTTGCAACATTTGGAGATGAAAATTCTACAATTATTTTTTGTCTACGATCCGGTCTTGAAACTCCTAAAAACTCATCTTTTAAAACTGTATTAACTCGCGTTTCAATAGAAGCAGTAGATAGAGTCATATTCATAAATCCAGGACCCGCAATCTCAATTTGAGAAAAAAGAGACTTTGAGGAGGGATCTTCCATAAGGAAATTTTTTAATGATGTTGCCACATCACGAGGATTTATTTTAAGTGTCTTTCCAATCTTCAAACAGGAATTGCATTGATAATGACCAAAGATCTCTTGAGAACTTTGGACAATTTCTGCCCCCCCCCCGTTCCAATCAGGGTAGCAAGAGGAGATAGCAAAGTCCGTTTTTTCTATAAGTAAAGACTGAAAAGACGCTTCCATAAAATCTCTTATGTAAAATGATGAAAACAAGGAGCTTCTACTCTACAACCGATTTTATTCTTTAATCGATAGTCCCCTAAATTAACCGCTGTCTGATGAGTTGAAAGACCAGACTTCTCCGCTGAATCAAATATCGTTAACAGCAGGTCATATAAAGAATCCACTTTATTGCGTGAAGAAACAGGATCATACCCTTCTAGATAAAGCTCTTCAGCAACATTGATAAGTCCCCCTGCATTGATTACAAAATCAGGCGCATATAAAACGCCTCTTTTTGTAAGAGCATCCCCATCTGAATCAGACAACAACTGATTATTTGCTGCTCCAGCAATGATTTTACAACGAAACCCTGGGATTGTTTCTTCATTTATAATTCCACCTAAAGCACAAGGAGAATACACATCACAATCTACTGTTAATATCTCTTTTGAATCTAGGTATGTAGCCCCGTATTGCTTGGCTATTTTACGTGCTTTATCTTCATTTACATCAGAGAGGATAAGCTTGGCGCCATTCCAAAAGAGAAGTCCCGCCAAAATAGATCCAACACTTCCGACTCCTTGAATAGCAATCACTCGGTCTTTTACAGAGTTAGACCCATAGATTTTTTCTAAAGAAGCCTGAATGCCTTTATATACTCCCCAAGCTGTAAAATAAGAAGGATTGCCGCTACTTTTGTCATGAACAAGTCCTACGACATATTTAGTAACACTTGCCATCATTTCTATATCATCAGTCGAACAACCCACATCTTCAGCTGCAATATAAAGACCTTCTAAACGATCTAAAGCTCGTCCAAAAGACTTTAAAAGTTCTGGAGTTTTTTCAGTCTGAGGATCTGCAATGATAACACTCTTTCCCCCACCTAAGGAACAACCTGTCACGGCGGACTTGTATGTCATTCCTTTAGAGAGTCTTTTTACATCCGTTAAAGCTGACTCAAAATTTAAATAAGGATAGATTCGAGTTCCCCCAAGACATGGGCCCATTGTAAGATCGTGGAGACAAATAATCGCCTTAAGTCCCACTGTAGGATCTTCTACTTTGTATACTTTTTCATATCCATCGACTAGAATCTCTTCCATCGTTAGGCAGTCTTCTTGAAATAATGTTTCCACCGTACCCTCTCAAGTAAAAATTTACAAATTGAAATCAAATAAAAGATTAATTGAAATAAGAGTATCACTCCTTTCCCATAAAATCAACCCATTTACTATCCAAGCTCTACACTCTCTAGCATTAATTTTTTCTAGAGCAAGAGACTCTCTGTTTTTTAATATTTATATGAACTCTAGGACTTTCATAAAAACACCCTCTTGTTATTTGGTATTTTTTCTTTTAAGAGTTTTTTTGTCGACAAACCTAAGTTATCAGAGCACAACACTTAATTCGTCAATTACCTACGTGATTAAAAGACATTAAACCAATCACATAGTTTTTTTTGAAGCTTTACATTTGGAGAAGAATCAGCTTTTGTAATTAAAATTTTTAATTTTCAGAAATTGACAACTCAGCTTAGGTACTTTCTTAAATATCCCCACTCCAATGTTATGTAATGCGGTAAACAATAAACAGGATACCACACAGGTTTTACTGAAAAATAATAGAACATAAATCCAATAAAAAGAATTTATAACCCATATTTTTTATTAATTCATCGAAAATACACGCTACAGATCCTGACATGCTAGCTGTTGGAATGATCAACAACCATATTTCAATAGCTCAAATTCTGTTGCACTTTGATAATTATTCCAATACCCTTAAGTAACTTATTTTACGAGGTCAACTACCCCCGACCTGAAGGACGGGGCTTGAAAAAGCCAAGTTGACCAGACTAAGCATAGACCCGCTCTATGCTACGCTTATAAGAGGTCCCTTAGACCTACCTTGGAATGCTTCCTTAGTTCCAAGCCCTAGAAGGAGGAGATCAAGTTGTGGAAAGGTAAAGCCACGACGGTTTCTTTCGCTACCTTTTAAGGGTAGGAGCCGCTTATAAGCATTGTCGAAGGGAGATTGCAGGAAACTGCAGCGTAACTAGACCCGTAAGGGTAATTTTTTAAGGAAAGTAAAAGTATATGGCCGTATTTGTTTTAGACAAACGCAAAAAACCACTGATGCCAACATCAGAAAAACGGGCAAAATTATTACTTCAGCGCGGACGCGCTGTTGTTGTTAAAATCTACCCGTTTACCATTAGACTAAAAGACCTCATTCAGGGGCAGACTCAGACTGTTCGAATAAAACTTGATCCTGGCAGTAAAAGCACGGGTGTGGCTCTAGTCAGAGAAGAAATAAGAAGCAAACAACACCTATTAAATCTATTCCAAATCAACCATCGAGGACGATCCATTAGCGCAAACTTAACCTCTCGAAGACAGATGCGCCGTCGCAGACGAAACAATCTTCGTTATCGCAGCGCAAGGTTTGATAATCGAACGAGACTAGAGGGATGGTTAGCCCCTTCATTGCAACATCGTGTAGATACTATTATGAGCCTAGTAAGTAAATTGCAAAAGCTTTTACCCATTACTGCTATCTCGATGGAACTCGTGAAGTTTGATATGCAAAAAATGCAAAATCCTGAAATCAGTGATATTGAATATCAACAAGGTCAATTACAAGGGTATGAGGTGAGAGAATATCTCCTTGAAAAATGGAATAGAAAATGTGCCTATTGCAATGCAGAGGACGTTCCGTTAGAAATCGAACACATCCTACCAAGATCAAAAGGTGGAAGCAATCGAATCAGTAATTTAACCCTAGCTTGCCAGCACTTGTGGGTGACTTCGCTTTCCCTGGAGAAACAAGGATTAAAAAAAAGATTATTCATCTTGCTCTATGAGAAGTTTTAGAAAGATCTTTCCACATCCAATTCATTTAATATGTAAATAGCTTGTTTTTCCAAGACATAAGTT